>JBNKLQ010000114.1:0-17985 GCA_050292445.1 Promineifilaceae bacterium (SeqCode) | reverse complement strand
GGTTCACCAGGTCCGGCTGGCCTTCGATAACATAGCGGGCCGGCGCAGGCGGCATATAGGAAAGCCGCCACGGCTGGGCTACAACGGTGCCCACCACTTCCCCAGCATCATTGACCCAAATCACGCCCAGGTCAAAAAAGACAAAGAGCATGTGGATAGCGGTGTTCACCCGGTTGTCTCTGGCTTCTACCAACACCAGGCCATCCTGCGGCCCCAGTTCGCGCCGAAAGGTAAAGCCGCGCAGCTTGGTACCGAAGCTGTCGCACCACTTTGCTTGCGGGATGAGAATCTCGCCGCTTTCCACGTGAACAATTTGTCTTGTACTCATCGGCAGGAAGTATAGTGAGGGGGTGACAAGGTGACAAGGTGACAGCCTCCTTAATGAGGGCGTTGTGAGCGAAGTTCGTCGTAAATGGCCTGGGCCTGAGGGTAGTGGAAGATATACGGCCGTTCCCAAAATTCCCCCAATTGCTGATTCCCCGTCTGCTTTTCATACACCATCGCCTGCAAAAACATCTCCAACTTATCCGCGTCGTGTACCAGTTTGGCTTCCGGCGTTTGGGCCGCGTGCAGCTCTTCCCACAAATCCATCAAGGCCGGGGCAAACTCGGTTTCGGCCAGCATCTCCTTCATCGCGCCGCGCTCCACATCTGTTTTAATGCCGGGCGGCAGGTAGCGCCAGGCGGGCGTGGGGATGTCGGTGGTCAATGCTTCGGGCAAATCATGTAGGGCAGCGATGGCCAGCAGCCGTCCCAAATCGAGTGGCTCCTCAATTGTTTGAGCCAAAACTAAAGCGACAAACACCACGCCAAAGCTGTGGGCCGCTACGTTTTCCGCGTTGGGCACACCGCGCTGTACCCAACCCGTGCGGGCCGTTCGTTTGAGCTGGTTGCCGTGTAAAAGTGTGTTGAGTACGGCCGTTACATCCATCATCTTCTCCTTCAAAAATAATCCACAGATTACACAGATTTCGCAGATGAAATAATCTGTGTAATCTGCGAAATCTGCGGTTTTCATTCATGGTGTTGAGCTTGCGCTCATGTCGTCTCCCTTATAAATGGGACGCTGATTTACCTGATCTTCCTGATCATGGTAATCAGGTAAATCAGCGTTCTATTTTTTTCACGGTGATCAGCATAGCTGGCGTAGGGCAAACGGGCAACCCGTGGCCCAAACATCGACCAAGCATCACGTTTTTTGCCTCAATTTCAGATAAACTACCAGCATCCATTACTGTCTGAACTGGACTAATTTCAACCAATTTTAAAATTGCCTGTTATAAATTCACCGTTGCCCACGACATACTACACAGAACGGCAAATGAGTCTGTTAACCCAAAACATCGCGCTAAACAAATCATGATTGTTTAGAAAGTGTGTTCAGGCCAGCCATTTGTCGGCGACTTACGAAAACCGCCGAACGTTTTTTGAAAATCCACACCCTGTTCGCGGTTTACGTTTAGGAGAACATGCATGTTAGCAAACCAACCTGTACAGGTGCAAGCGGCACCACTCTGGTTGACAATCAGTGCGCTTTTGGCTGAAGCGCCTGCGACGATTGAGGATGATCGGGCGTTGGTGCAGGCGGCCCGGGCCGACCTGCGCGCCTTTAATAGCTTGTATGAACGGCACGTTACTCGCGTCTACCGCTATCTCCTGGTGCGTGTGGGCAACGTAGCCGATGCCGAAGATTTAACCTCGCAAACCTTTTTGGTAGCGATGGAAAATCTGGACAAGTACAAAGGGCAACGGCCGTTCCTGGCCTGGCTGTTTGGCATTGCCCGGCACAAAGTGGCAGATAAATACCGCCGCCAAAAACCGGAGCTGATGTTGGAAACGGCCGCAGACCTGGCCGACCCACAAGACGCGCCCGACGATCTCGTCAGCCAGAAATTACAAATAGAAGCGGTCGCCCAAAAGCTGCAAACACTCTCACCCGACCGCGCCGAAGCAATTTCACTCCGTCTGTTTGGTGGGCTGGATATTCCAGAAATTGCCCGCCTGATGCGCAAGCAAGAACCCGCTGTGCGGATGCTGCTGCATCGGGGGCTACAAGATTTGCAAACCCGGCTCAATCCAAACCAGGAGGCAACCGTATGAAAGAAAAAGACCCCATCCTGGCGAATGAGCTCAGCCGCCGCATCGCAGCCGAGATGCAAGGCAAAGGGCAACCCCCTGTCAGCGAAGCCATCGAAAAAGAGGCTGAGCTGGCAGCCAAACTGATTAACCTGGCCCAAGACACACATCCTGACCCGGATTTTGTGGCGATGCTAGGAAGTCAGCTGGCCCGACGCGCCGCCAGAAAACATAAATCACAAAGAAATCAAGCGCCGCCAGAACGGCCGTCGTTCTGGCAGCAGCTTAAACAGATGTTAAAGGAAGGAACAACCATGAATCGCAATAAATACCTACTGGGTGCCCTGGGAGCACTGGTTTTGATTGTTGTGGCGGCCTATTTCGTCATGACCCGAGACGGAAGGGGCGGCGATGAACCCAGCGCCACCGTAGCCGAGGACAGCAATGTACCAGCCGCCACAACCGATGACGCCAACAACGACAATACTGAAAACGACAATACTGAAGATGAAACGGAAGCTGTTGAAGTTGCCGACTTACCTCCTCTACCTAAGCTAGAAGGTAGCAGTCAGGCCACCGGCCTGGGCGGGGGTGGCGGGGCCAATGTCCGGCCACAATCTGGTGGCGGGGGCATCGCTGCCGAAAGTGCTGCTCTGGATGCTGATGGCAACTTAATCTATACAGACCCGTTTTCCGGCACAACGTTCACGTTGAACACCACCTTGCCCACGGAGCCATTGCTGGCGACGGTGCTGCAAAACATCCCTGATGAGGCCGTGACGGTAGAGAAAGCGCGCGAATTGGCGACAAAGTTTGGTTTTACTGGCCAGCTTTATCGGGAACAATACCCGGTCTTTGAAGGTGAGTTTGTCGACCCGAACTATCAGCCACCGGTTGTGTACCATAGCTTCGATGGGCCGCGCAGCCTTATCATTGATGCCTGGGGCGTTTACTACAACGACACCAGCATTGAGAACGATTGGGATAATCCGCTGCCCTTTGAGCAGGCGGTACCGATTGCGGAAGCATACGTGAAGGAACAGGGCCTGATCGATTTCGAGTATGAAATTCAGCAAATCTGGGGCACGGATGTTAACTTTGTCCGCGTCATCGACGGGCAGCCGGTAAACCAGCCGGAACTGACGGTAGGCGTGAGCAATGACGGCCGTATCTTTTTCGTCAGCTACCAGGTGCTGCGCAATGCACAACGCCTGGGCCGCTACCCACTCATCACCGCCCAGGCCGCCTGGGAACGCCTGCAAACTGGCGTGTTTGAAAATGGCATTCTGTACACCTACAACGCTGGCCCAGAAACGGCCGTTCCCGAGCCAGCGATTGCCATCGAAGATCCAAACGCTGATTTGTACCAATTCTGGATGCGTGAATATCAACCTGGCGATGAGATTCATCTGTACGAATGGCCCGTAGCATTCCTGCCAATTGACAGCGGTGCCGACCCGCGTATTCAGATTCGCAACTACTTGGTCCAGGCCGACTCGGCCACGCTCAACGCCCTGGCGGAACGCGTCGGCCAGCAAACGCACATCTGGGGGCAGGTTGGCCCCGATGGCAACACGATTGAGCTGGCTGGTTGGGAACCACTTGAGCAAATTAACGAACCAATCGCCGGGCCTGGCATTATCAGCCGCGAAGGTGACCAGATACTGTACACCAGCAATGATACGGGCCGCACTTACATCCTGCCCAACGCCCCGGCGGATCTAGAAGACGGTTTGGAAGTACATCTGTTTGCCTGGGTCGCTCGTGACCTGGGGCAGGCCTACCCAGTGGCCGATTGGGAAAATATCGACAAGATTGTCAATATTGAACCGGAAGGACCGCCCGTGGAAGAGTTGCCAATCGATGAACCACTTCCCATTGACGGTGATGGGCGCGGCTTTGTACCGTTCACTTACGAATCATTCACCGTGAATGAGGTGACGCTGGCTTACTACACCACCTATAGCTGGCCGACCGACGACGCAGGCGAAATCCGGTATGAAGGACAACCAACCATCGTTGTGCAGCCAACCTGGAAATTCTCCGGGCAAACCGATACGAATGAGTATGTAGACTTCTTCGTTCAGGCGACAGACGCGGAGCATGTGGAACGGTAAGCTTTAAGCAAAGTGCCTGATGATGAGACGGCCGTTTTTGCTGTAAAAACGGCCGTCTTTTTGGGCAAATGTAATTCGGGTAAAAAAACAATATAGATTACGGTCCGACACAAGTTAAAAATAATCGGAGAGAAAGTTATGCACCGCGTTCGTTTTATATGGATTGTGCTCCTGACAGGATTCCTTGGCTTGGCAACAGCCGCGTGTTTCCGTTCCACTACACCGCCTGCACCAAGCATAGCCGGGGGAGTCTACGAATATTCAGGTTATGAGTACTTTCACTGGCAGGAAGGGCTAGACATTCTGGTCTGGCATGACGCCGTTGCCTCTTCAGGCTGTGATAGCAGCGGTTCTACCAGCTCAGAAACCCATTTGGTGCAATGCCAGGCAATGTCCAAAGATGGGTATGAGTTTTTCTGGCAAATCGGAACAAACGACGGCCGTACAGCTGAATTTAGTATCAACAACCAATCTTTCGACTTAGCTGATGGCATTATTTTCCTCGTGACAACGGCCGATGAGGTCATGGACATACAACAATTGCAGCGGGACCTGTCTGATATAGACCATACAAATGACCAAAGCATTACACAGTTCGGTCAGGCCGATCCTGGTATTAGTCAATTCATTCAATCTACATTGCCGGAATAATAAACTGCATTCTCTGATAATAAATTTTTGTCAGATATACGGCCGTAAAATCGCTGCCACCACTTCCGCCAAATCAGGCAGCGCCTCTGGCAAGTCAAAACTGGCTCCCAATGCATCTAGCTGCTGGGCAGCCTTCTCTTGCGTCTCGCTGCCGCTGGCTGGATGATGGTACGCTAGCCGCAGCAGTTGAACTGCCTGCGCACGCTGCCCATCTTGTGCCAACAAACCGGCTATGCCAGCCAAAGCATCCAAAGCCAGAGGATAGGCCTGGATGGCCATTGTGAGGCGCAACGCTTCATGAAAAGCTCGGCGGGCCGCATCTAGTTCGCCCAGCAACGTCGTCACCTCCCCCAAATTGATGAGCGAGATGCTAATGCTGCGTCGGTTGCCTAGCTCTCGTTTTAGGATCAGGCTTTCCTCATGCAGTTGGCGCGCTTCGGCCAGTTCGCCCAGCCGCATGGCCACCACACCTGCATTGCCCAATGAAGCAGCCCGCCCTGGTTTGTAATTGATCTCTTTGAAAATGAGCTGGCTTTCTTCATAGCAGCGGCGGGCGGCGACAAAATCTTGTTCGGCGTTGGCCAGGTTGCCTAGATTGTTGAGGACAACGGCCGTTCCATGTTCATCTCCCAACTGCCGCCGCAGCACCAGGCTGGCTTCGTAATATTCGCGGGCGTTGGCATAAGCACCCAGCCGGTGGGCTAGCGTACCGCGCAAATTTTGCACAAAAGCCAGCCCCTGCTTATGATGGATTTGGGTCGTTAGGCGCAGGCTGATTTCGGCCTTGGCCATCGCTTGTTCATAATGGCCCTGGAAGCTGTCTACAATGGCCAGATAGCTGTGGCAAAGCGAAGTTTCTTTGGGATCGCTCTCAGTTTGCAAATGGGTGAGTGCTTTTTCTAGCATGCGCTGCGCTTTTTCATATTGACCCAAGAAAGTGACAAAACGGCCGTAGCGCACCAGCAACTTGCCATACGTTTGCCGCGCTTCTGCTTCATGGACGGCCGTTTCTTCCAGTGCCGCCAACGCCCAACCGTATGCAGCCGCACCCTCCTGGAACAAGCCACGCGACTCATATAAAAAGAAGAGAGAGATGATAGCCTGGTCGAGCCACTGCGCTGCCGCCGGAGCTATCTCCACCGCTGCTGGATCTTCCAGAGCAGCCACTGCCCAGCGCCAGGCGGCCCGTACATTTTCAATTTCGGGCGAAAGCTGATCGAGCGCCTGCTGCCGTTCGGCCATTTGCCAGCGATCCGCCTGCTGGTGCAGCAGCAGCAAAAAGTACTGGGCATGGCGCGCCTCGGCAGTTGTCCGGCTATCTGGCAAATTGGCGAGCCGTTCCGCCGCAAACTGACGCACCATTTCTAGCATCTCAAAACGGCCGTTCGCCCCCCGGTGTAGCAGCGATTTATCCACCAGTGCCGTCAACGTCCACAGCGATGTTTGCGTCACCTGCCGCGCCGCCTCACGCGTGAAGCCGCCACGGAAAACGGTAAGCTGGGCCAGCACCTGCTGCTCTTCAGCCGTGAGAAGCTGCCAAGAATGGTCAAATACCGCTTGCAGGCTGCGGTGCCTATCGGGCACATCTCCGGCACGCGTTTGCAAAAAGCCAATGCCGTGTGCCAGCTCGTCGGCAATCTCGGCACAGCTGAGCTGCCGCACCCAGGCCGACGCCAGTTCAATGCCCAGGGGCACGCCTGCCACCAACCGGCAAATTTTCATCACGTGCGGTTCGGCTTCGGGTGTCAGCACAAAATCGGCCTGGGCACGCTGGGCCATTTGCACAAACAGCCTGAGCGCGTCGGCGGGCTGCTCATCTAGTTCATTAGCCAGCGGCAGCGGCCCCACTTCATAGGTCCACTCTGTTTGTAAATTAAGCCGTTCGCGGGAGGTTACCAGCAGCTTCACATCGGGCAGGGCCTGACTCATTTCGGCCAGCAGTTGGCTGCCCTTCAGCAAATGTTCAAAGTTATCCAGCACCAACAGCATTTCTTTGGCCTGCAAGAAGTTGAGGAGCTGGGTCTTGGGCGCAGCGCTCCCGGCAAAGGTAAACTCGACAGCTTCGGCAATGGCGGGGATGATAAATTCTGGCGTGGGCACAGCCGCCAGTGGCACAAAAAAGATGCCATTGAGTGTGGTGCCGACGGCCGTTTCTGCAATTTGTAAGGCCAGCCGCGTTTTGCCAATCCCACCCGGCCCCACCAACGTGAGCAAGCGACAAGACGGCCGTACCAACTGCGCCTGAATTTGCGCCAATTCTCGGGCACGCCCTACAAAAGGAGCGGTGGGCACCGGCAAATTGTGGCGACGAATATCGACTGCGGCGCGAATGCGTTCGTACAGGGCCGTCGTTTCCGGTGACGGATCAATGCCGAGATCTTCCATTAAAATATCGCAGCAGGTCTGGTACTGGCGCAGCGCCTCGGCCCGCTGGTCGTTGCGGGCCAATAGCAACATCATCTGGCGGTGGGCCCATTCACTAAGCGGCGAGATGGCCAGCAGTCGGGCAGCGTAGCGAATCCCTTTGGGGTATCGCTGTTGGTCCAAACAGTACTGTACCAGCCGCCGCAGCAGGTCAACGGCCGTTCGCTGATGCCGTTCACGCTCCAGCGTCAGCCACTCGTCAAAACCACGACTATCGCGAATATCGAAACCAGCCAGGAAGTCAGCCTGGTAAAGGGCAATGGCCTGTTCCCAATCGGCAAATGTTTCACTTTGGGCCAGGCGCTGAAATTCGGCCGTGTCTAACCAGTACGGGCTGTCTGTCTGGAAGGCAACCGTTTGCCGGGTAATCTCCAGGTATGGTTTAAACTTGCGGCGCAGCCCAGAAAGCAATGACCGCAGATTGGCCAGGGCTTGCTCAGGATCACGATCGTCCCAGAAAAAATCGGCTAACAGATCACGGGAATACGGCCGTTGCGTACAAACCAAATAAAACAGCATGGCCTCTGCCTTGCGCGAGGGCAGGCCGGAGGCTAGTTTGTCATTGAGTTTAATGGTTGTTTCACCCAGTAGGGTCAGTTCTAATTTTGCTGACATTGATTTGGTTGAGAAAAGACTCAAAGGGTCTCGGTCTTTATTGGTTTGAGTTTGACATTGAAAACCCTTCGGGTCTAGCCTGCTAAAACCTGATGGATCGTTTTCGGATCGCTTATCGGGTAAACTCATTTACAAAATAATCATCATGGTATCTTTGTAGCTGAATGGCGCAGCCTATCATCCAAACGCACCGTTAGCCAGCATCATTATAGCCTACACTGATCATGATTGAGAGGGAAGAGAGGACTCCTTAATTGTTATTGCCCAATCGAAAGGCAAATCCTTAGTTTGGGGTGCCATAGTTGAATCAACAAAATAACAAATGAGGAGTGCCCAAGCCGCAGAGGATAACGCTTATGAGTAATAATCTACAGCACTATCATGCATATCTTTTACGTATCTGGCGCGAAGAAGAAGGGATGCCGTGGCGCGCCACGCTGCAAAATCCCCACACGGGTGAACAGGAGGGGTTTGCCTCTGTGGAGCAGCTCATCAATTTTATTCGCAACAAAACGGGTGAAGGTGAAGCTTCAGGCAACGATTCCTTCCAATAGGCGCAGCTCAGCATTACGCTGTTCTATTTATATTGGAGTTGTTCCTTAAATCATTGAGCCTGAAATGATAGCTTAATCTTTTTTCTATAAGCGAATTTATCTTGCAAACAAAAACGGCCGTATCCTGATCGAATACGGCCGTTTTACTAAAACTCTCCCCTGAGAGGAAACGTTACTGCTGCAACACTATTGGTAAGAATATTGAATTGGGCAGTTCAGGCGAAACAAATGCGGCATACATATCTACGCCATCATCTACTGGTGTCTCCCCCTGCCAGACAATGTAGGAGCCGCCTACTGTATCGGTGGCAACATGCAAGCTTCCGTTTGTATCTACAGGTTCCATCTCAGCTCCCAAAGTCAAATCTTGCACACCTCGTGCCGCATCCCAATGCCAGGGGGCATTTGAAACCAAGTGCAGCTGACCGTTGCTGTCAAACCAGATGGTTTCGGAAGTGGCTTCTTCACCCGCAACGGCCGTTTCCCCAGCAATCGATTCGCCCAAGGCAGCATTGGCAGGTGTTACGCTGTTATCATCAGATTGCCAGATGTAGAAGGGCGGGCTGGCCATTGAGCCAAAAACGGCATAAGCAACGCCATTTTGGGCAACCACCTGCCCACCAGAAACACCATCCAGCGATGCCGGTAGCTGGCTAGTTGAGTTTGTGCTGCTGTTGTAATAAAGATTGGCGGATTCTTCCCATAAAATATGCACCGTGTCCGTTTCATCCACCACCATGCGGATGTTTGCGGGATCGGCACTGGCCAGAGCGTGATCGGTAATGTTGATGGGGTTTATCATGTCTGAACGCCAGTAAAACAGATCATTCAGATGACCGGGGAAGTTACTGTCTGTTGTTTGCCACAGCATATGGATATGATCACCGATACGGCCGTTGCACACCTCAAGAATATTTGATGTCGCCGGCAGCCCCGGAATAAGTGACCCTGTTTGGCTTACCGTATCAAAATGATAAACACCGCCATCCGTATAGTAGGCATGACCATTCCCATTTCCATCTGCCTTAAACCCGAATAGAGAGTTAGGCAGCTGTAAATTCACACCGCTCGAAGAATTCCAGTAATAGTAATCTGTTTGGTCAGAACCATTGAAGTAATTTTCAGCCCAAGCAGCATGAAATACGCCATTGTCATCAAAAAAGAAGTTTGACAAAAAAGCCTCACTGGCTGGCAGCGTAGACTCTCTAATGGGCTGGGCAGTACCTGTTTGTGAATTCCAATAAAATGGTTCGGCATCACCCGATCCATTCTCATCTAGATCTTGCCACAACGCATGCACCGTATTGTTATGAACTTCAAGAGCCAGCGCCTGGGTAACATTGAACTGTCCAAGTGCTACACCGCTTCCAAGCGACACTTTTTGTGTTACCCCTGTAGCTTCAGACCAATAAAAAATATTTGGTTGAAATGTGCCAGCATTCACTGCCTCTGCCCACAAAGCATGAGCCTTATTGTTGCTATCTAACACAATAAATAGATTGCCAACATCCCCATTGCTTAAATCATGATCGCTAATGTTGATAGGCGTCATCATGCCCGTTTTCCAGAAGAACAAGTCCTGCAACTCACTGCCGCCAACATCTTCACTCCAAATGACGAACAAATTATCAGAATCGTCCAGAACGGCTTTGTAGGTAGGGTTAAGATATTTGCCAACAGTACCTGTTGTTGCAGTTCGGTCAGTGAGCCGTGTTACTGTGCCAGCCGGAAGCTGGGCATAAAACAGATCAGAATCATCAAAGTTATCAATGTTTTCTGCCCAAATTACATGAGCACCATAATTGCCAGCCAATATCAGCGGATCGGTTGCCCAGTAAAAGGTATTATCGCGGTCAGTAAAACGCATTGTGGTGAGCGGAACGGCCGTACCCGTTGTTTCAGCACGACTGGTTTGGCTGGTTAAAACAAGAACACATAAAAGGCTGACCAAAATTGCAAGCAAACCAAATTTTCTATGCACTGAGAATCTCCTTTTTCTACATGTATAGGATATAAAATGATGTGAAGACCTTTTCTTACTCAACGGCCGTTTCCAGGGTTTTTGGACACAGAAATCGAAACTGCTGCTTTTCTAAGAACACTGACAATTACGTAACGGCCGTACTTGTGGTTTCAGCACGGCAGGTTTGGAAAGATAAGTCACAAACACAAAAGGTGCTGAGAAGCTTGTACATGAGCTGAATTTATTTCTTACTATTCAACGGCCGTTTCTGGGGTTTTTGGACACGAATATTGAAATTGCCTCAAGAAAAGACTGTAAAGCAAAACGGCCGTATCCTCATCGAATACGGCCGTTCATGCCAAGCTTAAACCAAGCATGGGTTAAGCGCGGGCAGTTCTTTTGCCTTTACCTGCCAGCAGCCGGAAGTTGGTTAAAAAGAGGACGATCAATCCGCTGCCCCAGTAGAGAATCTGCATTCCCAGGTTTCCGCTGTCCGTCCCGGCCATCGCACCGTGAACCGTGGCCAGAATGTAAACCCCAAAGGAAGCATAATGCAGCTGCCGCCAGCGCTTTTGCCCAATCTGCTTGCGAAAGTTAAAGCTCAACGACGTGAGAAACATCAGGTAAAAGCCGATGATCCCCAACCCAACCCAGCCCGGCTGGTACGGGCCAATAAAAGGCACTGTCAAATCGGCCAGGGTGTAGGTGTAGAAGCTATCCCCCAGCAGCGCTACAGCGTGCAGCCCGGTGAGCAACACCGCCAGCCAGGACAGAATATTGTGCATGGCCAAAGCCAGCGCCGCCGGAACGGCTTCTTTGATCAGCTTGGTGCTGAGCAGCAGCCCCCAAATGGTAGAACCGGCCAGGAGCAGGTAGGCGACCGTGCCCGCCGAGCGGGTAAAGTACCAGGACGTCTTCTCGGTAATAGCCAGGGCATTGGCGACGGTGGCCCCAGCCGATGTGTTCACCAGCAGCCAGCCAGTCCCTAGTAAAACCAAGCCACCTGTAATCCCCAGTACCAGACTAAAAATGAAGGTCAGAAAGCTGTCCCAATAATCAGTTCGATTGCTTGTGTCTGTGATGGTTGTCATGAAATTCTCCAATACAATGAATAAGTCAAGTTTGAATAAATGTTGTAACGATTGATGTACTCAGGAGATTGGACCAATTTTATCAATGGGATTGTCTGTTCCAGATAAAATTGGCCCAATCTTAGCATATAGATTTCCCCGGAAACTATGAGATAGGTCAGGCACTGCCGGACAGTTTCCGGGGAAATAGCTTCAGGCCAGAGGGGAGAACTCGCCCTGAAGCAGCTGATCCATGCGGGGCGTAGCCAGAATACGGCCGTCTCGCCCCACCACCAGACCAGCCAGATCAACATCCAGCAGGCTGTCAATACCCGCGTCCGCACCGGCAATTAAAGTCGCCGTTGCCCACGCCTCGGCCATCGCGGCATCGCGAGCCAGCACCGTGGCCGTGAGCGCATCGGTGTTGGCCGGTTGCCCTGTACGAGGGTCGATGAGATGATGAACAATGACGCCGGCCTGCACCCAACTGCGATAATCGATCCCAGAGGTGGCCAAAGCCCCTTCAGCCAGCCAAAACGATGCCAAATCGCCTGTTTCGGCAGCATCATCTGCTCCAGGCCGACTAAGGGCAACGGGCCAGCCAGAGTAACCAACAGGGGCTGCACCAGCCACCAGATCTCCACCAGCATCCACCAGGCCAGGGCCAACCGACTGCAACAGTGACAACGCTTGTTGCGCCGTGTCCCCCTTGACAATACCACCCAAATCAAGCTGTACTCCGACGGGTAACCGCACGGCCTGTAGCGTCTCATCCAGTTCGATTTCGGCCCAGCAGCCAGTTAAGGCTTCTGGTGCCAGCCAACGGCCGTTGCGCCCGCTACCGATCAGCTCAAAACTTTGATCATACCCGGCTTGGGCCAGAGCATTAAGAAGTGTGGGGTCGAAACGGCCGTTGGTTTGCCGTGCCATGTTTACGGCTCGGTTCACCTCACGCCACATCAGGCTAGAAACAGTTACCCACTGCCCGCTACGAGCATTCAACTTCGTGAGTTCGCTGTCAGAACGAAAGCGGCTCAAAGTCTGCTCGTTGTTGGCAAACAAAGCTTCCGCTTGCGCAAAAGCGCTTGCAGCTTGCGCCACATTGTGGCTGTCTAACCAGAGAACAATCTGGCTGCCCATGGCGCGAAAGCTGTGTGACTGCCAGCTGGCAGGGTGTGGTTGATAGTTCATGTTTCTTACCGTGATGAGCTGGCGCGAGCAACTGGACGAATCTGTGGCTGCACCACCTGCGGAATGGCCTTCAGTTCAATTTGTGTCCCCCCGCTGGTTGGCGGCAGGGGCAGTGCATTGTCACTGGTGCTGGTGCTGGTGGTAGCTGCGGCGCTGTTGTCTGCCGGAACGACCACGGTTACGGAGGCATCGGCGGGAACGGCCGTTTCTACAACGGCCGTATCCCGCGCTGCCAGTAGGCGTGTCCCCGCCAGAGTGGCCACCAAACTCCCCACCACCAGAAACGTTTTCAACGTGCTTGTCTGCTGATTGGTTCGAGCGGATCGATTAGTCGTCATCTTCGTGATCCTCATGCTCTTCATGTTCATGTTCTTCGTGTTCATGTTCTTCGTGCTCGTCATCATCGTAATAAGCACCACCGTTGCTGGCAGCACTGTTTGTGCTGTTAATCTGGTCTTGCAGATTCACAATTGTGTTGTTAGCTGCATCAATCTGCGACTGATACGCGCTCTCGCGTTCCTGCATGGTGCGTACCGTTTGCTCCAGTTCAGCACTGTAATCCTGCCATGCCTTTACCGCTTCTTCAGCGGCCGGATCAGTTGTGTTGACTTGTGGCTCCTCGGGAACTACGACTTGGGGATCGGCCGTAGCGCTGCTGCTGTTGCCCGTCAGGGCGCTCAAATTACCAAACCCCAATCCCAGCAAGGTGATGATCACCAAACCAGTCAAAGTTCCTGCTGCTAAAATCCCTTTTGTACGATTCATATTAGACCTCCAAATAAAATGTGTTGTTTAATGTTTCCATCATAGAGGAATCTGAAACGGGTTGGGTTAAACTCGACCTAAACAATGTTAAATTTAGCTTAAATCTTTATCCCCGCCTGCTGATTCGATCGGCCTTTTCGATTAGTCGTCATGTTCAAAACCCTCGTGTTCGCCGCCATCGGTACCAGTGCGTGCCGGGTTACTGCCAGCACTATTAACCTGGCCTTGTAGATTCACGATGTTCTGATTAGCTGTATCAATCTGGGATTGGTACGCATTTTCACGTTCTTGCAGTGTGCGCACCGTTTGCTCTAGCTCGGCGCTGTAATCCTGCCACGCCTGCACCGCGTCCTGGGCGGCCGTATCGGTTGTGACAATTTGTGGCTGCTGGGAAACGGCCGTTGTGTTATCGGCTGTGGCTCCCAAATTACTAAACCCCAAGGCCAACAAGGTGATAAGCACCAAACCAGTCAAAGTTCCTGCTGCCAAAATACCTTTTGTACGATTCATGATAAAAATAAAACCTCCAATAAAATGTTGTGTTTAACGAATATGTCTCTAGCATAGGCGAAACGATGCAACCGTGGGTTAACCGAGACCTAAACAAGTTTAAATGTGGCTTAAATCTTTTGGGGAAATAAAAAACGGCCGCTTCCCCTGGAAACGGCCGTTCACTTTTCACTTACAACTTTTCACTGCCTACTGAATCACAGTCAGCGCAATCCCTTCCACCTCCGGCACTGGCTCCTGGCGCGGTTTGTGGTGCTTACGCGTAGGCACCGGCGGGCATTCCCAGGCCGAATCGGCCGTCTCACGGCGCAAATCCTTCAGCTTGGGCAAAATGCCGCAAGCAAAACAGTGGTGGCGGCAATCAATCCGCGTCTCCTGCGCTTTGCTCATCAAATAATCTTGCGTCAGGAACTTCTTCGTCACAGCAATATCGATATGTTCCCAGGGGAAAATCTCGTCGATGGTGCGTTTGCGGTGCGTGTAAAAGCGCGGCTCAAGCCCCACCTCGGCCAATGCCTCATTCCAGGCATCTTCGGCATAATGCTCATGCCAGGCATCGAACTTGGCCCCTTTGCGCCAGGCCAATTCCACCACCTCCGCCATGCGCCGGTCACCCCGGCTCAAAAAGCCTTCAAACAGCGACTCTTGGGGATCATTCCAGCGCAGCCGCAGCCCCGACCCGCGTATCTCGTTGCGCAGCAGATCAATCTTGGCATTTACCTGGTCCACCTCATCCATCGGTTCCCACTGGAACGGCGTTTGCGGCTTGGGAATAAACGTGCTGACGCCTACGTTCACACTGGCCTTGTTGTTGTGGAACTTACGCCCCTCGGCCAACACCTGGCGGGCCAGATCGGCAATTGCCTGCACATCTTCTATCGTTTCCATAGGATGGCCAATCATGAAGTACAGCTTAATGCTGCGCCAGTCACGCCGGTAAATTTCGCGGGCCGTTTCTAGCAGCTCTTCATGCGAGACGTACTTATTGATGATGTTGCGCATCTTTTCTGTAGCCGCTTCCGGGGCTAACGTGAAGCCACCACGACGGCCGTCTCCCAAATTATCCATCAGCTGGGTAGATACCGACTCCGTACGCAGCGAAGGCAACGAAATATTCAGCCCCAGATGGCCAAAGCGCTGCCCAATTTTTTCCGTGAGTTCCAACACATTCGTGTAATCGCTGGACGAGAGCGACAGCAGCGCAATTTCCTCATAGCCGGTGCTTTCCAAAATTTGCTCCATCGCCGTCAGTACTTCTTCCACCGGACGCTCCCGCACCGGGCGGGTGACCATGCCTGCATGGCAAAAGCGACAGCCCCGCGTGCAGCCCCGCATGATCTCGATGGGCGCGCGATTATGCACCAGCTCCACAAAAGGAATGATGAAATCCGTCACCGGTGGTGGCATCACCGGCACGATGGTTTTCATCACTTTTGGGGGCGCTTCCGGCATGTTGGGCGTAATCGCCTTCACGGTGCCGTCGTCGTGGTAGGTCACATCGTAAAAGCGGGGCACGTAGCAGCCCTCGATTTGGGCGATGTAGCGCAGCTGCGTTTCGCGGTCCAGATGAGCCGCAGCGCGCATCACGCCAATGATCTGCAAAATCGCCTCTTCCCCCTCGCCAATGACAAACACATCAATGAAGGGCGACATCGGTTCCGGGTTGTAGCAGGCGTGCCCGCCAGCAATCACCAGCGGATAGCTGGCATCTCGATCCTTGGCGCGTACCGGCAGTCCGGCCAGATCGATCAGGTTCAGGGCGTTGGTGTACAGCTGCTCGTACGGCAGGCTGATAGCCAGCATGTCAAATTCGCGGATGGGATGCTTGGTTTCCAACGAGAAAAGCGGAATTTCTCGCTCGCGCATCACCGCTTCCATATCGTCCCAAGGGCAGTAGACGCGCTCAGCCAGTAAATTTTTATGCTTATTGATGATGTCGTACATGATCATCAAGCCCAGGTTGGACATGCCCAAATCGTAAATATCAGGGAAGGCCAGAGCGACTTTGTACTCAATCTCGGCCCAATCTTTCACCACCTGGTTGTATTCGCCGCCAGTGTAGCGTCCCGGCTTGGCCACACGGGGCAGGATGCGTTCTAGCATCACCTCAATTTGTTCTGGCGTTCTGTTTTTCATAGAATGTTTCCTGAACATTTCCCCGGAAACTGTTTTCCAGACCTTGACTTGGGCTGAAAGTTTCCGGGGAAGTTTGGAAGAGCTAAATTTACACTGTTATAAGTTTTGCCTGTTTGGTTGAATCAACCGCCATTATAACAAACTTCATTAGATTGTCGGTTGCCCCAGCGAGAATCTTTTTGCCTCCGTTAATCCTCAATTGCGTATACCAATCGTTGATTTCGGCCGTTTTTTTACCTATGCAGCGTCAAGTTAGTGGGGTGGATACGGCCGTCTGGCACACCCATATCCTCTATCCAATTATTGAATGACCTTCATCAGCTCCACTTAACCCCAATATCCATCACAATATCGGCCGCTTTGTCCCCCTGGTCAGCAGCATTGGAGAGGTGGCGCAGGACTTCACGGCATTTGAGCATGTGCATGATGTGTTCGCTATCTTCAGGCCCCTGGAATAGATCGGCCAGGCTTTGACGGTAAGCGTGTTCCACGGCGTTTTCCAGCTTTTTTACTCGGCGGGCGTGCTCATTGGCCACACGGGGATGATCCAGCAGGCGCTCCATAGTGAGGTGCAGTTCGCGGGCCATTTCCAGCAGCAAATCGGCTATTTGGGAAACGGCCGTAAATGGCTCCAGCTCAAAAATCTCCATCTCTTCAATTGTGTCATACACATAGTCAATGAAGTTATCCAGCGCCCGCGACAGGGCAAAAATATCTTCGCGGTCCAGCGGCGTCACAAAACTGTCCTCCAATTCGTGGACCAAAATTCGATGGACTTCATCGGCATCTTTTTCCACCTGACGCGCCTGTACGCTACGCTTTTCATTAGGCTTTTTCAGATATGCTTTCAACGATTCCACACTGACAGTTGTATACTCGCCCTGCTGAATAAGCAGCTGCAAAAAATTGCTTTGCTTCGGTTTAATGAATCGTTTGAACCATTCCATAGCCAGGACCTCCAAAAACAGTTGGTCAAATTTGCAAAATCGACCTACAAGATGGCGTTCAGGGGAAAGTAAAACAGGGCTGCCAACAAACCAGATACCGGGATGGTCAGCAGCCAGGCAATGACCATCTCATAGCCAACCTGCCAGCGCACTTTGGTGAAGCGCTGGGCCGAACCAGCCCCCATAATGCTGGAACTCATCACCTGAGTGGTGCTGACCGGTCCACCCAATAAAGCCGCCCCCAAAATGATAGAAGCCCCTGAAATTTGGGAGACAAAGCCATCCACCGGGCGAATTTTGTAAATACGGCCGCCCAGCGTGCGAATCAAGCGCCAACCGCCCATAGCTGTACCCAAAGCAATCGCTCCGGCGCTAAGGGCAATCACCCAAATCGGCACCACAAACTCAGGAATCATGCCTTCTACCACTAACCCCAGCGTAATGATCCCCATTGTTTTTTGGGCGTCATTGGCCCCGTGGCTCAGGGCCAGGCTAACGGCCGTAATCACCTGTGACTGCTTAAAAAAGATATTGATGCGGGGTGTTGAGCCTCGTACCAGAAAAAGGGTCAGCTTCATGAGCAGGAACCCAATGAGTAAGCCCAAAATGGGAGACAAGAAGAGGGCGACCAGCACCGTTGTCAGCCCGTTGGCTTGAATGGCTCCCACGCCTTCGGCCACCAGCACCGCGCCTACCACACCGCCCACCAGCGCATGGGATGAACTGGCCGGGATGCCTAAATACCAGGTCACCACATTCCAGACGACGGCCGCCAGCATGGCAGCAATCACCACCGGCATCGTCACGTGGGCCGGGTCTGTTAATCCTTTGCCAATTGTTTCGGCGACGGCCACGCCAAACAGAAACGGCCCCACAAAATGGGCGGCAGCTGCCATCCACAACACTTTGCGCGGGGACATTGCCCGCGAAGCGATAGGTGTGGCCACAATATTGGCGCTATCATGAA
>JBNKLQ010000113.1:0-18482 GCA_050292445.1 Promineifilaceae bacterium (SeqCode) | reverse complement strand
TGGATTTCCCGGCAAACCCTCGTGAAAAATCTGGTTATCATCTGGAATTTGCGGACGATTTTCAGAGAGCTACGTTAAATACGGGCAACTGGCTGCCTTATTATTTGCCACAGTGGAGCAGCCGCGCCCAGGCTGCGGCTCGTTATTCTTTACCCGGTGACCGCCTGCGGCTTCACCTTGAGGCGGATCAACCGCCCTGGTCGCCTGAATTTGATGGTGATATTCGCGTTTCTGCTTTGCAAACGGGCTGCCACTCTGGGCCAGTGGGCAGTGCGGTTGGCCAGCATCCTTTTCGGCCTGGCCTCGTGGTCAAAGAAGCCCAGCCTGCCACCAAACTGTACACTCCGCTTTATGGGTATTTTGAAACCAGATTGAAAGCCCTGGCAATTCCTGGCTATATGATTGCGCTGTGGCTGATAGGGTTTGAGGAGCAGCCAGAACAGTCGGCTGAAATTTGCCTTTGCGAGATATTTGGTCATGAGATGACGGCCGTATCCGCTCAAGTTGGTTATGGCCTGCATCCCTTTAACGATCCCCACATTACCGACGAATTTTATCAGGAACGGATAGCCATCAATGCAGCCCACTACCACATTTACGCTGCCGAATGGACACCCACGCATGTCAGTTTTTTCGTGGACAACGTCAAAACCCGGACCATCCAGCAGTCACCCAGCTATCCCATGCAGTTCATGCTAACCGTTTACGAAATTCCCCAGTATCTCACCCCCGAGTCAAAAACCACCTCTTGGCCCAAGACCTTTGAGGTGGATTATGTGAGAGGCTACCGGCCGATTTAAGCAAGGATTTTACCTGATGAGGTTTAGAGGGATTCTTCGTTAATTGTGGGTTGGTGGGTGCCAGCCAGCCAAAACCCAGTTGCGCCGAACGGTTACAGCCAGCGGATTGTTAAGCCTTAACGCTTCAACTGTGGCTCGTCCGCTTGGGGTCAAGCCATGAATCAAAACACCATCTGTACTCCAGACAAAATGATCAGTCCACTGCTGCTGGCAAGGATTGAATAATTCAATCGCATTGCCACTTTGCGGATCGATGCCCGTTGTCTTGGCCCATTTGTATTGGTTGCATAATTCGCAGGCCAGGCAAAGATTTTCTGGTTCATCTGAGCCACCTTCGGCCAAGGGCCAAACATGATCAATCTGCAAACGCCCCATCGTGTAATCCTGGTGGCTTTGGCAATATTCGCACCGATTTTCGGCTCTTTGTCTGACAAATTCGCGGGTGTCTTCCGACAGGGTCATAAGGAGAGAGGGGCACGCAAACCACGCCGCACAGCTTCGGCCAGGGCTTCAGATTTGCGCAGTTGGCCTAGCTGGTAAATTTGCAGAAGGGAAAGCAGTTCAAACCGCTCAACTTCGGTGAGGGTTGCTTGTTTCCCTTTGGTTTGCAGCTCGCTTAAGCGGTTGTTTTGGGCTTCGTCCAGCTTCATATCAGCCAGGGCTAAAACATCCTCATCAGAAAGTGAAGCGATGGCTGGCAAGTTGGCAGCAGGCGAATCGGGCAAAGTGGGCCACATCATTTCCAGGGCGTCGGCTAACACTTCAGCCGTATCCCGTTTGGTCGCATTGCCCAGGTCTTTGGCGTGTTCAAACAAATTATTGGGTAAAGATAAAGTGACTTGAACGCTCATAATGGCACCAGTTTAGCAGATGTTTCAAGCTAGGGGAAGCAATTTGTAAGAAGTGGTAAATGACCTGCAACTTGCTACCTGCAAACTTGCTCACTCACCCACGGCCGTTTCCGTTTGCCACAGCTGCTGCATTTCCTCACAGCGACCCAGCAGTTCTTCTAGGGTACCTTCGTCCTCGATACGGCCGTCTTTCAGCACCACCACATGATCTGCCCGTCGCAGAGCCGCCCGCCGATGACTCACAACTAAACACGTTTGTTGCGTAGATTCTCCCCCGCTCCCCTGCTCCCCTGCACCAAAAACCCTCTCCCACAATACTATCTCCGTCTCCACATCCAGCGCACTCGACAAATCATCAAAGATAAGCAGTTCCGGCTGGCGCACAAACATGCGCGCTGCGGCCACGCGCTGCGCCTGACCGCCAGACAGCCGCTGGCCGCGCGGCCCGACGATAGTGTTTAACCCTTGCTCCATCTGGGCCAAATCTTGCTCGAAAACGGCCGTTTTCACCGCCCCCATCACGTCCACCTGATCCTCCGGCAAACCCAGCAAAATGTTGTCCCGCACCGACTCGCTGAACAGGCGCGGAATTTGCATGGTGGTGGCTACGCGAGGGGGGATCATAAAATTGGCAGGATCGGGAACGGGACGGCCGTTCCAGAAAATCTCGCCCCCATCCGCCGGGAGCAGCCCTAACAGCACCTTCAGCAGCGTCGTTTTGCCCGCGCCGATGCGCCCCGTCACCACCACAAACTGGCCCGCCTGCAGTGACAGGTTGAGATTGTGAATGCCGTTTTCGCTGCCAGGGTAGGTGAAGTTGAGATTTTTAACGGTGAGATCGGTGAGCATATGTTCTGTTGACTTTGGTGTGTAGGGCAGCGGTGGCAGGAGACTTTCGAGATACAGTGGGTGATGAGCCACCACCTCGCCCACAGGCGCACCCTGCATCATCGTTTCCATGCGCTGCGTAGAGACACCCGCCTGCTTGTAATTGGTAATCATCCGGCTGAAGATGCGGAAAAGCTGGGTGACAGGCCAGATATAAGCAGCAAACAGGGCAAAATCACCCAGGGTAAACGTTCCGGCATACATTTGCCGCGCTGCAAGCAGCAGAATGAGGCCCATCCCCAACTCAACCGTGCCTTCGCTCAAGGCATCCACCAACTCGGTCAGCAACTTGTCGCGCACCATCGTCTGCTTACGCTGGTCGTTAATCTCACGAAAGCGGTCGATCACCCGCGCTTCGGCATTGGCCACCTTGAGAGCTTGCGTACTGTTGAACATGTCGGCAATCATGCCAGTTACCTGGCTAGTTGCTTCACGGCTCGCTTTGCGATACCGCTTGGCTCGCTCCCCCAGCCGCTGGGCAATGCCCACGACGATCAGCAGCGGCACAAACGTGCCCAACGTCACCGGCACGCTAATTTGCAGCATGATTGTCACTGAGATACCCGCGCTGATGAGCAGCCCAATTACATCATCCACGGCGACAATGGCCATGAGCAACTGGTCTGTATCGTCGCGAAAGGTGCTGATCGCCTGCCCGGTGGACATCGTGGTGCCGTCCTCGTTTTGTGGCAGGGGACGGGAGCCGGGCAGCTGAAGCACCCGTGCTAACATGTTGCGGATGAGTAGATCGAACGAGATGTATTCAAAGTTGATAAAGGCCCAGCCCGCCGCCATTTGGGAAGTGGCGGTAATGAGGGCATAAACAATTTGCAGCCCGACGATGGGCCACAGCGGCAGGGCAAAGCTGGACTCTCCGGTCAGGCCGTTGAAAAAGGCGCGCAAAATTAGCCCCAGTGCCGTGGTGGCCGCAAAGTGAATCGAAATCGTGATGATGTCGCTGGCGTAATATTTAGGCTGGTAGCGGATGAGCCGCCAGTAGTAGGATAGGGTGTTCATGGTTTTGCCTAGAAGTGCCAGGCACTGGCGGAACGGATCAACTATTTTAGATCCTCATCGCCAGTGCCTGGCACTTTATCATTAGGTAATTGCCTCCTCCAGACCAGTCACCAACAGTTGGGCAAATTGGGAGGTGGGATCGGCGGCGAGTTGGATGCGGGGGGCGTGTTCTGTGATACGGCCGTTGGCCAAAATCATAATCTCGTCGGCGCGCTGCACGGTGGCCAGCCGATGGGCCACAATGATGCCCGTGCGATTGGCCAGCAGCTTGTCGATGGCCTGCTCAATCTTCAACTCCGTCACCGGGTCCAGCCGGGATGAGGCTTCATCCATAATCACCAGCCCCGGATTGGCCAAGAAGACCCGGACAAACGCCAGCAGTTGGGCCTCTCCGGCAGAAAGGCTGGCGTCACCTTGCAGCGGCGAATCCAGACCGTTGGGCAGGCTCTCCAGCCAGGTGGTCAGCCCCACTTCCTCCAGCACGGCCAAAATTTGTGTATCGTTGATGCTGTCGTCAAACAAGGTAAGGTTGTCCCGCACGCTGGCGTGAAACAGCTGCACTTCCTGTGTGACCAGGCCGATGTGGCGGCGCAGCTCCGCCTGCTTTGCGTCACGCAAATCAAACTGGCTGCCGTTGCTGCTCAGTAAAATCGTTCCCTCAGAAGGATCGTAAAAGCGGAAGAGCAGCTTGGTCAGGGTGGATTTGCCGCTGCCTGTACGGCCCAACAGCCCCAACACCTTGCCGGGTGCCAGATGGAAATCCACATCATGCAAAATCATCGTCTCCGGATCGTCGGCATAAAAAAAGGAAACATGGTCAAACGTAACCGCCAGCGGCCCCTGGGCAACATCGACACCGGGACCATCGCGCATGGTGGGCTGTTCTGCTTGCAGGGCCATGATGCGGTGAATGCTGGCAGCGGCTCGCTGCAAATCTTCAATTTGCCGGTTTACAATCCACAAGGGTTCTTTGATAACCTCGATGTAGTAAAAAATCAGGTAAATACCGCCGATGGTAAGCGCGCTGTTTTTGAAGAGGGTCGTGCCAAAGATGTGGGCAGCGATGTAAGCCAGGGTAAACACGCCCAAGGGCAAATTCCAGACGAGCACATTGACCTTGATGGCGTGGCGCATTTTGAGCCAGCGATCTCGTCCCAGCCGCATCATTTTTTGCAGGATGTAGGGTTCGGCCCCGGCGGTGCGGATCGTTTCTGTTCCGGTGAGCCATTCTTCCAAAAAACCAAACAGGGTGGCTTCAATCTGGCGCAGCGCTTCCCAGCGGGGCACGGTGAGGGTGCGCAGATAGTTCATGCCTAAAACGCCCAGAAAGGCAACGGCCGTAATCGACAGCCCCACATGCCAATCTACCAGCCAGAGCAGCACAATGACTCCCACCAGTAGGAGTACGTTGCTGGTAAGTTGGATAAACATCTGGGAGAAGAAGTTGGCCAGCTTGTTCACATCCCCATCGACGCGCTCAATCAGTTCACCCGGCTTGTGCTGCTTATGAAACGCCATATCCAGGCGCAGGCAGTGCAGGGCGAGGTCGGCGCGCAGGGCGTTGGTCGCGGTCCAGGCGACGTTTTCACCCACGTACACGGCCGTCAACGTAATGACCTGCCGCACGATGGCCACGCTCATGAACAGCGCCGCTGCCCCCAGGAGCTTATTGAGACCTTGCTGGAAAGCGGCCGTTCCGTTGGCTACTGGTTCGCTGGCGGTGTCGATGAAATACTTCACAATTTGCGGGTTGGCCAGCTGCAAGCCGATGCTGACAACCAGCAGCAGCGCCAGCCACAGCACCGTCTTTTTTTGTGGTTTCAGGTAGTTGGCCAGCAAATCCCAATATGGTTTGATGGGCAAGTTGATTTTTTGCAGCATGGGTTTTCTTCCGCCGGACAAAAAAAGCCCCGCAGTGGTGGTGCGGGGCGAACTTTTGCTGCGATTTTACCTGTGGGGGAAACGGCCGTCAACCGCCAAAACAGCAAATCACGAATATAACGAATGGACGAATAGCACGAATAAAAATATTCGTTTCATTCGTTTATTCGTGCCATTCGTGATGTTTTTTTCCTTCACGTCCGGTAAACTCGGTGACGTAAACCGCAAAAAGTTCTTAGGAAACCGAACGGTCATTCGCGGTTTACGTTTAGGAGAACAAAATCTTCTTTAGGTTGAGACTATTTTAAGGACTTTTTGTTCTCCGCAAAAGCAAATATGATGGTAAATTTTTTAAAATTGGCCAACAGATGAGGAGTGTCACATGGAATATCGTCGATTAGGAAAATCTGGCCTGAAGGTCAGCGCATTATCGTTTGGTTCGTGGGTAACGTTTAGCACCCAGGCGGATGTGGATTTGGCCGCCGACATGATGAAAGTGGCGTACGATGCAGGCGTCAATTTTTTTGACAATGCAGAAATTTATGCCCACGGTAAGTCAGAAGAGATCATGGGGGCGGCGTTGAAGAAGCTGGGCTGGCGACGGGACAGCTACACCGTTTCCAGTAAGGTGATGTGGGGCAGCATTAAAGACCCCAAGCCCACGCAGCACGGTTTGAGCCGCAAGCATATCATCGAGGCGTGCCACCAGGCCATGGAGCGCTTGCAGGTGGATTACCTGGACCTCTACTTCTGCCATCGCCCGGACCCGGAAGTGCCGATGGAAGAGGTGGTGCGCAGCATGAACACGCTCATTGAGCAGGGCAAGGTGTTTTACTGGGGAACGTCAGAATGGTCGGCGCAACAGCTGATGGAAGCCCACAGCGTAGCCCGGCAATACAACCTGATTCCGCCTACAATGGAGCAGCCGCAGTACCATATGTTCCATCGCTATCGCTTTGAAGTGGAATACGGCCGTCTCTACGACACCATCGGTCTGGGCACCACTATCTGGTCGCCACTGGCTTCCGGGCTGCTCACCGGCAAGTACAACGACGGCATCCCCGAAGATTCGCGCATGAACCTGCCCGGCTATGAATGGCTGCGCAACATGCTCACCAGCGAAGAAGGGCAAAAGCGGCTGCAATCGGTCAAGGAGTTGGTGCCGATTTCTGAAGAGTTAGGTGTAACCATGCCGCATCTGGCGCTCGCTTGGTGCCTCAAGAATCCCAACGTCAGCACGGTGATCACCGGCGCGTCCAAAGTGTCTCAGGTAGAAGAAAATATGAAGGCGCTGGACGTGGTGCCGCAGCTCACCGATGACGTCATGGAAAAAATCGAAGCCGTCCTGGACAACAAACCAGAGCCATTGGAATTCCAATAAATTTACATACTTGGCTACGTAAACCACGAAAAGTATTTGGAAAACGCAAAGGCGCGAAGGGTACAAAGAAAAAAGCAAAAGCTCTCTTTGCGCCTTCTGCTCCTTTGCGTTCTCTGCGTTAAGTTTTCTGATGCAACCTGCTGAGGTTGAAGTTCAATTGATCGAGGCCAGAGATCATAAGTGGATAAGATGATACACTGGATTGAGCATGTAACAGAAATTCAGGCATCGGCCGAAATTGTCTGGCAGCATGTTACAGAGGTGGACATTGCCTCATTTCGTCACCCAGCGTACTTTGCACTGTTGGGTATTCCCAAGCCGCTGCGGGCGGAGGTAACGAAGCCGGGCGCTGGGGGCAGGCGGGTAGCTTTTTTTGATAACGGCCGTACTTTCACCCAAGAAATTACTGTTTGGCAGCCCCATATCCAGTATGAGTTCACTTTCCAGGCCGATCCCGGCTTCCGTGCTGGCTACCTCCTTGACTTGTCCGGTGGCCCTTTTCAAATGAAAGCTGGGTCTTATCGCATTGTGCCAAGGCAAGATGGCGTGCAGTTAACTTTGGCAAGCCAGTATGAGCTGCATGGCTTTATTGGCTGGTGCTTGCGCCTGCCAGTGTGGCTGGTTCTAGATTTGTTCCAGCGCTACTTGTTGCGGGGCATCAAGGCTAATGCAGAGCGTGACGCAGCCCATGCCTAGAGGTACGGTGTCGGTAGAGGTGGAGGCAAGCTGCACGGCCGTTTTCGACCTGATTCATGATTACGGCCGTCGCCTGGAGTGGGATACGCTACTCAGTAAAGCGTGTTTGCTGGATGGCGCAACGGAAGCTGGTTTAGGCGTGCGTTCTTTGTGCGTGGGCACCTGGCGTGGGCTTTTCCTGCCGTTGGAGACGGAGTACATTCGTTTTGAGCCGGGGCGGGTTGCGGCCGTTTCTCTCACCAACAAGCCGCCCTTTTTTGCCCATTTTGCCGCCACGATTCGCCATGAAGCTTTGAGCGAAACCCACTCGTGCGTCACTTATATCTACTTTTTTCGCGCGCGTCCTCGGCTGCTTGCCCCCCTCCTTGAACCGGTTATGAATAGGTTACTCAAACGAGAGACGCAAAAACGACTTAACGCTTTACGCGATTACTTAATGCGCGTGTGATAGAATACTGCCGTTGTGACAACACCAATATTAGCCACCAAACTTTATATTCCCCCAGCACGACCGGAAACCGTCGCTCGCCTGCGCCTAATTGACCAGCTGAATGCGGGGATCCAGCGTAAGCTGACATTAATTTCTGCTCCCGCTGGCTTTGGCAAGACCACATTGGTAAGCGAGTGGCTTGCTGGGCTGGAACGGCCGTTTGCCTGGCTCTCATTGGATGAAAGCGACAGCGACCTGCCCCGGTTCCTCACCTACGTTATTGCCGCTTTGCAAACCGTGTTCCCGGCCATTGGCGGAGACGTGATGGCGATGCTTCAATCCTCGCCTTCACTGCCAATCGAAACAAGTTTAACGACATTGCTCAATGAAATCGCTGGCGTTTCAGACAATTTTCTGCTCGTCCTTGACGACTACCATATGGTTGATGCGCCAGCGGTTGATGATGCCCTCACCTTCCTGCTGGACCACCTGCCGCCACAAATGCACCTGGTTATCACCACCCGCGAGGACCCGAATTTGCCCCTGGCCCGGCTGCGCGTCCGCAGCCAACTGACCGAACTACGGGCAAATGACTTACGTTTCACCCTTGTTGAAGCAGCCGCATTTCTCAGGCAGGTGATGGGTCTGGACCTCTCAGAAGAAGACATCGCTGCTCTGGAAGCCCGCACCGAGGGCTGGATTGCCGGTTTGCAACTGGCCGCGTTATCCATGCAGGGACAGAAAGATGCTACCCGTTTCATCCAATCCTTCACCGGCAGCCACCGCTTTGTGCTGGACTATCTGGTTGAAGAGGTCCTGCACCGACAGTCTGAAAGCGTTCAGAAGTTTTTACTGCGAACGGCCGTTCTCAACCAATTGACCGGTCCTTTATGCAACGCGCTTATTGGTGACAGCAACAGCCAGGAGATTCTGGAATCGCTTGAGCGCGCCAGCCTGTTCCTCATTCCGCTGGACAACGAGCGTCGTTGGTATCGTTATCATCATCTCTTTGCCGAACTGCTGCGGCAGCGATTACCGCAGAGCATTGAGGAGAGCGACATCGCTGAGCTGCACATCCGGGCCAGCCAATGGTATGAGGCCAATGGTCTGGAACTGGAAGCGTTTCATCACGCGACGGCCGCCAATGACGTGGCGCACGCGCTGCGTCTGATTGAGGGGGAAGATTTGCCCCTTTACTTTCGCGGCGAGGCGACTCCGGTGCGGCACTGGTTGGAATCTTTACCGGCGGCCGAATTTGAGGCCAGACCGGAATTATGGGTGACGTACGCTTCTGTGCTTACCCTGACCGGTCGCCTGCAGGATAACATCGAGGAAATCTTGCAAGCGGCAGAGGCGGCACTGCCAGACCCTGCTCTAGACAAAAAAACGGCCGATTTGCACGGCCAAATTGCGGCGAACCGAGCCATGTTGGGCGTTGTAAAAAATGAGGTAGAAAGTATCATCAGCCAGTCGCAGCGCGCCCTGGCGCTGCTGCATCCCGACAATGCGCCCATGCGCACCACCACCACCTGGACACTGGGCTATGCCTATCAGGTGCAGGGCAATCGGGCGGCGGCCAAAGAGGCTTATGCGGAAACCGTCGTCCAAAGCCAGAAATCCGGCAATATCATGACTGAACTGGCGGCAAAGACCTGTCTGGGTCAGATTCAGGAAACAGAAAACCAGACCCATCAAGCAGCGGAAACTTTCCAGCGCATTCTGGAACTGGTCGGTGACCCGCCGTGGCCGGCGGCGTGCGAAGCGTTTGTGGGGCTGGCGCGTATCCATTACCAGTGGAACGATTTAGAGGCTGCGGAGCGGTATGGTCAGCAAGGGTTGGCATTGGCGCGACAGTTAGAGAATGTGGATACGCCCGCTGCCTGCGGCGTTCTGCTGGCGCGGGTGAAGCTGGCGCAGGGGGATGCAGCGGGTGCGCTGGCAACATTAGCGGAAGCAGACCGATTTGTGCAGCAGCATCATTTTGACCATTGGGTGGGGGCGGTTACGGCAGTTCGCATCCAAACCCTCCTGCACCAGGGCAATCTCGCGGCCGCCGCCGAGTTAGCCGAGTCGCAGGACCTACCCCTGAGTCAGGCTCGAATCCATCTCGCGCAGGATGATCCCGACGCAGCATTGGCCAAACTAGAACCGGTGCGGCAGCAGGCAGAAGCAAATGATTGGGCCGACGAGAGGCTGCAAGCAATGGTCTCGCAAGTGTTGGCTTACGATGCGGCGGGCGAAAGCGAAAAAGCGATGCAGCTATTGAGTGAGGCGCTGGCGCTGGCGGAGCCAGGCGGCCTGGTTCGCCTCTTTGTTGATGAAGGCCCGGCCATGGCGGTGCTGCTGCGTGAAGCGGTGAAGCAGGGCGTGGCTCCAGACTTTGTGCAGCAGTTGTTGGTGGCTTTGGGAGAAACGGCCGTTACTCAACCACAAATCGCCCAGCCACTCCCTGATCCCCTATCTGACCGTGAACTCGAAGTGCTCAAACTGCTCACCACCGCACTCACCGGCCCGGAAATTGCCCGTGAATTGATGGTCTCTTTGAACACGATGCGTACACACACGAAAAATATTTACTCAAAGTTGGGGGTGAACAGTCGGCGAACGGCCGTTCGCCGCGCCGAAGAACTTAACTTACTCTAAATTAACTTATCCCCTATAATGGCCCCATGTCCGGCGACCTGTTACAAACGAAATTGTATCTGCCTCGATTACGGCCGTCTCTCGTTCCACGCCCCCGCCTCATCGAAACACTTAACCAGGGTCTGACCGGCAAGCTAACGCTCATCTCGGCTCCTGCCGGTTTCGGCAAAACGACGCTGATCAGCAGTTGGCTTGATGCCCTGCAAACAGAAAGAGCTGCCCCAAGCTCCGCGCAAATCGCCTGGCTGTCGCTGGATGAAAACGACAGCGAGTTGGCCCGTTTCCTAGCCTACGTCATTGCTGCTTTGCAGCGCATTGATCCGCATATTGGCGAGTCGGCGCTGCCGTTGCTGCAAGCATCACCGCTGCCACTGTCCAGCGTATTGACAACCCTGCTCAACGACATTGCCAAACAGCCGGATGCGCTCATGCTGGTGCTGGATGATTACCACGCCGTTGATTCGCGACCGATTGACGAGGCGTTGACTTTCCTGCTGGACAATCTGCCGCCGCAGCTGCATCTAGTGATCACGTCGCGCGAGGACCCCAACCTGCCGCTGGCCCGTTTGCGCGTGCGCGGCCTGCTCACGGAGCTGCGGGCGGCGGATTTGCGCTTTACGGTGGCGGAAACGGCCGTTTTCCTAAAGCAAGTCATGGGGTTGAACCTCACCGAGGACCAAATCACCGCCCTGGAAGCACGCACCGAAGGCTGGGCTGCTGGACTGCAAATGGCCGCGTTGTCCATGCGCGGTCAAGAAGATGTGGCGAGCTTTATCCAATCCTTCACCGGCAGCCACCGTTTTGTTTTGGACTACCTGCTGGAAGAGGTGCTGCATCAGCAGTCGGAAGAAGTGCAGACGTTTTTGTTGAAAACGGCAGTTCTCACCCGGCTCACTGGCCCTCTATGCAACGCCCTGACCGGTGACGACAACGGTCAAGAAATTTTGGAATCACTGGATCGCGCCAACCTGTTCCTCGTGCCGCTGGACAATGAGCGGCGCTGGTACCGCTACCACCATCTCTTTGCCGAGCTGTTGCAGCAGCGACACCAGCAAGGGCCCGAGGAATTTGATCTCCCTGAACTGCATATTCGGGCCAGCGTGTGGTACGAAGAAAATGGCCTGGAGCTTGACGCTTTTCAGCATGCCGCCGCTGCCAATGATATTGAACGCACCCAGCGCCTCATTGAAGGCGCAGGCATCCCCTTGCACTTTCGCGGCGCGGGTGCCCCTGTACTGCATTGGTTGGCGTCGCTGCCCAAAACGTTACTCGACGCCCGGCCTTCGCTGTGGGTGACCTATGCCTCGGCGCTGTTTTTTACCGGTCAACACACCGCTGTCGAAGAGAAACTGCAAGCGGCTGAAGCTTGCCTGGCAAGCTCAGGCGCAATGCAAAGCACAAAACCAGATGAAACAACGCAAGACCTGGTCGGACGGATTGCTGCCCTTCGCGCCACTTTGGCCATCATTCAGCAGGATGTGGCAACCATTATTACCCAATCGCACCAGGCCTTAGAGCATCTGCACCCCGACAACCTGCTTTTTCGCTCTGCTGCTGCTTATACCCTTGGGGTTGCTTATCATCTCAAGGGAGATCGCACCGCGGCCAGCCAATCTTTCACTGAAGTCCTGTCACTCACTGAATCGTTTGAGGGCTCCATCTACACCATAGCGGCTGCAATCAATCTCGGTCAGATTCAGGCCGCAGACAATCAACTCGCTTTGGCATCAAAAACCTTTGAGCGTGTCCTGCAGGTGGCCGGTGATCCGCCGCAGTTGATTGCCTGCGAAGCGTTTCTCGGTCTGGCTCATGTGCACTACCAATGGAACGATCTGGATACGGCCCTAGCGTATGGGCAGCAATGTGCGCAATTGACGCAGCAGATTGAGAGTATTGACACCTTCGCCTCGTATGGCGTGTTTCTCGCCCATCAGAAGCTTGCTCAAGAAAATGTGCCTGGTGCAGTTGCTGCTTTGGCTGAAGCCGAAGCGTTCGCCCGTCAGCATAACTTCCTTTTTCGGCTGCCTGATGTTGCTGCCGCTCAAGTGCTTACCTTGCTGCGGCAGGGCAATCTGACGGCGGCGGCGCAGCTGGCTGAGAAACATGACCTCCCCCTCAGTCAGGCGCGCGTCTGCCTGGCCCAAGGTGACACACGCGGCGCTTTGGCCCTGTTGCAGCCGTTGCGCCAACAGATGGCGGCCAAAAAGTGGCACGATGAACGGCTCAAGATCATGATTGTACAGGCACTGGTTCTGCAAGCGCAGGGTGAAACGGATGCGGCTGTGCAACTGTTGGGTGAGGCGTTGGCGTTGGCAGAACCGAATGGCTTCATTCGCATCTTCGTGGATGAAGGGCTGCCGATGGCGCAACTGTTGTCGGAAACGGCCGTTCGCGGCATCATGCCGTCCTATTGTGAAAAGCTGCTCGCTGTATTTGCAACTGAGGGGCACCCTGTCGAGACAGAAACGTCCCCAGCCCCTGCTCAATCCCTTGTTGATCCGCTCACAAAACGAGAGATGGAAATTTTGTCCCTCATTGCCACTGGATTAAAAAACAAAGAAATCGCCGCTTCCCTATTTGTCAGTGTGAACACCGTGCATTATCACACCAAAAATCTCTACAGTAAATTAGGGGTGAATAGTCGCACACAGGCGATTACCAGAGCAAAAGAGCTGAATTTGTTGGCATAACGGCCGTCTCACCCACTCACCTACCTATCCCTCCACCGACAACCTACAATTTATCTCCCCAACAACTACCAATTTTGGTAGGGACTGATGCCGCCTTCTGCCATATCCTGTGTCCATGACAAACAAACAGATGCGATCCGAGGAGAAAAAGTAAGCATGAATCATCAAGATCACAAAAAATCTGAGCAAAACATTGTTGGAGCGGGTCTCGCTATTGGTGTCGGTCTGGGCTTAATCTTTGGCTCTGTCATCGGCAATGTTGGTGCGGGACTGGTCATCGGTATCGCCGCAGGCATTGGCTTTGCCACCGGAAAACAACGCAAGAAAAAGTCAGAATAAACGCCAATCTAAGTAGCCGTTCGGAATTAACATAGCGGTTTCGTACCGAACGGCTACTTTAAGCCCATTCGTCAATTCCATATTTTATTTGCGAATGGGCACTAATCGGAATCAAAACAAGGAGATATGGGAAACATGAAACAATTACAGAAGTGGGGCGGCGCGGCCGCATTGTTCGAAGCATTGGCGTACATCATTGGTTTTATCGGCTTTATTGCCGTGGTCAACGTCGGCGGCATCGCCGACCCGGTGGATAAGGTGGCGGCCATTGTCGCCAATCAGGGGATGCTGACGGCCCTGATGCTGATTGTCTACGTCGCCTGGGGCGCGTCGCTGGTGGTGCTGACGCTGGCGCTGCACGAGCGGCTGAACGGCAAAAATTCCGCCCTGGCGCGCACCGCCACCGCCTTCGGCATCATCTGGTCGGTGCTAGTCATCGCCAGCGGCATGATCTACATCGTGGGCATGGAAACGGTGGTGGCCCTGCAAGCGGCCAATCCCGAACAGGCGGCCACCGTCTGGCTGGCGATTGGCTCTATCTTTAACGGCCTGGGCGGCGGCGTGGAAGTGGTCGGCGGCATCTGGGTGCTGCTGCTGAGCGTGGCCGGGTTGCGCGGCGGGTATTTCGGCCGTGGCCTGCACTATCTGGGCTATCTCGTCGGCGCGGCCGGTGTGGTCAGCGTCATCCCCGCCGCTGCCGAAATCAGCGCCAGCATTTTCGGCCTGACCCAGATCGTCTGGTTCGCCTGGCTGGGGATCAACATGCTGCGCCGGCCGGTGCCGGTAATGCAAGGTGCGGGCGTAACGGCATAATGCGCGGGATGCTGTTTGTGGCAGCATCTCAGGGATTCAATTTATTGTTAATGGGGTTGTCCCCGTTACTACATATCATACGAGGAGAATACGATGAATTATTTAATCGTTGGTGCAACTGGGGCAACGGGCCGCTTGCTCACCGAACAACTGCTGGAACGCGGCCATTCTGTAAAAGTGATTGTCCGATCACCGGAAAAATTGTCGGAAGCCGTCAGAAATCATGCCAATTTGACCATCATTCGCGCGGCCGTTCTCGATTTAAGCGATGCGGAGCTGGCCCGGCATGTTCATGGGTGCGATGCAGTCGCCTCCTGTTTGGGTCACAATGTGACCTTTAAAGGCATGTATGGTCATCCGCGTAAACTTGTTTTGGATGCGACCCGTCGGCTGTGCCAGGCCATTCGTGCCAACAATCCCGATAGGACGACGAAATTTGTCTTGATGAACACGGTGGGAAACAGCAACCGGGACCTGAATGAACCGCTTGCCTTCGCCGAGAAAGCGATTGTCGGACTTTTACGCCGCCTGCTGCCACCGGTGGCCGATAATGAACAGGCGGCCGACTATTTGCGAACCGAGGTGGGGCAAAACGACAGGTTGATTGAGTGGACGGCCGTTCGGCCAGACACGTTGTTAGATGAGGGCACAGTTACAGAGTACCAACTGCATCCATCCCCAATCGAGAGTGCGCTTTTTGGTTCAGGAAAAACCAGCCGAATTAATGTGGCGCACTTTATGGCTGACCTAATGACGGATGAGGCTTGTTGGGAGCAATGGAAAGGGCAAATGCCGGTTATTTACAATCAGGCTGAAGCAGTTGCCCCCTCTCAAACCGACGCCAGTGAACGGCCGTTGCGACCATAACCGTGGAGCACAACAGCTAATGACCAAAGAGAACTTCTTAACCATACGCTGGAATAATGTCCTTTCGCTGGGCGTAGGAATTCCCACCCTGATTTATATTGTTGTCGCTTTTTCCACCTCGATTTGGTCTGGACAGGGAGGCTTGATTGGCCTTTCGATTTTCGGGGCGCTATTTTGACTGGTTATCGAGTTACATACCGTCATGCGGTTCGCATGGCTTCGGGAGAAATTAGATAACCACGTTTCTGTCAAACAGGCAGCCACACATCCACTTTCACTGATTAGACAAGCTTACAACATTGCCTTCTGGGTGTTCTTGCTGCCCTTTTTTACGACGATGGCCTACAGCACGGGCTTTATCACCTTTACCGTCGTCATTTTTATTCGATTGGCGCTCAATTTTTACACAAATAACTTTCTCAATCTCACACCAGCGCAGCACGAAAGTTACCCGTTCCGAATTTGAACTGTTTCAGTAAAAAATGTTGATGCGGTGGGATGTGATTAGTCTTTAAAAAATTAGTTGCGTAAGGTGTCATTTCGAGGTCCTCCGAGAAATCCTTCTACTTTGACATGTTCGAAAGATTCCTCACTCCGAAGACTCCGTTCGGAATGACAAGTTTGTTACCCGGTTTATTTTTTAAAATACAACCACATCCCGTCACCCCACAAATCACCACATCAACCACCAGATGTGGTGAAATGTCTTCACCACATTAATTTGTATTCTCCAGGCAATGAAAACAACGGTTTTGATGGCGCACGAGATGGCAAACAGAAACAGATAAGTGAAAAACGGTCAGCGACTAAATTGCGCGAGGCCAAAGGATTTAACCTCATGAGTAAGATTCAAACAGAAAAACCAGAGACGCAACGGTGGCAAAGCACCACGCTGGCGGAATATGTCGCGCTGCGCAATGGTGTCCCGTTGGGAGACGGCCGTTCCCTACGTAACATGCTACAGCGCTCTTTCGGTGCCGCTTCCTTTGCCGGGTTCTGGCAATATTGGAATCCGATTTGGGGGTATGGCTTGGGGCGCTATGTGTATGCGCCGCTGCGCCGGGTGCTGCACCCAGCGGTTGCCTTCATCCTCACATTCGCCATCTCCGGTGGCCTGCACGATTTGGCCACGATGGCGATCAGCCAGTCGCCGGCGTTTTTGTTCACGCCCTGGTTTGCGCTGTTGGGCATGGGGGCCGTATTGGGTCGCGTTGCCGGGATGGATTTGGCGAAACGGCCGTTTTGGGTAAGAGCCAGCGTTAACCTGGCGTACCTTGTGGTCTGTCTGCTGCCAGCACTGGCAGTTAGAAATGCGATTTTGTAACGGCCGTTCCCCCACAAATCACCACCTCAATCACCAGATGTGGTGATGACCACTCACCACATTAATTTGTATTCTCCAGGCAATGAAATCAACGGTTTTGATGGAGCGCGAGATGACAAACACAAACACAACAGTTGAGAACCAAAAGCAACCAGACAGTTACGTAATTCACCTCAAAGGACATCTGGATGCGCGCTGGGCAAGCTGGTTCGATGGCATGACCATCACCCAGACCGAGAACGGCGAGACGGTTCTCACTGGTTCGGTCGCTGACCAGGCCGCCCTGCATGGTTTGCTCAAAAAAGTGCGTGATCTGGGTTTGCCCTTGCTCTCCATCAACCCAATCAATCCTAAGGAGAATTTGAAATGAACACCAATATTCGTGAAATGTCCCCGTCCGCTTTAGCCCGTTTTGCCGGTGTGCTGTATCTCGTCATCACCGTCGCTGCCATTTTTGCCCATATGGTCATCCCGGAGCAGTTCATTGTAACCGGTGACGCTGCGGCCACAGCCGCCAACATCGCCGCCAACGAAGCCACCTTCCGCCTGGGCACGGTGGGCAGCGAGCTGATTATTTTGCTGAGCGAAATTGTGCTCGCCGTGGTGCTGTACGTGCTGCTGAAGCCGGTGAGCAAGACGCTGTCGTTGGTTGCGGCCGTTTCCCGCCTGGCCATGACCACCATCCACGGTTTGAACTTGCTCAACTACTACTTCGTCTTTCAGCTGCTAAAAGGCGGCAGCATTGCCATCGCCTTTAGCCCCGACCAGGTGAACGCGCTGGTGACGCTCTTCCTCGACGCGCACAGCATTGGCTTCACCATCGGCATTGCCTTCCTGGTACCGCATGTCCTGATTCTAGGCTACTTGATTGTGCAATCGGGCTACTTCCCCAAGGTGCTGGGCTTCCTGTTCATCGCCGCCGGGATTGGTTACCTGTTCGACGCCACGGGTCTACTGCTGGTTTCCAGCTACACTACCACTCCCGGTGTGATAGCCGCAGTCATTGCCGCTGCCGAAATTGCCTTCCCAATCTGGCTACTGGTGAAAGGTGTCAACTTGGACCGCTGGCAAACGCGCACCCTCGCTCTGGAAACTGCCTAAGAAACCGTGAAACGATACCGACCCTAAGGGTTTTGACCCGACTAATGTATCTCCGAAAATTGTAAACCCTTAGGGTCTTGACGAAAAAAGGAAAACCTCATGAAAGCAATTGTTTATACCGACTATGGCTCAGCCGATGTTTTGCAGCTCAAAGAAGTGACCAAACCAACACCGAACGATAATGAAGTTTTGATACGCATTGAGGCAACGACGGTAACGGCCGTTGACAGCACTTTCCGTCAGGGCGCGTCATTAAGCGGCCGTTTTTACACCGGTCTCACCCGCCCCAAACGGCCCGTGCTGGGGTCCACCTTGGCCGGGGAAGTGGAAGCGGTGGGCAAAGATGTCACCTTGTTCAAGAAAGGGGACCAGGTTTTTGGCGCGACCGCCGATTTTGGCACCCACGCCGAGTACATCTGTTTGCCCGAAGATGGGGCTTTGGCCCTCAAGCCCACCAGCATCACCTACGAAGAAGCGGTCGCCACCAATGCCGTACTCACCGCCCTGCCGTTTCTCCGAGACGAGGGACACATTCAGAGCGGCCACAAAGTTTTGATCAATGGGGCGTCAGGCAGCGTTGGCAGCTATGCGGTGCAGCTGGCCAAACAGGCAGGCGCTGAAGTGACCGGGGTATGCAGCACTGCGAATCTGGAATGGGTCCAATCTCTGGGGGCCGACAAGGTCATAGACTACACCCGGGAGGATTTTACTGCAAGTGGTGAAACCTATGACGTCATTTTTGACACGGTGGGCAAGAGTTC
>JBNKLQ010000112.1:0-18571 GCA_050292445.1 Promineifilaceae bacterium (SeqCode) | reverse complement strand
CAATGTGTTCACGAAAACACCCTTTGTTTGAAACCTGACAGGTTCGCAAAACAAGCATGAATTTAGGTCAATGTTGCCTTGCAAAGAACCATTTTGATTCAATTTTGGAATGAACCTGTCAGGTTTTGATACGATTACTTAATTTTCTGCTTTTGCCCGTTCTTGCTCTACTAAAACGCGGCGCAAAATCTTTCCCGAAAGCGACTTGGGCACTTCATCTACAAACTCAACGCGGCGAATTTTCTTTTGCGGTGAAACGCGCTCTGCTACCCAGGCCATAATCTCTTCTGGCGTAGCTTCCGCTTTAAGAACCACAAACGCTTTGGGCACTTCACCTGCTTCTTCATCTGGACTGGGGATAACGGCGACGTCCGCAATTGCTGGGTGGGATAACATTAGCCCTTCCAACTCGGCTGGGGCAACCTGGAAGCCTTTGTATTTAATTAACTCTTTGAGTCGATCCACAATATAGAAGAAGTCGTCATCATCAATGTAGCCGATGTCCCCGGTATGTAACCAGCCTTCGTCGTCGAGGGTAGCCGCCGTGGCGTCCGGGTTGTTCAGATACCCTTTCATCACCTGCGGTCCCCGTATCCAGATTTCACCATTGGCGTTACGCCCTACTGGCTCACCTGTTGCCACATCAACTACCATGACTTCCGTATTGGGAATGGCTGGACCAACAGAAGATAATTTATCTATTTCGGTCATGGTGATGTTGTAAACGTGCGTGACCGGGCTGGTTTCGGTGAGACCGTATCCCTGCACCACGCGGCAGCCGATGCGCTCCCTTACCTCAGTGGCCAGCGCTTGCCCCAGTGGGGCCGCACCAGAGAACAACTCAATCAGTGACGAGAGATCATATTGATCCACAATGGGATGCTTGGCCAGACCGACCAAAATAGGCGGCACTAAATTTACGCGCGTGACTTTATGTTTTTGCACTAGCTCCAAAAACTGCACGAGTTCGAAGCGGGGCATGGTTACGATAGTGGCTCCCTGGGCCAGGCTCATGTTCATGATGACCACCATGCCATAAATATGGAAGAAGGGCAGAATTCCCATGATCGTGTCATTTTCGTTCATGAGATCAACGCCGGTAATGCCGACCATTTGGGACAGATTGGCAACAAGGTTGCGATGGGTGAGCATGACGCCTTTGGGATAGCCAGTGGTGCCGCTGGAGTAGGGCAGCACAATGATGTCTTCGGCGGGATCAATATTAATTTCAGGCAGAGAGCCATCGCTTTGTAATAAACTGGCGAACGGGGTGGCGTCCTCTACGGGGTCGAAGGTAAATATCTCTTCTATTCCACCGGTTTCAGCAGCGGCCGTTTTAGCATTTTCCAAAAACATAGAAATGGTGAGAATATATTTAGCGCCTGCATCTTTTAGCTGATGGGCTAGCTCGTGCGCCGTGTAGAGGGGGTTGACGGTGGTGACAATGCCGCCTAGCAGCGAGACGGCATGGAAGGCGACGGCATATTCAGGCAGATTTGGACTATAAATTGCGAATACGTCCCCCTTGCCAAAGCCTCGCTTGGCCAGGCTAGAGGCCACCAGCCGGATTGCGCCTCCCAACTGGGCATAGGTGATGGTACGGCCGCTTGGCCCATCAATGAGTGCGGGTTTATCGCCAAACTGCTGTGTTTTTTCCAAAACAAATTGGGTTAGCGATATATTGGGAATATCAACATCTGGGTATGGGCTTTTAAAGATCATAACTGCTCCTTTTATGGGAAATAATATGGTTTCTGATTGTGTTTACGAAAATGAGCGAGCTTTTTTCTCGTTTACAAAACTGAGAATGGCGAGTCCTATGAGCAGGAAGATGCCGATAGACAAAATGGCCAGCTTTTGCCCTAGCTGTTCCGCTGTAGCTGCGGTTTCGCCCTGAGCCTGATACCAAAGCGCTGCTTCAGCGGCAATGAGACCATACACCGTTGGGCCAATGAAAGATGAGGTGCGCCCAGCGACGGCAAAGAAGCCATAAAATTCTGCGCTGCGGCCTGGCGGGGCAAAAAAGCTGACCATGGTGCGGCTGACTGATTGTATGCCAGCCATCGCAAATCCGGCCAAAATACCCACTAGATAGAAGCCTGTCGCGCTGGTATTGAAATATAGCCAGAGGATTGCCGCAATCATAAACAAAATGGAAATAGTGAGCGCGCGTTTACCGCCTAATTTATCGACCCAATTGCCAAAGGCATAAGCGCCAGCGACATTGCTAATCTGCACAATAATGACAAAGATGATCAGTTGCGTTTGGTCTAGGCCGTACAACACGGCCCCAATGATGGCCGCAAAGTTTAAAGCCATGATAACGCCATCGTTGAAGATAAGGAAGGCGGCCATAAATTTGAGAAACTCTTTGAACTGGCTGGCGGTTTTTACGGTTTGGCTCAGCTGTTTCAGCGCGACACTGAAATAATTCTCGCCTGCGGGTAGCGATTTGGCTTTGGCTCTTTCCGGCAGCCAGAGGAAGATGGGAAGAGCAGAGAGGGCAAAGAATACGGCCGTAATGACCAGCGACACCCGAATAATTAAGTTGCCATCAATCATGACGATCAGCGGCAGGATGATAAGCAGACACAGAATGCCTCCGGCCGTGCCGATGGCCCACCCATTGCCGGAGACGCGCCCCATCTCGTGCGGTGCGGCAATCTCGGGCAGCAGCGCATTGTAAAATACCTGGGCACTGCGGTAGCCAATCTCGGCCAAAATAAAAAAGCCCATGCCGATGGCTACGCTGCCTGCCTCGGCAAAGAAAAGACCTGCGGTAAACACGCAGGCCATGATGGTGTAAAACAGCAAAAATTTCTTTTTTGCGCCAGAAAAATCAGCGATGGCCCCTAGAATGGGGGAGGTGAGGGCTACCACCAACATGGCAACGCCCACAGCCAGCCCCCAAAGTCGGGAACCTTCGGCACCGCCCACAACGACCCCTTGAAAGTAGGCAGAGTAAACGGCCAGCAGGACCACAGCAGCGTAAGCGGAGTTGCCAAAATCATAGAGATACCAGGCCCACCGCTCTCGTCGGGTGGTGGGGGAGGTTTGAGTCTGCAAAGACACGGTTGTCATGGGGGATTCCTCTTTGTCATGGGTGCTGTTGGCGAAATATTGTACACGGGAAACGGCTGGTGACAAAACGGGCCATATTCATTCGAGAGGTAAATGAATTTTGACGATATGAAAAGCGGCGTCCATAATTACCTTCTTTTGGAGGCTGTGCGTTGTTATTTAATTCTGGAATTTTTCTTGCTTTTTTTGCCATCGTTTATGCTTTATATCTCTTGCTGCGCAAGCGGGTCCGTTGGCAAAATGTGTTGCTTTTAGTTGCCAGCTACTATTTTTACGGCCGTTGGGATTGGCGCTTTTTATCCCTGATTGCTGTCTCTACCTTAGTGGATTTTTTCGTTGGCCGGGCGATGGGGGCTATCCCTGCGGATACACCAGCCAACCAGGTCAGGCGGAAACGCCTGCTTGCTGTTTCCATGGTTGTCAATTTGGGGATTTTGGGCTTCTTTAAATATTTCAACTTCTTTGCTGGCAGCTTCACCGATCTATTAAACCTTGTTGGGCTACATGCTGATCCGGTAACGCTTAATATTATTTTGCCAGTGGGCATCAGCTTCTACACCTTCCAGACGATGAGCTATACCATTGACATTTATCGCCAGGAAATGGAGCCAACGCACAACTTGCTGGATTTTGCTGTGTTTGTCGCTTTTTTCCCTCAATTGGTAGCCGGACCCATTGAACGCGCGGTTAATTTACTCCCGCAAGTTGCGCTTCCCCGCCGTATTACCCCCGAGCATATCCACACTGGCTTCTACCTCATTATTTGGGGTTTCTTCAAAAAGATGGTCGTCGCTGACAATGTTGGGCAGTTGGCTGATTCGGTTTTTAATAATTACACGAATCACGAAGGGCTCACTATTTTTCTTGGTGTGCTGGCCTTTGCGCTGCAAATTTATGGGGATTTTTCTGGCTATTCGGATATTGCCCGAGGTATATCGCGGTTGATGGGGTTTGAGTTGATGGTGAATTTCCGCGTGCCTTATTTTGCCCTGAACCCTACTGATTTTTGGCAACGCTGGCATGTGTCCCTTTCTACCTGGCTGCGCGATTATTTGTATATTCCTTTGGGGGGCAATCGGCAGGGCAAGTGGCGAACCTATCGTAATTTAATGTTGACGATGTTATTGGGCGGCTTGTGGCACGGGGCAGCCTGGAACTTTGTGATTTGGGGTGGTTTCCATGGGACGATTTTGATTATTTATCGACTGTTAGAAAAACGGCCGATTCACAAAGACCCTTGGGGGGGCGACTATAACAAACTACTTGTGTTGGGGCGCATGATGCTGATGTTTTGCCTAACGCTTGTCGGTTGGCTCATCTTTCGTTCCCGCTCCGTGGACCAGATATTGTATATGCTGAGCCATGTGTCTTTTGGAATTACTGATTTTAGCATCGTCTTGCTGGTGGATATTGTTTTTTATACTTTCCCTCTGGTATTGGTTGAAATATATCAATATTTGTCACGCGACTTATTATTGCTTACTCGATTGCCCATTTGGCTGCGCATTATCGTTTATGTCCTGATTATTGTTTGGACATTGATATATGGCGCACGAGACTCGTTAGAGTTTATTTACTTCCAATTTTAACTATGAAATTAGAAACTGAAAAAGCCCCTTATAAACAGTTGACGCACGAGATAATTCAGCCGCTTAACGGCCGTTCTGCGGCCATCACGGTCATCGGCACCATTTTCCTTCTTCTCCTGGCAAATTGGGCTGTGTTATGGTACATACAGGAGTACCCTCGCAATCGTGGTTATTGGCTGGTGCGGCAAAAATGGGAACTGCTGCATGAGCTGGCTGCTCCTGTCGATTGGCTCATTGTTGGCGATTCAACGGGTAATCAAGGATTGGTGCCAGAAGTGCTTGAGGAGCAGTTGGGGGGAACGGCCGTAAACCTCAACACAGTAGGGAACATGGGAGCTGTAGACGATGTATGGATGCTGGAAGAATACATTGAGCGCTTCGGCCCACCGGCCCATGTGCTCGTCATTCATTCTTATGATGTGTGGCGTCGTGACGTGAAGCCCGTCTTTGTGGCCAAGACACCACTACCATGGAATAGTTGGCAAAATAAATATGTTCCATCCTTGTCACTGACTAACGAAGAACAATTCAACCTCTGGTTAGTCCGGTACTTTCCGCTTTATGCAGAGAACAAGTCCCTTGGTGAAATCATTAAAGAATGGATTTATGCGCAACGGCCGATTTTTCAAAAGCGCTTCAATTTACAAGACAATGGCTATATGCCCTTAATGACTGTCCCTGCCTCATCATTGTTCCGTCAGGATGTGCAAAATCATATAAATTTTGTGGCAAATAGCAGCTTTGTTATGTCTGATATCAATCAGCAGGCTTTGACACAGTTGATTAATTTGGCCGATACGCATGACATTGATGTTTATCTGGCTTTTGGTCCGCTCTTTGAAGAGGTGGCAGCGAACGAAGCCTTTCAGACTTATTATGGTCAGGTTCGCACTGAGTTACAGGCCTTTGCTGACCGGAGTGAAAATTTACATTTGTTGCCTGAAATTTTCACCTTCCCCGCCGACCAGATGGAAAATGTCGATCACGTCATTTTTGAGGCTGCAAAAGCCTACACAAGCTTGATCGCCTCTGCCGTCGAAGAAGTGCAAAAGTAAACTATTATTGAGGCTCAAACTCAAAAGGTGGTAGTTTTTGCCAGGCCCAGGTGATGGCTCTGGCGCGGGTGTTGACTTGCAACTTCTCGAAGATTTCCGCCTTGTGATGATTCACCGTGGAAAGGCTTACATCCAGAAATTGGGCAATTTCCTTGTCGGTGAAGCCCTGAGCCATCTTGTGCAAAACTGCTTGCTGCCGCTTGCTCAGGTTAGCTTCATCGAATTCGGGCAGCGGGATGGCGCTGTCATCGAGTGGAGACAAAATGACCATGCGTACGGTGCGGCCACGGTAGTCTACGTGGCGAGCGGCTGCTTCAACGGCCACGGCCGTTCCTTCTTTGGTAAGACACTGGGTGTGATACGGTCGTTCCTGCCCATTTCCCATTCGCTTGAGAATTTTTGCCTGTTCAGCGGGCAGTGTCATTGTTTGAATCAGGGTTTGGACTTCTTGTCCAACGAGGTCTTCTGCTGTGTAGTCGAACTTTTGGGTGACGGCATGATTGATAGTTAGGATACGGCCGTTTTCATGCAGAAACACGGGCTGGGAAGAAGCCTTAAACAGCGCCTCAAAACGTTCTTCGCTTTCCGTAGCTTGTTCGGTGAGCTGCTGGAATTCAGCCAGGAGCTTTTGCTGCTGCGCCGCTTGTTCCTGTGCGTAAAATTGCTGCAACGTCTGGCCATATCCAACTGTCATTGCTGCCCAAAAGGCCACCAGACGAGGGGCCAGCCAGGCCATCTGCGTTTCATTGAGTCCACGGAAAAGCTGCTCGGCCAGAAGCTGCTGCAACTGCCCCAGCTTCTCTAAACGAAAACCAAACTGCTGCGCCAACGTGCTGCCAACTTGTTGGCCGGATTCAGCATCAAACGGTGTCATGAGCAGGCAGGCGGTGATGCGCCTTTGCAGCTTTTCCGCCACGTCCTCATCGACTGCCTCTTGCTGAATGCGCGGCAGCAACCACCACACAACTTCAAATTCTTTTTGCCGCGCGGCCCACTGGCTGGCAATCTGTTCCGAAATGTCCATATTTTGACAATAAACCAAACTTATGGCGGCGTCAACCACCGATAGGACCTGTAGTTTTCTACAGGTTGAGCCGTTTCTCATTTTTCATTCATCTTCAAAACCGAAAAAACTATAGAAAACTACAGGTTACAACTCCCTAATTCTTTGCTACGATGATCTTGGTTGGGGCAATTCTCATGACAGCGAAGAAGTTTAACCACAGTGCCAAAGCAAACCAAGATTCTATTCAAATATCAGTATAAAATGTAGGGGGTAAATCAAATGGATCGCTATTTATTGTTCGATTCCGGTTGTAACACATGTTCAAGGATTGCTCAAGAGGTGGAGCAAGAGATTGATGGATTTTTAGTTGCCCGAACTTTGCGTGATCCTAAAATGCAGGAATTGCTAGGCAGAGTAAAACCTGATTGGCACTGGGAGCCTACTCTACTAGAAATCGATGCTGAGGAGATTCGTGCATATACAGGGTTATCATTGCGTGCACGATTGCTTAGTAAACTTGGGCCGAAACGGGCATGGCAAGTGGCAAAAATGGTCAGCCAGCTTATGATGCCTCTTGAAGCAACAAATATTGGGCGCCGAAGTTTTCTGCAACAAAGTAGCACTTTACTATTTGCCCTTGCTTTGTGGCCGAAACAAACCACATCTCCAAATACTCAACTTTCCGCCAATGATATTGCAGACTCGGTTCCAGTCGAAGGCAATGAATTGGCTGGTTTGGTAGAAAGGGCTATAAAGAGTTCAGAATTTCGGATAATTGATTTGGCTCACAATGTTGATTTTAACAATCACGAAGTCAAAGCTGTCCAAAATACCTTCACTAATGGACGCCAAGAAGTAGTTGTCACTTTTACTTTTACTGCTACAAAAGGCGATTTTGCCACATATGTTGAACGCTCAGAGGGATATGTGCGAAGCAAGGGAGAGTATTATCAAAAAGTAAATGATAATGGGTATCTTCTAACAACGTTGGCCATAAATGGTGAAAGTATGAATTTGCCTGAAGGTGGTGTTGTAACAATGGGTGATCAGTGCCCTGGTTGCACATGGGAAAACCGCTCTGGTTGTAGACCGTGTGGTTCTTCCATTCGCCCAACTGAGGAACAGTGCTGCATTTGTACTGACTGGTGGGGGAATCCTTACGTCCTGTTTTGTTCTCCCTATTGGGAAGGACCGTGTGGCTTTTGCTAAAGTAAGATCCTGGAGGGTTGTTTGTTGCTAGAGAGGATTAGATTGGAGCACATATAGCCGCAATTAGTTTCAAATTCAATCTTGTTGCTATATGTGTTGGTTCATCATTCTGGTAGATCATCTTTAAGCACCATCTTCAGTTGAAAAGAAATGATTAAACAAAAAAAGCCTCAATTGATTTCCCCCCTCCTGATTGCTATCAGTGTTGTCCTATTAGTAGTTTGGGGGTTTTACGCTCTTACTACGGGAAACCCGCTTTGGTTTCGCCCAATGCCAGAACGCTCATATGATTTTGATCGAATTGTAATTTACCATTATGGAAATAGCATAGAGGCTCAATCTGGCAGCGATGAATTCCGCGCCCTTGAAGCCGCACTCAATCAGGCACTTGGCCGCTTTCGAGGCCGTGTACCAGTTGGCTTATCAAACGCTACCCTGGAGGATTATTATGAGAAAGAGTTTGTCATAGAACTACTCTTTTCATCTGACATTGGGCTTACGATTAGTTTGAGCGATACAACAGTCAATCAGCTTCTTATTCCTATTGACGGCCGTCATAGCGGCAATCGCTTTGTTTTTGTTGGTAATAATGATGACTGGTTAGCTTCAGCACTCATTATGGAAGATCCACAGCCAATTTTTACGGTACTAGATGAACTGGGTTATTCCGCAAAATAGCGGGCTATTCCTCTTAACCGGTAAGGAAATCCATTTATGAGGAAAAGATTCATTGGTTTCATTGTGCTTATGCTTCTAATGTTCTTTTCCGGTTGCACAGCCTCGCAGCAGGTGGAATCCAGGTTCCGTGAGCGTGTTTTGCCAAATACCATTGTCAGTAGCTCTGCGGTGGATAAATTTGGCATCCGATATTTTGATGAGGGGGCCATTGTTGTTTTTACCGGTGATGACTCATAGCGGGTGGGATACGCCATGATGGGATTTGCAGTTTTCCGCCGGGATTTAGGAATTCGGTAAATTCAACAAGAAAGTATTGAGTAGCGCCTACGCTGAGGGTGAATTGAGTTAGAAAAAGACGGCCGTAAAACAAAACATTTCGTAACGATTCAACCTCTCGAGAGCGACCTGTCAGGTTTGCCTGTATTCTGTTGTTTTACTACAAAAACTCAATTGTCTAAAAGGAGCTGCTAATGAATCAATCAAATCGTTTTAACTGGTTTTTCGCAGGGTTTTTGCTTGTTGGAGTTACTTTGCTTTTTACCTTGACTCAGTTTCCGGTTTTGGCCCAGCAATCCGAGCCGGATATGGTAGATTTGACGCAGAGGATCGAGCAGCTAGAGCAGGAAGTGGCTAGCTTGAAGAATTCGTCAGATAGTAATTTGCAACAGCGGGTTAATAATCTGGAAGGAAATATTAGTGGTTTGGCTCCCAGTGGACTTGTCATCTTTTTATATGCCGGTTTTTGCGCACTTTGGGCGCAAACCAAACGACAAAATGCGGTACTTTGGTTCATCTTCGGCGGTATATTTAATGTGTTTGCCCTTATATTGTTGCTGTATTTTAATTGGCGAGACCAAGAGCCAGAGATTGAATAAGCGTCTCGTGTAAATTCAGCCGTTCAAAGTATACGGTGCTCAAGTGAAGTTGTTCATCTTGATGGAAGAATAAGAACGGCCGTATCTCCCCAAAGATACGGCCGTTCTCCTCAATTACCCTCTTTGCCCCACCAACGCCTCCAACCGATCTACATAGCCCGCCAAGACATTAAACGTCGTTTCCACCGGCTCAGGTGAAGTCATATCGACCCCGGCAATTTTCAGCGCGTCTAACGGGAAGACCGAGCCGCCAGCCTTGAGGAAGCTGAGGTAATTATCGGCTGCACCGTTGTCACCAGCCAAAATGCCCTGCGCCAGCGCGTGGGCGGCGGAGATGCCCGTGGCGTACTGATAAACGTAGAAGTTGGAGTATAAATGTGTGTGGAACTGCGCCCAGGTGATGCCCACGCGCTCCCGATCCACTTCAACCTCGTCGCCAAAACCTTCGCTGAACAGGTCTGCCAGCAAATCGATCAGGCTGTCGGCGTTGAGCGCCTGGCCGCGTTCGACACGCTCGTGGATTTCCAGCTCAAAGCGGGCCAGCGTGGGCATGATGAAGAAGTAGCGGTGGAAGTTGGACATCGCTTCTTCAATAACGGCAATCTGGAATTCGGAGTCGCTGTGGTTGGCCAGCAGATGTGCCCGCACCATGGCCTGGTTGAAGTTAGAGGCCACCTCGGCCACAAACAGGCCGTAGCGACTGTAGGTAAAGTTCTTCTGCGTCTGCCACGTCAGGTAAGAGTGCATCGAGTGGCCCAGCTCATGCGCCAGGGTGCTCAGGCCAAACAGATCGTCGGTGAAGCTCATCATGATGAATGGCTGGGTGCCCTTTACGCCGGAGGAGAAGGCGCCCATGCGCTTGCCCTGGTTAGGATACACATCGACCCAGCGGTTTTCCAGCGCGCCGCTGCGTAGGGCGGACGCATAGTCTTGTCCCAGCGGCAGCATCCCGGTGGCAATCCAGTCTACGGCCGTTTCATACGGCACTTTGGGCGGATTTAGCGACAATGGCGCTTTCACATCATACGGATACAGCTTATCAACCCCCAGCGCCCGGCGGCGGATGTTCCAGTAGCGGTGCCAGGTGGGCAGGTTCGCTTTGTAAGTGTCGATCAGGTTATGGAAAACTTCAGTGGGGATAAAGTTGCTGGAGAGCGCCGCTTCCAGCGAATTTTTATAGCCGCGCACCCGCATATTAAACACATCTTGCTTCACGCCGGCTGCCAGGGCATTGGCCATCGTATTTTTGAAGGCTAGATGGGCGTCGGCGTAATTTGTCCAGGCGGTGCGGCGCACTTCGCGGTCGGCGTGAGTAGTCAGGCCGCCGATGGTGCCCTGGGTCACATCGTGGGTCTGGCCGTCGCTGCCCACGGCTGGTTCGATTTTGAGATCGGCATTGGCCAGCACGCCGTGGGTGGCCGCAGCTGTGCCGAATGCATCCTGCACCATGCCCAAAACCTGCTCTACCTCGGCAGAACGCACATGCTCTTGTTGTTTCTCCAGCCGGTCTAAATAATGGGCATACTCCGCCAGCCGCTCATCTTGCGTAAGCCAATCGCGCAGCGTATCAAAGCCGATTTCTAACATTTCTGGCTGGGCGAAGGCGGTGGTGGCGATGGCCATGCCAAACAGCCCTCGCGCTCGGTCATTGCGTGCGGCCGTTTCCTGGTTGGTGGTGTCAACGCTGTAGGTCAGGCTGGCATAAACGAAGATTTTGCCTACGGCCGTTATTAACGCATCGGCGGCTTCCAGATAATCTGCCAACACTTTGGGACCTTCATGGAGGCGTCCTTTAAATTGACTAATTTCTTTGAGCTGATTTTGGAACTGGGATACGGCCGTTTCCCATTCTTCCGGTGTGGCAAAAATAGATTCAACATCCCACTTGTATTGTTGGGGAATTTCTTCACGTTTACGAGCAACAGCGGACATACGCTTTCTCCTTGCGGTTAGTGGATTTTGAAACACGAAAATGGCGAATGAACCGAATAACACAAATTCAATTCGTACAATTCGTCTATTCGTTACATTCGTGATGAGCTTTTTTTGTTCAAACAACCTACCTTAATTGAAACACGAATTGGCGAAAATGGCGACTGCAAATTCTACCCGTCCTCAGGTATAATCGGTTCACTTATTTCTTGGAGAATCGTTTCACGTCATGAAGCCAACCTTTTTCCAGCTGTTTAAACAACGGTTCAATAATCTAGTGCGCCTGGAGCGATTGGGCGTGCCGGAAGAAAAAATCCGCCAGGCGCTGCACACAACGCAGATGGATGGACTGCCGTTTATTTATTTCAGCTTTGGCGTCATGTTTTTTGTGTATGCGCTTATTCAATATGTTTTGCTGGATGAAGACGGCCGTTTGCTGATGGTGCAGGTGGCCGTAGGCAGCGGTGTTTTTCTGCTGGTTGGTTTTGTGGTGTTGTTACGGGGCCATGTGCCTGCCAAATATGCTGAACGAGGAACGGCCGTTGTCGCCAGCGTCATCTTGTTTACCATTCTCCTGCGCTTTTACCTCAACCCGGTTGCCAACCAGTCGGCTAATGTGGCCCTCTTTTTGTTCGGCGCGGGCGTCATGTTTACCTCGCTGCGCTGGTACCTGTTCATGCAGATTTTTTGTTGGATTGCCTGGGGTTCCATTTATTGGATGAATCCCAACCAGGATGAATGGCTCTATTTTGGTGTGATGATCTTTGTCGCTACCTTTACTGGCCTGGTGGCCCATTGGGTGCGCATGCACGCGCTGGAAAAAGCGGAGATTTTCCGTTTTGTGGAGCAGCGACAGCGCAAGGAACTGGTGCAGCGTACTGTGCAGCAGCAAACCAGCTATGCCGTGGGCCAGCGCATCACCTCCATTTTGGAGCTAGACACGTTGCTGGACCAAATTGCCACGCTCATCTGGCAAAAGTATGATGCTTATTACGTCGGCGTCTTTTTGCCCAAAAATAGTCGGCTGGCAATAGAAGCGGTGGCGGAAGCTGGAGAAGGCGTGCCAGCCGAGGGGCTAAATTTACAAGCCGGGTTAAAGGGACTGGTCGGCTGGGTGATGGCCAATGGACGGCCGTTGTGCATCGATGACATTACCCGCGATTTTCGCTACAAAGCAGATGAAAAAGCCCCCAACGCCCAATCAGAAATCCTGCTGCCACTCAAGATGGGCGACAAAGTGTTGGGCGTGCTCGATTTACAGAGTGACCAGCCAGGGGCATTTTTGCCGAACGAAATTCCCAATTTTCAGCTTCTGGCCGATCAGGTAGCCATTGCCCTGGAAAATGCCCAACTTTATGCTGAGATCAAGCAGTTTAACCAGCAGCTGGAGCAAAAAGTAGCTGAGCGTACTCAGGCGTTGCAAGAGGCCTATGGTCAGTTGGAGCGTCTGGACAAAACCAAAACCGACTTCATTACGATTGCCTCCCATGAAATGCGTACCCCACTGACGATTGTTAATTTTAACGCCCAGATGCTGTTGGAAGATGAGGAGATTCTAGCTAACAGTTATCATAAAAAATGGGCCGAAGGGATTGGCCGGGGGGCGGCGCGTATGGAAGAGGTGGTGCAAAGTATGCTAGATGTGGCCAAGATCGACAGTAGTTCGCTGGATCTTTACCTGGCACCAGTGGACGTGCCTTTTTTGCTGCGGCAGATCAGTAAACGTTTTACGGAGTCATTGGCAGAGCGCACCATCACGCTGAATTTAGAGGGGCTGGCAAAGCTGCCGGAGGTTGAGGCTGATGTGGAAGCGCTGCAAAAAGTGTTCTACCAGGTGATCATCAATGCCATTAAGTACACGCCAGACGGGGGCACGGTGAGGGTAGACGGCCGTTTCCATCCCTCAAGCAATAACAACAGCGCAGGCGAAGTTGAAATCATCATAAGCGACAGCGGCGTGGGCATTGCCCCTGAGATTCAGGACTTGATTTTTGAGAAGTTTTACCAGACGGGGGAAGTGATGCTGCATTCGTCCGGCAAGACCAGCTTTAAGGGGGGCGGGGCTGGCCTGGGATTGGCAATTGCGAAGGGAATTGTGCTGGCACACAACGGCCGTATCTGGGCCGAAAGCGAAGGCCACGACGAAGATCTGCTCCCCGGCAGCCGCTTCCACATCGTCCTCCCCGTAAAGCAATCAAATCTTTAACATGTCATTCTGAGTGAAACGAAGAATCCATCAAAACTTTGCCGAATAGAATCTCTGCCTGCAAGCAAAGTAAGCACTGTTCATAGGTTTTAGAGATGCTTCACTGCGTTCAGCATGACAATTCCAAGATAGGTTTGTGTTATTCTTCCTGCCTGGTTTCGTAGTCGGCAACCTCTTGTTTGAGGCGTTCATTTTCCCTGGTGGCGCGATAGGTTAGATAGGCAAGTGCTAATCCGAGGGGCCCGCCGGTACCCAATAGCAGCAAAACATTGTCCGCCAATCCATCCACAACTTGGTTCCAGCGGCTTTTCGGTGCAACGCGAATATTGCGCGAGACACTTTGTGTCAGAATAGGAATGCCGCTCGCTGACTCCGGTTCCTTGTATAAATTTACCGTGACCACCTGTGCTTCGCCGGGCGTGGTGGCCACGACGTCCCAGGTCCAAACCGCAGGTAAGGTAGTGCTGATGACGCGGGACAGGCGTACGTTGTTGCCGCCGCTGGGGAACACGTCAAATGCGGGTGCGTTTAATTCGGCGGACATAAGCGGGAATAGCTCAATCGTCTGTTCATAAAAAGCCCGTTCGCCGTCGTTGTAGCTGGCGTCAATACGCACCACGCCGGTGACGTGTGGTTCATGTTCCCCAATGGTGGCCAATTCCGGATCGGCGATGATTTCCACGGTGATGACGCCACTTTCGGCCACTACCATTGCCAGGGGATGGGTGATTTCCAGGCGGCCGGTGGGTTCAAGCGCTTCAGGTGTTCCGCCGCCAGCCTCAGTGTCTGTTGTGGCTTCTGGTTGGGGCGTGTTGGTTGGCGGTGGCGTGTTAGTGGGGGGAACTGCCGTAACTTCCACTTCTTGCGGAATAATCAACGTTTGCCCTGCCGTGATGGTGTTGGGATTGGTGAGATTGTTTGCCTCGGCGATTTCTTCGATGGGGACCTCAAACCGACCGCTAATCGTCGCCAGCGTATCGCCAGGCTGGATGGTGTAGGTGACGGCCGTTCGCGTCATGGTTGCGGTTGGCGTGATCGTGGCCGTTGGCGTCAGGGCGGCTTCCTGTGTGGTTTCTGGTTGGCTGGCAACCGTGTTTTGAGGTAAAGGGATGGGCGTGGTGGTGGGTGGCAAAGAAACCAGATTAGGTGCTGATGGGGAACGCTGGCCGCAGGCAACGGCCGTTATCCCCATAAAAATGATGGTCACGAAAAAAAGAACGCTTAAACGTCTCAACTGCCACCTCGTTACGATAAATACTTCGCGTAGTCAGTAATGTGACTAAACCCTGTGAAATATTAGGCGGAAAGCTGAATTATGTCAAACTAACAAGCCTCTTCCGATGTTCAGGACAGAACAGGTAGACAACAAGAAATAGCTTCATGGCTATTAGTTATTTAAACTTGGTTAGGCGCATCCCGTTGAGAGTTACCAACAGGGAAGCGCCCATGTCTGCCAGGACGGCCAGCCACATGGTGCCCACACCAAACAGCACGGCGACCAAAAAGGCGGCTTTCAATCCTAAACTAAGCGCGACATTGGCGCGAATGGTGCCCATGGCGGCCCGGCTGAGGCGCACGGCGTATGGCAGTTTGTCCAGATCGTCGTGCATCAGGGCGATGTCGGCCGTTTCCATGGCCTGGTCTGTGCCGGCTGCGCCCATGGCAATGCCTACCGTGGCGCTGGCCAGGGCAGGGGCGTCGTTGATGCCGTCGCCAATCATGGCCACACGGCCGTATTCCGTTCGTAGCTGTTCTATCTGGCTTACCTTTTCTTCGGGCAGCAGACTGGCAAACACCCGGTCGATACCCGTCTCTCTGGCGATGTTTTGCGCGGTAGCTTCATTGTCGCCGGTGAGCATGGCGGTTTGGATGCCGAGGTTGTGTAGTTGGGAAACGGCCGTTGCCGCATCATCCCGCACCTGGTCCGCCACGGTAAGGTAGCCCAGGTATTGTTCATCCGCGGTGACCAGCATCGCCGTTAGCCCACCGGCCTCGGCAGCCGAGATAGCGTCACAATGAGCGTCGTGTGGTAAATCGGTGAAGGCGCGATGGCTGCCGATCATCACCTGCTGGCCGTTCACAGTTCCCGCAATACCTGCCCCAATTTTGGCTTGCACGTTGCTAGCTGCTGGGTAGCGATTTTGCACATGGTTTGCTCCGGCAGCCTGAGCTACCGCTTGAGCCAGCGGATGTTCACTGGCTTGCTCCACGGCATGGGTCAGGCCAAGCAGGTCATTGCAAGGCTCACAGCCGTTGCCCTGGCAGTTGATCGATTGAAAATGGGTGATGGCTGGTTTGCCTTGGGTGAGCGTGCCGGTTTTGTCGAAGGCGATCAATTTGATCTGGCTCAATGCTTCTACATACGCGCCACCTTTAATAAGAACGCCATTTTTCGCACCGTTGCTCAAAGCGCTGACCAGGGTGACGGGCGTGCTAATCACCAGGGCACAGGGGCAGGCAACCACCAGCAGCGCTAGCGCTCGGTAAAGCCAGCCATTCAGCGGATTAACTGGGTCAATCAGTGGTTGCTGCCAAAAAAGTGGTGGCACGATGGCGACCAAAACGGCCAGGACCACCACAGCAGGCGTATAGATTTTGGCAAATCGGTCCACAAACCGCTGGGCCGGGGCGCGCCGCTCTTGGGCTTCTTCCACCAGCCGGATGAGGCGGCTGATGGTGCTGTCTTCGGCTAGATGGGTCACTTCCAGGTGTAGGACGCCTGCGCCGTTGATGCTGCTGGCAAAAACGGTGTCGTCTGCCTGTTTGGCAATGGGGGCACTTTCTCCGGTGATGGTGGATTGATCTACCGTGGAACTGCCGCTAAGGATACGGCCGTCTACCGGAATCCGCTCCCCAGGTTTTACAAGTACCGTTTCGCCCAGCGCCAACTCTTCAACCGGCACGCGATGTGGCTCGATGCCACAAAACGGGCATTCGCCTTGCGCATAGCCATTTTGGCCTAAGTGTGTTTCACAATCAATACAAGGACGCATCACGGTGGCGGTTTGGGGAGAGACAGACATCAGGCTGCGGATGCTGTTGCGGGCGCGTACGGCCGTATACCCTTCCAGTGCTTCACCAACGGCAAACAGCACCATTACCAGTCCGGCCTCAGTATATGCGCCAATGAAAACGGCACCAACGGCGGCAATCGTCATCAGGGCATTGATGGTAAGTTCGTGATTGATGCGCAGGGAACGCCAGCCGCTGCGTGCGATGGGTAGCCCGGCCAGTACCAAGGCCGCTACGGAGGTGATGTTGAGCAGGGGATGTTCCCAACCTAACATGGGCAGCAGTTCGTTGAAAAGCAGTCCAGGCAAAATGAGCAGTGCGCCAATGAGAGCCAGGGTTGTTTCCTGCCGCTGACGCATAAACTGCCAAAAGTTGAGGATTTCGACCGTGTCTGCTTTATCGTCGGGGCTGGCGACATCGTAGCCCAGTTCTTGAATGCGGCTGATGATGTTTTGGGGAACGGCCGTTCCCGAGACGCGCAACGTTTCTGTCGTAAAGTTAAGCTGGCAGTTTTCGACACCGTCTAACCGTGCCACGCCATTTTCTACCGTCTGGGCACAGCTAGCGCAGTCCATTCCGGTGACGCGAAAGGTGTGTTGGTTGCTCATGTTGAAAATGATCTCCTAAATTAATTGGTTGCAAGTTGCAGGTAGCAAGTTGCAAGTCAAAGCTGCAACAATGATACACCTTAAAGTCGGGTTGAATGTCAAGAGTTTTTTGGTAATCCGTGATCGGTGGCCGGTAATCGGTAAACGGTTTACCGATCATGGTTTACCGTTCACTCTCCAGGGCGAGGAACAGGCGGGCCAAAATGAAGGCACTATCACCAGTGGCCACGAGGAGAAAACCTTCATCTTTGTGGAAAAATTCGGGGGCGGCATTGGTGTGCAGGGCGCAGCTGGCTTCTAATTCGGTAAGCTGGCGTAGGGCATCGCCAATTTTTGCGTCATTGCTAACGATGAGGATGTGATAGGCGTCGTTTTCTTGCCAGACGTGCACGTGTTGGCCGCGCAGGGTATTGAGGAGTTGGTGGCCTACGGCCGTATTCAAAACACAGCCGCCATAATGCCCTAACCAATCTAGCAAGGTGCTTGCCGGAGTTTGTGCTGCCGGATGGGAACAGAGTCGTGCCAGCAACTCGCTTAGCTGGTCATGGTGCAGGGGAGATTGGCGCGATTGCACATCTTGCAGGAAGAGGTCCAGCTCGTGGCGCACCACTAGCAGTTCAGTAAGCTGCTTTTCCAGGGCAATAAACCGATTTTCCGCCAGTTGGCTTAAGGTGTCGCTAGCGATTTTGCCTTCATCCCAACCAGTTAACAAGGTGCGAATGTCGGCTAGAGAAAAGCCCAACCGCTGGGCGCGCTGGATGAGATGGAGCCGTTCGGCCGTTTCTGGTTTGTAGAGTCGGTAGCCAGAATCGGTACGGCCGTGTGGCGTCAGCAGCCCTTCTTTTTCATAGTAGCGCAGGGTGGAGGGGCGCGTTTGGGCCAAGTCTGCCAGCTGACCAATCGTAATGAGAGCATTTTGGTTCATCCCTTCATATTAATATGGTTCTGAATTTTTGCCACAGGAAATGAGAGAAATTCGCATTTCACCCTTAAAAAGCATATACTGGCATATTGCGTCTGTGTCTGGCATTGCCCGGTTTAGCAGGCAATTATAGATAATAAGCGGGCTGAGATTGTGACTTGGCTCAAATTTGTCAAGGAGCATTTTCAGTGAGTTTTACCCATTTTTCGCTTGATTCACGCCTGGAAGCGGGCATTAGAGATGTTGGCTTTACCGAGCCGACCCCCATTCAAGAACAAGCCATTCCCCATGTTTTAGCCGAGTCTGATTTGCTGGGATTAGCCCAGACGGGTACGGGCAAAACGGCCGCTTTCATGCTGCCGATTCTACAACGATTAACCACAGGGCCACTGCGCCAG
>JBNKLQ010000111.1:0-18601 GCA_050292445.1 Promineifilaceae bacterium (SeqCode) | reverse complement strand
GGCTTCAGCACAAGAGTCTGGTTGAAGTTGTCAATAGCTGCATCATATTCGCCCTGGACGCGGTATATGTTTCCTCGATTGTAGTAGGCAGCAGCCATGCTGTCATCCAGCGCGATAGCCCGATCATAATCGGCCAATGCGGCCGTATACTGCTCCTGCTGGTGATAAGCGAGACCGCGATTATAAAAGAGAAGGGGATCTTGATCGTTAAACAAAATAGCGTTGCTGTACTCCTGTGAAGCAGCGCCAGGGTTTTCATTGATGACCTGCTGAATATATCCTCGGTAGAAGTAGAGCGAAGCTTCTCCCAAGTCATGATCCAATCCTTGCGGACGAATTGCCAGGGCGTGGTCAAAATGGATCATAGCACGTTCATAGTCACCATCGTAAGCGGCCATTTGCCCCAACGTGAAGAGGGAAAGATAAGAAAGCTGGTCGCCCATATCGCGCGTGATATACAGCACAAACCGATCCGGTTCGGAGGGTAAGTTGACGGTTTGCTCCAACGCCACCTGTGCTGCCAGCTTTTGTTGTCCGCGAATCACCTCATAGTGGGGCGAGATGCCCAGGGTGTCGTATGATCCCCAGATAACGAGGGTCGCGTCATAAAGTTGGCCCAATTGCTGCGCTTCTTCTTGAGTGCCAACAATGTCAGGTACGCGCTCAACACGGCCGTTTATGCTGGGATCGCCTTGTAAGTCGTGGCGTAGTTGATCATGAATGCGGCGCACCGGATCGTAGTCTGCTGCACCATCAAATTCAGCGATTAAAACCAGAACTTCGTCAGGAGTAGCCGTGGCTACTGCCAGGGGAGGAGGTGTAAGCGTGGGAACGGCCGTGTCTGTAGGTGCTGGGGACGGAATGGACGAAGGTAAGCTGGTGGATGTGAGAGTTACTGTTGGCAATATGGTGATCGAAGGCGTTGCTGTGCCCAATAGAGCCGTAGCTACGTAAGTACGTGTGGGGACAAAGGAAAGAATAGCCAACCCCAGTATTGGTGGTAAAACGAGGCCAGCAATGGCGAGAGGCACAAGTTGCGGATACTTGAGCGGAGGGGAACTATCCTTCTTTTTGTCGGCTGCGGCCAGACTTTGCCTGATCTTTTCCGGCTCGTCCCACCAATCGGCGTGGGGGCGTAATGCCAGGCAGCGATCCACCAACTGCGCTAATAAACCCTGGCGAGCGCAATAAGCGACCAGTTCTCTGGATTTAGCCTGTGTGCCGCTGCCGGGCAAGCCATCATAATTGATGCCCAAGTCCAGGCAAAGTGTGCGTAGTTCACTTTCGTCGAAGTGATCAAATAGGATACGGCGCGTGGTGGCTAAAACGGTTGTTCTTTTCTCACCGGCAACGTCATCCTGCCGTACTTGCAGCACGAACAGGCTGCCCACCATGCTGGCTAACAAGAAAAGGAAGCCCAACACAACCAGGAACAGAGGTACGCTGTACTGAATCAGAAGTACAGAAAAAACCAAAAAAAGAGCAAAACCAATTGCACTTTTTATCCAGCTACCTATCTGATTTTTTGATTCCATGGAGGTTATTATTTCTCAGGGCATAAGGGTATATTAATAACTTAAATCAGGTCTTTTTATTAACCTTATTCTCCAACTCTGAGGAAGATGCTGCCAGCCCTGCATTGAAAGTTAGTGAGAAACAACCTCTCAAGCATGTAGCGGCGACAAAGTGCTTAATATAGATTTCAGTATACTTGAAAATAGGAGGAGCTGCGAATTATCAGCAACCAGTTACGCGTTTATTTAGGCACGATAAAATTGATTTTAGTTCTTCTTGAAGATGAATAGTGAAAACTGAATTAACGAGGTTATACGAAAAATCCGGTCTGGCAGTTCAGCGGCTTCTCCTCTATCTTCACGGTCAAGCCAAAAGCCATAACTGAAGCCACCCTGCTGTACGGCCGCAATCGCATCAACTTCCAGATTATCACCCACATAGATACAGTTAGCCGGTTTTTGGTGAAGTTTGGCCGCTGCCCTACGGAAGATGGTTTTCCCTGGTTTGTGGACGCCAACTTCTTCACTGATCGTGATGCATTGCTGGGGAATGATGTTGCCCAACATCTGGTCGATGGTGCGGCGCACAGAGGAGGAATGGTTGGAAAGAACACCTAATTGAAAGTTCCGGGTCTGAAGCTGACGCAAGGTAGGCAGCACATCGTCATAAAGGTAATGGGGCAAACGGCCGTATCCCGCATAAATCTCATAAGCAAAGTCGTAACTGTCATCGGGATGCCCCAGGCGACGCAGCAACTCACGGTACAGTTGAATGATCTCCCGCTTTTTTTGTGGTCGCAAGGAACCAGAAACGGTCCCACTCTTAATTTCTGCTTCTAAGGCGGTCTGTGCCGCGACGACATCCGCCTCGGTGCAGGCAACCCCATATTTTTGAAACAGTATGGCGGTGCGGGCAACATGAGAAACGTCAAGGCCCAAAGAGTAAGCTAATGTGAAGTCCCAGTCGAAGAGAACGGCCGTAATTGGTGAATGCAATGTATCCAGCGATGAATTCATAACGCTACCTTGTTTGAATGTTGACTGTTATGGTCTGCCATTGTAGCTAGTTAGACAGATTTTTGGCGTGAAAGTCACATCAAAACTGGTCGGAGGTTAGGGCTTTTGCCCGCCACACAACGCTTTAGCGAAAAAAGCCGAGCCTCAGGTATGCAAGCGGCGCGAAAAGTTGAAGGAACGCTGGTAGCAGTCTAGCAATCTGCCGCCGAAGAGGAAGGCAAAGAGGCTCAGCTATTTGAAGGTGAAAAGACAGAAGAAGATATGGATGAGGTTAAAGACCAACCAGGAGAGATTTATACAACCATTTATGGTGTGGGGGAACTGGTGGGCGTTTCTGTGGGAACGGCCGTTTCCGTCGGTGTGCTCTCCGTTGTGGGTGTTGGGGTGCCGGTGGGCTCATTGGTCGATGTCGCTGTGGGCGTCTCTGTTGGCGTTGGTGTTTCTGTCGCGGTGGGCGTGGCTGTCGGTGTGGGTTCCAGCAGCGTTACCGTTACCCGCTCCCCCACAATGGCCCGATCTTCCTCCGGTGTGCTGGGATTATCGGGTCCAAACAGCAGCACCCGAATCGTCAGAGGCCCGGCATAATTGATCGTTGACGTATCCCAACTGGCCAATAGACCATTTTCTACACTGATGTCCTGCCGCTCCTGCGCCAATCCCCAGCCCTCTGGATTATTGCCAAAGCCATACTCCACCTGATAGCCGCCAAAACCTGGCGCGCTTACCGATCCCCTAATTTCTATAGTGCCACTTACCTCGCTGCCGTCTACCGGTTGGCTAATAGTGATTTGCGGACGCGGGGTCGTTTCGTCGCACGCCTGGCTGGGGGGTAGGCGCAGCGGCACGGCAATGCCCCGGGCATTGGCCCACGCTTGCCCGGCGGCGGTGGTTTCTAGCCAGTTTTGGGCCACCGTTTCCTCACGCGCCGCCACTGCTTCCCCACCGCTCACCAGCAACGTGAAGAAGCTGGCCTGATAGACTGATTCGGCGCAAAATTCGTTAGCCCGGAACCCGGTCCACTGGTCTAGCTGCACCGCCTGGATGAAATCTTGCTCGCTGTTCAGCGGCGGCTGGTCTTCGGCAAAGCGCTCAATGCGGCGATCGGTGCAGTCGTTGCCGGGGCGGGTGCCAGAATCACTGCAAATTTCGATGTCTACAACGTTGGACGGCCGTACAAAATCCACCGGCTGCCGGTTGGCCAAATATTGGTTCATGAAGCTGTTCCAAATGGGGGCGGCCACTTGCGTACCGGATTGACCAGGGTTGAGGGCTTCATTGTTGGTGTTGCCTACCCAAACGGCCGTAACCACTTCCGGCGTGTAGCCAATCGTCCAGCCATCCCGCACATCATTGCGGTCGGTGCCCGAGGTGCCGGTTTTGGCCGCCACCCGGTGCCCTGGAATCACCAGCAGGTTGTTCACGCCAAATTCTGGCTGGCGTGCGTTGTTGTCAGACAAAATATCGCTAAGCAAATAAGCATGGGCCGGGCGCACTACCTGCGTCACGGCCGGATCAGGGGTGGGTTCTTCAAACAAAATCTCGCCCGCGTTATTTTCGATGCGGCGAATGGTGAATGGCGGAATGTAGTTACCCTGGTTGGCCAGTGTGCCAAACGCCCCAGCCATCTCCAGCGGGCTGATGGCCCCGCCACCCAAAGACAGCGCCAGGCCGTAGTTGCGCGGTTCGCCCTGTTCCACACAGCCGGGGTCCTGCAAAGAAGCCAGTCCTACTTTTTGTACATTGGCAATAAAGTTGCACACGCCGACAAACTCCAGCGCTTTCACCGCCGGGATGTTGTAGGAGTTGCCTAGAGACGGCCGTAATCGCAGCGGTCCATGAAACGCATCGTCATAATTTTTGGGCGCGTAAGGCGGATTTGGCCCGTTGGGAAACGAGGTCGGCACGTCCCAAATGAGCGTGGCGGGCGTCCAGCCCTGTTCCATTGCCGAGAGGTAAACCAGCGGCTTGATGGAGGAACCGGGCTGGCGGGGCGCCAGAGCCATATTCACCTGGCCACTAATCGCCTCATCATCAAAATCGACACTGCCCACCAGTGCCAAAATTTCGCCGGTTTGCGGCTGTAAAACGACCATAGCGGCATTGTTGGCTCCGGCAACATTGATGTTGTTCTCGGCATTGGCCAGCGTGGTTTCGGCCAGCTGCTGTGTCGCCGGATCCAGCGTGGTGTGAATGCGCAGTCCCCCGCGATAGATAGATTGCGCGCCCAATAGTTCCTCCGCCTGCTGCAATACGGTGAAGGTAAAGTGTGGGTACGTAATCTGCCGTACCGGTGGTGTCATATCGTAAATAAACGCACCGGTTTCATTCAGTGCCGCTTGCGCTTCGTCGAGAGAGATATAGCCTTCGGCCTCCATCCGACTGAGCACTTCTGATTGGCGACCCAGTGCCAGGTTAGGCGCGGTGTAAGGGTCCCAACTGGCAGGTGCCTGAGGCAGTCCCGCCAGCAGCGACGCTTCAGCCAGTGTCAGATCGGCTGCCGATTTGTCAAAATAGGTCTCGGCAGCGGCTTCGATGCCGTAAGCCAGATTGCCGTAATAAATCTCATTTAGATAAATTTCCAGAATAACATCTTTGTCATACTCAAGATTCATCTCGGCGGCGAGGATGATTTCGCGCACTTTACGGCGGAAGGTCCGTTCGGTCCGTTCTTCCTCGTCCAGCAGGGTGGCGCGCACCAGCTGCTGGGTAATGGTGCTGGCCCCCGAAACGGCTTCACCTTCCTGAGCCGCCTGCAAAATAGCTCGGCCGATGGCGATGCTATCGAAGCCCAGATTTTCATAGAAACGCGAATCTTCGGTGGCAATGGTGGCATTAATGAGGTAAGGGGAGATTTGATCCAGCGAGACGCGCGTACGGTTGCCGAAGGAAGGATCGGCCAAAGAAAACAGCTCATTGCCATCACGATCAAAGATGCGGGCCGTCTCAAAAGTGCTGACGCGGCCTTGAAGTTCGGAAACAGAAGGTAACCCATTGGCGATGACGCGGTAGCCAATCGCCAGGCCTGCCACGGTGAGGGCCATGACGACGACACCGAGCAGCAGGCTAATCACTACGCCGCGAACAAAACAACTGCCCCAGTTGCGCCGCCCAGGCGCTTGCCGCTTGGGGCGCGGTTTGGGTTCTTGCCTGGGCATGACTACCGGACCGGTCGGCTGGGGGGCTTGTCGCTGTGGCTGTTGCTGCGGCCGTCTGGGTTGGGTTGGCTGACGACGTGGCGGCTGTTCTCGCTGCGGTCGAGGCTGGGTGGGTGCTTCGCGAACGGGCGGCCGCTGTATGGTGGGCTTATCCGGTGGGTCTGTCGGTTTTTTTCGCTCGTAGATTTGGGTGGGTTGTTCAGAACGCGGCCGTTCCGGTGGCGGAATAGCCAGGTCGGGCTGTACTTCGGTAGCGTCGGGGTCTTCAACAGGCGGCCGCTCAAACGGTTTGAGCTTGGATGGCGTGAGCGGCAGCGGCGCTGGTTTCGGTCGCGGAGCCTGGACGGGCGGCAGATCGGCCGTATCTTCGTCGTCGGAGCCAGGCAAATCGAGAGTTTGCTCGTCGTCTGATGGCTCGGTGGGGGCGTCGTCGGCGACTTTGTCGCTGGAGGGAACGGCCGTATCCACCTCTTGCTCATCATCTTTCTTTTGGGGGCGCGGCCTCCCGCCTGGGTCCAGCACGATCGTTTCTGGGACTTCATCAGCAGTTTCCGCCATTAAATCCAGCAGCGAAACCGTGCCAAATTCTTCCTCTTCCGGCTGCTCCTCCGGTTTGGGGGTTTCTTCTTCAGGTTGTTCGGGATACGGCCGTTCTTGCTCGTCGCTCATTGATTAACAATTAACCATTATTCTGGCTTTTGATCAGCATGACCCAATCGCCTCGCTGGACGGCTTTGCCGTGCTGGTTGTAGACGGCGTATTTCATGTTGATGTTCCCCCCACCCAAGCGCGGCAGCGCCTTTATCTCGGTGATTTTTAATTCGACGTGGACCGTGTCGCCAATGAACACCGGTAGGCTAAATTTGGCGCTTTGCTCGCGGAAGGCTAGCACGGTGCCCTCGATAATGCCCGACTGCACCGCCAGACCGGTGGCGATGGACTGCACCAACATGCCATGCGCCACGCGCTGGCCGAAGGTGTCTTTGGCAGCAAATTCAGCGTCGGTGTGAATCTGGTTGTAATCACCGGTCATTCCGGCAAAGCTCACAATGTCGCTTTCGGTGATGGTGCGGGCCGCAGTGACAAGCTGCTGCCCAATTTCAAACTGTTCAAAATAGCGGCCCCGTGGTTGGTAGGTGAGTTCGGTCATCTGGTACTCCGTTTGATGTTTAGATCATAGCCTGTTTGCGTGTATGGATTCCCGCCTGCGCGGGAATGACACGCTGAGCGTTTTTATGTTTCGTTTAGCGCGGCCAACTTTTCTGCTTCGTCGGCGACGGTGAGGGCGTCGATGAACTGGTCGATGTCGCCGTCCATGACGGCGGGCAGATTGTAGCTGCTCAGGCCAATGCGGTGGTCGGTAACACGCCCCTGGGGGTAGTTGTAGGTACGAATTTTTTCGCTGCGGTCACCGGTGCCAATTTGGGATTTACGGTCGGCGGCAACGGCCGAATTCTGCTTTTCTTCCTCAATTTCCTGCAAGCGGGCCTGAATAATGGCGATGCCCAGCTGCTTGTTTTGCGTCAGGCTGCGCTCCGATTGAATCTTGACAAACATGCCGGTGGGAATATGCACAATGCGAGCGGCCGTAGCATTTTTCTGCATGTGCTGGCCACCGGGACCGGAGGAAAAGGTGGCAGTGATCTCTAAATCCTTAGGATCGATGGTAATGTCTACGTCATCAATTTCGGGCATGACGGCAACCGTAGCCGTGCTGGTGTGGATGCGCCCCTGCGACTCCGTTTGCGGCACGCGCTGTACGCGATGCACGCCACTTTCATACTTAAAGCGGGAGTAAGCGCCTTTGCCCTTCACTGAGAAGATAACTTCTTTGTAGCCGCCCACGCCGGTGGCATTTTCTTCTAAAATGGTGGGCTTCCAATTGCGCCCCTCAGCGTAGCGCATGTACATGCGCAGCAGGTCAGCCGCAAAAATACCGGCTTCATCACCGCCCGCCCCGGCGCGAATTTCCACAAAGACGTTGCGCTCGTCGCGGGGGTCTTTGGGCACCAGCAGGCGGCGCATTTCATTGTCCAACGACTCTAGCTGGGCTGCCAGCGTCTCGACCTCGGCCTCGGCCAGGTCGGCCATTTCGCCATCTTCCAGCTCGGCCATTTCGCGGGCGTCGGCCAGCTCTTGCTCCACACGTTCATGCTCGCGGTACGCTTCTACCAGCGGTTGCAAGTCGGACCGCTCCTGGGCCAGCTCCGTTAGCTTTACATGATCGGCCAGGACGGCCGGGTCGGTCATTTGTCTTTCAATTTCGTCGTAACGAGTGACGACTTGTTTGATCTTATCTAGCATATTCTGGGAGATTGGAGACTGGAGATTAGAGAGTGGAGATATTTTTAATCTCCACTCTCCACTCTCTACTCTCATTGTTTCTCAAACGAGTTAATTTTATTTCTTGTGAGCTTATTATAGCGGATTATTTGAGGTACGTCGCAAACCAGCGGATCATGTGGCTGAGCCGTTCGATGCGTCGGTCGGTGCGCCCAGCGCGGGAGAGGCCGTGCGATTCCTCGGGGAAGAGGATCATTTCGGTGTCTACCCCAAGTTTTTTGAGGGCGACAAAGACCTGTTCACCCTGTTCTTTGTCGCAGCGGAAGTCGTGCTCGCTGTGGATGAGCATGGTGGGCGTTTTGGCGTTGCCAATGTAGGCGATGGGAGATTGTCGCCAATAGTTTTCCAGGTCATCCCACGGGGGCTGCTCCGCGCCAAAGAGGTATTCAGCGCCGATGTTCATGTCGCTGGAGGCGTAGAAGCTGATGAAGTTGCTGACGACGCGCTGGGCAACGGCCGCTTTAAAGCGATCTGTCTTGCCAATGATAAGCGAGGTCATGTAGCCGCCGTAGCTGCCGCCCGTCACGCCCATGCGCTCCGTGTCGATGTAGGGCAATTTTTCTACGTAGTCGGCCCAGGCCATCACGTCATCATAATCAACGGTGCCCCACTGGTTATAGATGGCTCCGGCAAACTCTTCGCCGTAGCCCTGGCTGCCACGCGGGTTGCTCCAGTAAACGATGTAGCCCTGGGCGGCCAGCAAATTAATCTCATGGAAGTAAGCACGGCCGTATTGCGTTTGTGGCCCGCCATGAATTTCCAAAATGGAGGCATATTTTTTGTTTGGGTCGAAGCCGGGTGGGGTCATGATCCAGCCGTGCAGGTCGGTACCATCTTTGGCTTTGAACCAGACTTCTTCAATATTGCCCGTTTCGAATTCGGCCAGCAAGGTATTGTTAAATTGGGTCAGCGTTTTTGAGTCACCAACGGTCAGGTCGCGCACGCGAATCTGGGCTGGACCGCTAAAATCGCCCCAGAGGTAAGCCACGGTTTGTTGGGCGTTATCCAGGGAGAAACTGGCAACCAATCCGGCCTCGTCGATGATGCGTTTGTAGCCGGGCGCATCTGGGGCGGTGCTGAAGGCCAGCAGGGGTTGGTTGCCTTTTTCGGTGGCCAGGATGTAGAGGGTACGGCCGTCTTTTGACCAAGTGGGTGGTGGCTGTGGCGTGCCGCTGCCCACGTCTGTGAGGGTGGCGGTAGCTAAGTGTAGATCATATTCGGCCGTGAGGTTTCGTGCTTCACCGCCGCTGGCGGGTACCAGGTAGATGCAGTCATTTTGGTACCAGTGCCCTTTTTGTTTGCGACCCATGTAGGCAATCCAATTGCCATCTGGGGAGATCGTGTGATTGAATTTGCGGCCTTCTTGCGAGGGAATCAGCTCCATCTTGCCGCCCTCGGCCGGAATACGATATAGCTCAGTCTGGTCCCAGTTGATGTCTGGCTGGGGATCGCGGTTGGAGATGAAGATGAGGGAACGGCCGTCTGGCGTCCATTGCGGCTGGAGTTCATCAAATTTGTCGCCTTCGGTAAGTTGGGTGGCTTCGCCGCTGTCGGCGTTGATGGTCCAGATGTGCCACTTTTCTTCGGGCAGGTAACCTCCGCCATCGGCTTTGTAATTGAGCGTGGTGAAATGGCGGCTGACCACGCCCAGCTTCTTCTTTTGCTCATCTTCTTCTCGCTCGATGGCGGCCTGGTCTTTTTTGCGGAATTGGGTGGCAAAGGTACGGCCGTTTGGCGACCAGGTGAAGTTGGCAAAGCTGCCTTCCATTTCTGTTACGGGGCGGGCTTCGCCACCATGCAGGGGGATGATGTAGATTTGGGACTGTTTTTCATCTTTGCGGTTGGAGAGGAAGGCGATGGAACGGCCGTCTGGTGACCAGCGGGGATGGGTGTCGGATTGATCGCCATAGGTGAACTGGCGCGGCAGGCTACTGCCATCACTGGTAACGAGCCATAAATTGGTGAACTTCTTCTCCGTTTCACGGTCCACGCGGGTGACGCCAAAAATGATTTGGGTGCCATCTGGCGAGAGTTGGGGATCGGAGACGAGTTCAATCTTGTATAAATCTTCGGCGGTGATCGGCCGTTTTTCTGACTTGGGCATGTTTAACTCCTCTAAAAATAGGGCACTGATTAACGCTGATGAACGCAGATAAAATCTTACAAATGGTACGATTACGCTCACCACAAGCCTGCTTATTGCCGTAGGTGACGATTGTTTTTAAAGATGGAGAATGATAACGCGGCAAGAGCGGCACTGCCAGTTCAAAGCGACGGTCAGCTTTCATCTAGAAAATAAGCTGGTAAGGTGAAGCTAAAGGTGCTGCCTGCCCCTTGCCGACTTTCAACCTCAACGTCGCCACCCAACTTTTCCATAATGCGACAAACGATAGAAAGCCCCAGCCCGTGCCCGGTGATGTACACTTCGCTGAGCTTGGTGAAGGGGATAAAGAGCTGGTCCTGTTTTTCTGCTGGAATGCCCTGACCGTTGTCGCGAATCCAGAACTGGATACGGCCGTCGGCCAACACTGTGCTGCCGAGCTTGATCTCAGGCGGGGTTCCCCCATATTTCAGGGCGTTGCTGATGAAATTTTCCCACACCTCTTCGATCCAGGGCCCGTAGCCACGGGCTACTGCCCAACTTTCTGGTAAATTGATTTGGGCTTTGTGTTGTTGGATCAAGAATCGCAGACGGTCAAGCGCATTTTGTACAATCTCTGCCATGTCGAGGGGATGCGTTTCAACGTCCCGTTTGCGCACGCTGGAAAGCATCAACAGTTCCTGGATAATGCTGCTCATACGGCGCGCGTTATGTACCACCAGATCTAAAGCGCGGGCACGCTCCTCTTCCGTGATATCGTCATCTTGGGTTAGCAGCAAATCGGCAAACCCCACCACCAAGGCCAATGGGTTTTGTAAATCATGGGCAACGGTGTGGTCAAAAGCTTCCAGCTCCGCATTTTGAATGGTTAAATCATCCATATTCCGCTGTAAGCTCTCAATGAGCTGCGCATTGTCGATGGCGATGGCGGCAGAGGCTGCTAACATTTCAGCGTAGGCCAGGTCTTTAGAGGTGAAACGGCCGTTATGCTTATTGACTACTTCCAAAACGCCCAATGTGCGATTGCGCAAATGGATAGGAACCGCCAGGAGAGAGGTGGTAAGGAAGCCGCTATTTTTGTCGATGTGGGGGTAGAAACGGCCGTCGTGAGCCGGATCAGACACAATTGTTCCTTCATTCGACTGGGCTACCCAGCCAACGATACCCTTGCCAGAGGCTACTTGTTGCCCAAACAGGCGCTCATCTTTGCCAGGGTGAAACACTGCCTGGCAAACCAGGCGTTCTTCATCATCATCTGCCCAAAGCCAGACGGAACTGCCAGCAGCATTAATGATTTGCACGGTAACCTGCAACAACCGTTCCAAAACCTCGGCTGAATTTAGCGTCGCGGTAAGAATTTGGCTGGCGCGATTGAGCAGCAGCAACTCCTGATTATGGTGGGCTAGCATGGCTAAATCTTTGTTGTTGTCAACGTTGTTGGTTGTGGCAGAGGTCAGCGGGATCATTGTTAAAAGCAGCTTGTCTGGCACATTGGGTAAGGCTTCGATTTGCAGATCAAACAATTGTTTAGGGGACTCTTCTTGAAAAAAACAAGCATAACGATAAACAAAGGTGTTTCCCGGAACCTGTACGCTTTCAAAGATGAGTTCCCGACTGGATTCGAGCTGGGGAAATAACTCAAATAGGCAAACTCCAGCGATGGTACCCGGCTCAAAGCAAGCCCACTGGAGCAGTTTTGCTGAGTGGCTCAGAATATTGAAATCTGTGTCCAGAGTGATGTGGGTGACGACGCTTCTGTTTTGCACGGCACTTGTGTGCTCAATTTCCTGATACATCTTTAGACCTTTGGGCTACCCAAACAACCCAAACTCTACCGTCTGGTCAACTACTCACATGGTAACATTTTTTCTGGGTTTCGGGAGAAGAAAGCTAAGCCAAAAGGTGGTTATTTAGAACCATTGCGTCAAATCCAGGTCCCATACGCGAATGGTTTTATCTTTTTCACCCAGGGTGGCAATGGAAGGTTTGGTTGGGTGAAAGGCAAGGCCCGAGAAAGCGAATTTGGAATGGGATTCTTCAAGGTTAGCCACAATTTCCCAGGTGTCGGTGCGCCAGAAGAGAACTGTGCTGTCGGCGGATTTGGTGGCTAGCAGTTGCCCATCAGCGGAAAAGGATACGGCCGTAACCGGCTTGCTATGATGGGTTAAACAGGTGATAAGCGTACCGCTCTCCACCTGCCACAGGTGCACATCGCTGTCATGCGAAGCGGAGGCCAAAAGCAGCCCGTCGGGAGAAAGTGCCAGATCCAGCACTTCACCGCGATGCTCTCTCAATGTTTGTTTGGTTTGCCCGGTTAAGAAGTCCCATAGCTTGATATAGCTATCGGCTGCGCCAGAAATAATCGTCTGGCCATCTGGGGTAACAACCAAACAGCCGATGCGCCCTTTGTGGCCAGTGAGCACTTTTTCTTCGGTGTCGGTTTCCAGGTTCCAGATGCGGATGGTTTCATCGTAAGCGCCGGAGAGTGCATAACGGCCGTCTGGCGTGGCGGCTACAGCGTAGATGTAGTCGGCATGGCCGCGCAAGGTGCGGGAGCGATTCTCTCCAGACATATCCCAAACTTTAAGGGCATTTTTAGAGGCAGAGAGGGCAAAACGGCCGTCTTGTGAAATGACCACCGTAAAAACCGAACCACTGTAACCGTACAGCTCCCGCAATTCGAGACCGGCTTCCGCGTCCCAAATGCGTACGGATTGATCATAAGAAGCGGAGGCCAACTGTACTCCATCTGGTGCCCAGGCCAGGCGAGTGATGGCGCGATTGTTTGCTTTGAGCGTATGCCGGAGCGTAAATCCGGCAGGGCATGCTTGTGATTTCATTGCAACTCCTGTGTGCGATGTGTGTGCCATAAGCAATCCCACAATTGATAATAATTTACGCTACCAGTAAGGAGTATACCAATACGGCCGTCCCACCCCCGAAAATAGAAGACAAAAAGTTCACCATATCGTTATTCATCCAGCCCCAGCCACGCAAAGGACGCGTTGGTTGGCCGCAATGAAAACTTTTCTCCGTCTCCTTGTTACAAACCTCACATTGAAAAATCTGCTGCACGGTGGCACCCAAGAAGCTGTCACAAAGGGAGCCTGCCAGACCGCCTATACCGCCGATAATGCTTAGGGCGACAAGGTTGTTTTGGCCCATCAGCCCGGCGGCCAGCCCAATGAGCAAGCCCCCGATGAAGGAAACGGCCGTGCCAAAAGGAGAAATCCCGCCAGAAGTGCCAACCGGGACGATCCGTCCTGTAGTGATTAGCCGGGGGCGGTGCTGGCTCAACGTGCCCAGTTCTGTGGCCCAGGTATCGGCCGTTACGGTAGCCATAGTGCCCAAAAAGAGTGGCAACCAGAGTGGCCATGGGAAAAAACCATGAAATATGGCAATGATAGCCCCAGCCCCACCGTTTGCCAGAACCTGACCTAAGTCGCGCCGGTGACCCTTATCAAACTTTTCGGCAACGGCTTGTTTTTCACGCTCCTTGTAATGAGACAGCAGACTGGAGCTAATGAAAAAAAGGGCCAATAAGACACCCCAAATCCAACCACCAAAGCCAAAAATAATAGTGCCGACCACTAAAGCGCCTGCTGCTCCTGAGGGAGCCAATGAACCGCGCCAATAAGCCAGGGCGGCTACCAGGCCGCTAAGGAGGAATGCAAGAACGATTTGGTTGATCATAGGTCGGCTACAAAATTTAAGCTGTTAGTTTACCAGAGCCACTCCTGATTGGGTAGAGAGTTTGGCGATTAAATTTTACTGGTTACTAAGAAAGCAATGCTTCAGAGAGGAAAAAATAATCCATTTTCAAGCTAAAAGTCATGATTTAGGCCACCTAGATAAAACGAATGTTTACCTGATTCAAGCAATCTTGTACAATTCACGGTGCCAGCCAATGGCCGTTAATATGGAACAACGCAACCACTTGCATCTAGTCCTGAGCAGCAAAGCGGACTGAACTCTTTTCTGCGAACTCCTGAATTTTTCCAAGAAAGCTCAAATTTTTAACCGATGCCATGCTGGCATGTTCCCTAATCCCACTTTACCAATGGAGTATGCTTTACAATGAAAGAAAATTTGAACCCTTTTGCAATTGCACAAGCACAGTTAGATGAAGCAGCCCAGGTGCTGCAACTTGATCCCGACATGCATGCTTTTTTGCGTGAACCGATGCGCGAATTCCATTTCACCATTCCGGTGCGGATGGATGATGGCTCGACCCGAACCTTTCAGGGGTTTCGGGTGCAGTACAATGATGCCCGTGGCCCGGCCAAAGGTGGCATTCGCTTTCATCCGGACGAGACGATCGATACGGTACGCGCTCTGGCAGCGTGGATGACCTGGAAAACGGCCGTATCTGACATTCCTCTCGGTGGTGGCAAAGGTGGTGTCATTTGTAACCCGCGCGAGATGTCCCCGGATGAGCTGGAGCGGTTGAGCCGGGGATACATGCGCAACATCGCCCGCTATGTAGGCCTCACCCAGGATGTGCCCGCCCCAGACGTGAACACCAATCCGCGCATCATGGCCTGGATGCTGGACGAATACGAAACCATCAACGGTAAACGCTCGCCTGGGGTCATCACCGGCAAGCCGCTGGAACTAGGTGGTTCAGCCGGACGCACGCCCGCCACGGCGATGGGTGGCCTGTTTACGATTCGGGAAGCCGCTAAGCTAAAAGGACTGAATCTGGAAGGAGCGACTACGGCCGTACAAGGCTTTGGTAATGTTGGCTCCTTTACACACAGCTTGGGTCAAAATCAATTTGGCCTGAAAATTGTAGCTGCCAGCGATGAGTTTGGCGGCATTTACAATGCCAACGGCCTGGATTTCGATCTTGTTCAGGACCATTTGCGGCAGACGGGCAAATTGATGAACTGCCCTGGCACAGAAAACATTACCAATCAGGAACTGCTGGAAACCGAGGTGGATATTCTCATCCCCGCTGCTATCGAAAATCAGCTTACCAGTCAAAATGCTGACAAGGTAAAAGCCAAAATTGTGGCCGAACTGGCCAATGGCCCCACGACCCCTGAAGCTGACAATATTCTCAACGACAAAGGCATTTACATCATTCCCGACTTTTTGTGCAATGCAGGCGGTGTTATCGTCTCTTATTTTGAGATGGTCCAGAATGGCTACCAATATTACTGGGATGAAGCAATGGTTCATGAGCGGCTGGATAAGAAAATTACTACCGCTTTCCATGCGGTAAACCACATGGCAGAATCTAAGCAGGTAGATACACGCGTGGCGGCTTATTTGGTAGCAGTCAATCGGGTGGCAGAAGCGGTGCGGCTGCGTGGTTGGGTCTGATTTTGGTAAGGTTTGTTACTTGCACATTGTGATGGCAAACTTTACAATGTTGCTAAAGCAACTTACACCTATCTAAAAAGCCACAGGGGAACAAGAGAAACTAGAGACTAAAAACCAAACTTAAAATAATCTGTGTTCTCTACAGCTAAAATGAGGATAGGAACAAACAATTGAATAGAGCAAACGGCCGTTCGGGAGAGAGCGTTCTTCCATTTGAGCGACACCGAAGGGGCAAATGGCAAACAAAAGACGTTTGCTGTGAAACTCTCAGGTAAAAGGACCGGGCTGCTGGGTAAATCTGAAAAGTGAGCATTGGTTAAGCGATAGCGCAAACCAATGCCCACACCGACGGGGCAAGTGGCAAACAAAAAGCGTTTGCTGCGAATCTCTCAGGTCTAAGACAGAGGACGCTAGTAATTTTTATAATTGCTATGCGTCCTTTTTTGTTGGCGAGTATTTTAAGATGGCCACAGAGATCATAGAGATTTAAAGAGGAAAATCTCAAATTCCTCTGTGATCTCTGTGGCTAAAATCCAAGGAGATGATGATGAGCAAGATACCAGCAGATTTGAAATATACCGAAGATGATGAATGGGTCCGTGTTGAGGGGGATATGGCCACCATTGGCGTTACCGATTACGCGCAAGATTCGCTTTCTGACATTGTGTACCTGGAGCTGCCCAACGAAGGTGACTTTTTTGGCGTCGGCGAAACGTTTGGCGTGGTAGAGTCTGTTAAGGCCGCCGCTGATTTGCTGATGGCTGTTTCTGGGGATGTTACGGCCGTAAACGAAGATCTCATCGACACCCCAGAAATTGTCAACCAGGACCCCTACGGCGAAGCATGGCTCGTCAAAGTGAAAATGAGCGCTCCCGATGAGCTGGATAATTTAATGGATGCTGCTGCGTACGAAAAATATCTAAGCGAACGCGAGTAAGCATCTCTGGAGAATAACTATGACCCCTCCCACATTAATCGCCGAAGCGCCCGCAACTAAAAATGGCCGCCACGCGGGTAAGCTGAACGGTGATGTTTCCCTGAGTAACCGTGATTTACTGTTTCCAACCGACCATTTTGTTGACCGGCACATTGGCCCTCGGGATGAAGACATAGCCCACATGCTTCATACCGTGGGTGTTGGCTCGCTGACCGAACTGATCGAGCAAACAATCCCCGCAAAAATTCGGCTTCCCGACAAGCTAAAGCTGGATTCTCCCCGCAGCGAGTCTGAAATTTTGGCCGAACTGCGCTCCATTGCTGCCCAAAACAAAACCTACCGCAGCTTCATCGGCATGGGCTACAGCGATACCCTCACCCCGCCTGTGGTGCTGCGCAACATCTTTGAGAATCCCGGCTGGTACACGCAGTACACCCCCTACCAGGCAGAAATTGCCCAGGGGCGGCTGGAAGCGCTGCTCAACTTCCAAACGATGATTATGGACCTGACCGGCATGGAGATTGCCAACGCCTCCATGCTGGACGAAGGTACGGCCGCTGCTGAAGCGATGACCCTTGCTTTGCGTCAGCGCCCCCGTCGCTCTACCGCCAACACTTTCTTCGTCTCCGAACTGTGCCACCCGCAAACGATTGCCATTGTGCAAACCCGGGCGGAACCGTTGGGGATCGACGTGGTTGTAGGCGACCATGCCAGTTACGACTTTGACGATTGTTTTGGTGTACTGCTGCAATACCCGGCCACGACCGGCGATGTGCTTGACTACGAACCATTTGTCAAAACCGCGCATGAAAACGAGGCGCTTGTCGTGGTTGCTGCTGATTTGCTGGCGCTGGTGCTGCTGCGCGCCCCTGGTGAGTTTGGGGCAGACGTGGTAGTCGGCAACAGCCAGCGTTTTGGCGTGCCGCTGGGCTATGGCGGGCCACACGCCGCCTACATGGCCACCCGTGAAGATTACAAACGGCAAATGCCGGGCCGCTTAGTAGGCGTGTCGATTGATGCCCAGGGCAACCCGGCCATGCGCCTGGCAATGCAAACCCGCGAACAGCACATCCGCCGCGAAAAGGCCACGAGCAACATTTGCACGGCGCAGGTGTTACTGGCCATCATGGCTTCGATGTATGCTGTGTATCACGGGCCAACTGGCTTGCGCAAGATTGCCCGACGGGTGCAGCTGCTAACGGCCGTTCTCCACAAAGGCCTCTCACAATTAGGCTACACCATCAACGAGCACCCCATCTTCGACACAATCACCGTCTCCGGTGGCCCCAAAACGCAGGAGGAGATTCAGGAAGCAGCATTGGTGAAAGAAATTAACCTGCGTTACTTTGAGGACGGCCGTACCGGTATCTCCCTCGACGAAATTACCGAAACGTACGAGCTTGAGCACCTGTTGACCATCTTTGGGGCCAACCCTGGCCAGTTTGATGTGTACGCTATGGCCGATGACGCCAATCTGGCCTATCCGGAAACCCACGCCCGCACCAGCGACTTCCTCACCCATCCTGTCTTCAACAGCTTCCATTCCGAAACGGAGATGATGCGCTACATCAATCGGCTGGAAGCCCGCGACCTCTCATTGACGCACTCCATGATTCCGCTGGGTTCCTGCACGATGAAGCTAAACGCCACGGCCGAAATGCTGCCGGTGATGTGGCCCAAATTCGGCACGCTGCATCCCTTTGTGCCGCAGGACCAGGCGGCTGGATACAAAATGTTATTCCGTCGTTTGGAACGTTGGTTGGCCGAAATAACTGACTTTGCTGCGATTTCCCTTCAGCCTAACTCTGGGGCACAGGGTGAATACACCGGCATGTTGGTCATTCGCGCTTACCATTTGTCGCGCGGTGATGCCCAGCGGACGGTTTGCCTGATTCCCAGCTCGGCACATGGCACCAATCCGGCCAGCGCTGTGATGGCGGGTATGGATGTCGTTGTGGTGCAGTGTGACGACAACGGCAACATTGATGTGGCTGATTTACGGGCCAAGGCAGAAAAACACAGCGAAAATCTGGCCGCAGTCATGATCACCTATCCCTCCACCCACGGCGTTTTCGAGGCTGAAATCGAGGAAATGTGCCAGATCGTTCACGAAAATGGTGGGCAGGTGTACATGGACGGGGCCAACATGAACGCCCAGGTTGGCCTCACCAGCCCTGGCAAAATTGGGGCGGATGTGTGCCACCTG
>JBNKLQ010000110.1:0-18728 GCA_050292445.1 Promineifilaceae bacterium (SeqCode) | reverse complement strand
GTATCGTAAAAAATGTGGTACGTAATAAAGAGACTGTTTTTCTAGACGACGTTGAGCAACCATCCCAATATATACCTGCACAGTATGATGAATCTCGCAGCGGGGCCTTGGTGCCAATGGTAATCAATAATCATGTTATTGGCATATTGAACTTGGGCAGCCCTAGACTGAATTCCTTTTCAGAATATGACCGAAAATTCCTTAAGACGCTAGCAGGACAAATTGCCATTGCCGTAAAAAATTCGGAAATTCAGGAAGAGTTACAGCAAATACGAGCCATTAAAGCAGTTGGCGATGCAGCCTCTTGGTTAGTTCACAAAATTGGCAACCTAGCCTTAAATATTTCTTGGCCAGCAGAACGTTTGTTAGAAGAATTGGCAGAACCCAAACCCAACATCGAATCAATGCAGGAAGATACTGAAATGATTCAAAGGGCCGCAATTCAAATTAGTGACCTCAAACAAAAATTACTCAATCCTCTACAAGAAACAGATGCCGAATCTTTACCCCTTGAACCACTCATCAAAGAAGCAGCTTACACATCTGCACTCCCAAATGAAGCGTTTGTTTTCAGAATAGAGCAAAATTTACCCCCCGTCCTTATTTCTCACAACGAAATAAAGGATGTATTTGAGGAAATAATTGATAATGCTATTGTCGCCATGGTGGATTCTGTCGATAAGCGTTTGGAAATTGCTGCTTATTTAACTCCAGACAAAGAAAACATTGAAGTCAAATTCCGCGACAATGGTTGTGGCTTAGACTTAGACACACAAGATGAGATTTGGGTAGCAGGTTATACAACAAAACAAAAACAGTCAGGTACGGGTTTTGGCCTTTACAAGTGTACGCAAATTGTCTCAAGACGAAATGGTCACATTTCTGCGGCTGATAATCCTAATGAAGGTGCCACATTTACGATTAAACTACCTGTTTACAGGAAAGAGTAAATACTTGCAAACATCTGCCCAATAACTCGCGTTAAATGGAGGGGAATACGATTGAAGCAGAACAACATAACAATTCTGGTTGTTGATGACGATCCAGATATGCGCACAAACGTTATTAAAGCAATCGGAGAAAAGGGTTTTACATTTCTTCAGGCTGAAGATGATCAGGCCTTGCGTGAAGTGTTAAACAGCCAAATAGTGGACATAATTGTTTTGGATTTACGAATGCCTACAAATGAGCCTAATCGCCGCTTTTTAAATTTTATAGGCCTCGAATCATTACGATTCATTAACAATACCTACCCCAAAATACCAGTTATCATATTTTCAGCTGTACCTGACAAGGCTCTTCAAGATGATGCCAATCAATTAGGCGCTTTTCGTTATATTGAAAAATCCGAAAGCGGTTTAGCCAGCAGACAATTACGCGAAAGCATACGAGAAGCTATCTTTACATTCTATGGATTTCGCCCTGTCTCCACTAATAACGAAGTAGATCTGGCACAATTGACAGACTTGATTAGTCAGGTATTTAACCTCGACGAATTTCAAGACTTATGTATGCGGTTAGGCATCCCTTATGATACTTTGGGCGGTACAAATTTGAATGGGAAAACTAGAGAGTTGGTTACCTATTTTGAACGGCGCCAAGACCTTTCCAAACTAATCACTGCCTGTATCTCATTACGTCCCAATTCGCCATGGATACAAGAATAAGCTTCTATTCAGGAAAAATCGATGCAAAAAGCAGATATTAGGATTCTAGTTGTGGATGATGACGCTGATATTCGGCGTAATATCACCAAGACCTTACAGCGGGTTGGGTATAAAGTTGACCCAGCCGAAAATTGTCAAAATGCTATAAAAAATCTACAAACAGAATCATATCATTTGGTTGTGACTGACCTTCATATGCCAGATTTTGACGGCCGTTTCTCACCACGAGCCGGGCTTAATCTATTAAAACGTATTAATCAAGATTTTCCCGAATGTTTTGTAATTATGCTCTCAGGTGCTGGTGAAATTCGTCACGCGCTGGAAGTTCGTGATTATGGCATCACTTATGTAGAAAAGAACTCTGGAAATACCCAGGAATTTTTAGACATCATATCCCAAACAATTCAGATAAATTTGGATTTGAAAATTAATTATGGCTACGGCACAAATTTAAAAAGTGCCCAAGATGAAGAAATTTTACGTCGGCTCTATGTCAATGCTTCTGAGATCAACGTTTCATTAATCGCTCCCGGCACTCGGGGAACGGTCGTTTATCGTGTAACCGCTCGTGATTTAGACGGGAAGTGGCGTGTAGCACAAGCGACAAAAATCGCCTGGAAAGATCAGATACAGCTTGAAGAGAAAAACTATCATAAATGGGTAGACGGCCGTATTCAAGGAGACCGTTATGCCCATTTAATGACTCACCCAGTTTATACACGCAAACGGGGTGGTATGCTCATGCGCTTCTTGAACCTTGAACTGGATGGATTGCTCACCTTCTATAACTTTTACCAAAACCAGAATGTTGATGCCGTTTCTCAAGTCATCAACAACCTATTTGACAACACCCTTGCCTTTTGGCACGAAGATAAAGACCGAGAAGTGTTATTGCTCATTCAAGCCTACGTTCAATATTTCGACGTAGACAATTGGCAACTTGACAAGCATATGAGCCGCTACCTGAAGGAATTTGCAGGGCAGGCAGAAATTCGATTTGAAGAAATCGATCTACATTTTCCTAATCCAATAACCCTTTTTCAACAACTATTAAATTCCCCATACGATTTTGAGAAACGCACCTACAAAACCATAGTTCATGGGGATTTACATTCTGACAACATTATGGTGGACAAATTTTTGAATTGCTGGTTGCTAGATTTCACCCGCACTGGTCCGGCACACATTTTACGCGATTTCATTGAATTGGAAACGTCGATTAAATTCTCAGCGCTTGAAAGCAAACCATTAGTAGACATTTGCAAATTCGAGGCCGCGCTGGAATCGCAGGATTCTTTAACCGAATCCATTCCAAACGTTTGCAAAGGCGATACTGAATTACAGAAGGCACTGGCCGCCATTCAGCTTATTCGCCAAAAAGCAGCTTATGCCATTTTGCCGGAAAAAGATATTAGAGAATATTATATCGGTCTGCTTTTTCACACGATGATAAATCTTCGATTTTTGGGTAAACAATCCACTTCCACAAAACGAAAACTTATTCTGTACTCCTCATGGTTGATCCTTGATAAACTACAACAACTTGGTTTCCAATTTTAGGTAAAAGTCGTCGTTGAGGGTCGTTTAAAAAAGATCGTCTAGAGAAACGTGTTCTTCACAAACAGGGCAAGTAAACCAACCTTGCTCCCATTCAGTCTCATCCAACTCAATTTCGCTATCGCACCCGGGGCAAGTAACAATATCAGATGCATCTGCCTTATCGACATCAAGCAACAACCGAGCCTCTTCAAGATAATTGACCGGGACTCTGACGTAAGCAACGCTTAGCGGCCCCAAAGAGAACCCATACGCTTTGCCAGCGCTTTCCTGCACGGCAAAGGCCGGAATGTCTGCCACTTTCAGTCGTTGGACGAGCATTTCAGCTATTGTAATGCCATTTGTTTCTGTAACGGTGGCCCATTGTATCTCTTCCATTTTGTACTCCCGTATGCAACAAACCAACTGTTAATGTGTTAGAAACAGTATAGTTTATGGGAGAAACGGCCGTCAACGAATTCCATCTGGAAAAATACGCTTTACCGCTATACACTCATCTATCAATATTGCCCAATTCGGCATAAAAGTAGAAAAATCAGCGAAACATTCTCAAGTGACAAACAAATATGAACGAACTATCCAAACGCTTTGATACCATTATTGTCGGCGGTGGCTCGGCCGGGTGCGTGCTGGCCAACCGCCTCAGCGCCAGCCGCGACCATAAGGTGCTGGTCTTAGAAGCCGGTCGTCCTGATTCAAAGTGGGACATTTTCATCCACATGCCAGCTGCCCTCACCATTCCTATCGGAAACCGTTTCTACGACTGGTGCTACCATTCGGAACCGGAACCGTTTATGCACAATCGGCGTATCTTTCATGGCCGGGGCAAGCTTCTAGGCGGCTCCAGCAGCATCAACGGTATGATTTTCCAACGGGGCAACCCAATGGATTACGAAAAATGGGGGCAGGAACCGGGCATGGCCCAATGGGATTACGCCCACTGCCTGCCCTACTTCAAACGGATGGAAACGTGTCTGGCAGGCGGCGATGATTTTCGCGGTACAGATGGTCCTTTGGTGCTGGAACGTGGTCCGGCGACCAACCCGCTTTTTAAGGCTTTTTTTACGGCCGTTCAGCAAGCAGGCCACGAGCTAACCAACGATGTAAACGGCTACAAACAGGAAGGGTTTGCCGCCTTCGACCGCAACGTCCACGGCGGACGGCGTCTGAGTGCCGCGCACGCCTACCTGCACCCGGTGCTGCATCGACCCAACCTCACGGTTATGACGCACACATTGGTGACGAAAATTTTATTTGAAGGCAAGCGCGCCGTTGGCGTAGAAATCAGCCAGGGGAAACGCAGCAGGCAAAAAGTGTTGGCAGGTGACGTAATTTTGTGTGGCGGTGCGTTCAATTCGCCACAGCTTTTGCAGCTTTCCGGGGTAGGGAATGCGGCCGAATTAGAAGCGTTAGGCATTCCGGTTGTTCAGGATTTGCCAGGAGTGGGCGAGAATTTGCAAGATCACCTGGAAGTGTATGTACAACATGCTTGCACCCAGCCCGTTTCTGTCTACCCTGCCCTGAAGTGGTACAACAAGCCGTGGGTGGGCTTGCAGTGGCTCCTGTTTAAAAAGGGTCCAGCCGCCACGAACCATTTTGAAGCAGGCGGATTTATGCGCAGCAATGAGGAGGTTGACTACCCGAACCTGATGTTCCACTTTTTGCCGGTGGCCATTCGCTACGATGGCACCTCGCCCAGCGGCGGGCACGGCTACCAGGTCCATGTAGGGCCGATGTATTCAGATGCTACGGGAACGGTGAAAATAAAAACGGCCGATCCCACCCAACACCCTGCCATTCGGTTCAATTACCTTTCCACAACCCAAGACCGGCACGAATGGGTAGAAGCTATTCGCTGCGCTCGCCACATCTTGGGGCAGCCCGCTTTTGCCGCCTTAGACGGCGGGGAAGTCTCTCCTGGCCCCACGGTACAAAGTGATGAGGAAATATTAGACTGGGTAGGGCATGATGGGGAAACGGCCTATCATCCCTCCTGCACCTGCAAGATGGGCACCGATGACATGTCTGTCATTGCGCCGGATTCCATGAAAGTGCATGGGCTAGAAGGTGTGCGCGTCGTGGATGCCTCGTCGATGCCCAGCATTACCAATGGCAATATTTATGCGCCAGTAATGATGCTGGCCGAGAAAGCGGCCGATCTGATCTTGCAAAACACGCCGCTGCCCAAAGCGGATGTGGCATTTTACAGACACACTCCTCAAGAAAACCAGGGCGAACATGAATCATAATTTTCACTACTTCCCCGGAAACTGCTTTCCAGACTATCCGCTCTCTTGAAAGTTTCCGGGGAAATTCGCACAGAAAAGTTACACCGTGCTTACCCGATTGTGATTTGCACGTCGTGGGTATGGCCGTCATTCACCAGCTTGATTTCAGGACCGGGCTGCGCCTCGCCATCCAAAGTTACCTGCCGCACATTATTCCCTTCATCCTGACGTTGGACGGCAATCTGGAATGTTGTTATACCGTAACGATAAGTCAGGCGATAGCCAGGCCATCTACCGGGAATACGCGGGTGAATTTGCAAATGGCTGCCACAGCGGCGCAGTCCTAAAATACCTTCAATGCCCAGGCGGTACATCCAGCCGCTGGAGCCCGTGTACCAGGTCCAGCCACCGCGCCCCTGGTGGGGAGGCACGCCATACACATCGGCCGAAATGACGTACGGTTCCACTTTATAACGCGCTGCCTTCTCGGCCGTATCCGCCCGGTAAATGGGGTTAATGAGCCGGTAGAGTGAAACGGCCGTATCTGCCTCGCCCAGGTCGGCAAAGGCCCAGATTGTCCACATCGCTGCGTGTGTATACTGTCCACCGTTTTCGCGGATGCCGGGCAGGTACCCCTTAATGTAGCCAGGGTCCTTATCCGTGTGATCAAACGGCGGCGCAAAGAGCAAAATCAGCCGCTCCTCCTCCTTGAGTAACATCCGGTGCACGGCTTCCATTGCCTGGGCAGCCCGATCTTTGGCCGCAGCACCGGTGAGCACCGCCCATGATTGCGCCAGAGAATCGATGCGGCACTCCTCATTTTGGGCAGCGCCCAGCGGCGTGCCGTCGTCATAGTAGGCACGACGATACCAGGCGCCATCCCAGGCGTGGGTTTCAACTGCCTGGCGGTATGCTTCGGCCTGCTGTTGCAGATGCATGGCCTGCTCATCATCATTCCGCCGCTGGCAAATAACAGCAAACCGCTGTAATGCTTCATACAGGAACCAGCCCAGCCAGACGCTTTCCCCTGCCCCCTCAATGCCGACGCGGTTCATGCCGTCGTTCCAATCCCCGGCCCCCATCAGCGGCAGGCCGTGTTCCCCGCTGGTTGCCGCTCGTTCCAGAGCACGGCAGCAGTGATCGTACAGTGTGTAAAGTTCTTCCGTGGTTTCGTACAGTCCGTAGCGGTCTTCTTCGTCTTTGGCTAAAGGATCGGCCGTCAGGTAAGGAATCTTTTCGTCGAGAACGGCCGTATCTCCCGTTACCTGCACATATTCGGCCGTCACAAAGGGCAGCCACACCAGGTCATCGGTAATACGCGTGCGCACCCCGCGCGCCAGCGGCGGATGCCACCAATGCAGCACATCCCCGGCTTCAAATTGGTGACGCGCCGCACGCAGCAGATGAGCGCGTACCAGATCGGGCCGGGCATGCAACAACGCCAGCACGTCTTGAAGCTGATCACGAAAACCATAAGCCCCACTGGACTGGTACAGCGCCGACCGACCCCAAATGCGGCAGGCAAGCGCCTGGTATAACAGCCATCGGTTCAGCAGCAGGTTCATGCCCGGATCGGGGGTGTCTACCTGCACGGTGCCCAAGATTTTGTCCCAAAACGCTTTGTTTTCTTGCCATGCCTGGGCCACGCGCTGTGGTTGACGGAATTTTTCGATCTGGGATACGGCCGTTTCTTCATCCACCGCCTGCCCCAACATAAAAATCACCGTCTGGCTTGTGCCCGGTTCCAGCGATACGTGGACCTGGATGGCGGCGCAGGGGTCTAACCCAGACTGTATACGGTTGTCCAGCCCAATGCGGAACAAAGCGTCCGGCCGCTGCAAGTTGCCCAGGCGCCCGACAAAGGAAGTACGGTCCGTTGTGTAACCATGCAGCGTTTTAGCCGCAGCCAAAAAAGTAATTCGCTCGCCAAAATCCACGTTATAGGGATTTTTAGCCATCAAGGCATTGTGAGTCGGCCGGTACCACGGCTGCACAAATGATTGCATAGTTGACCGAGTAACACCCAGCACCCATTCAGCGTAATAGGTAACGGTAAAACGGCGCGGCTGCTGTGACTGGTTTTCCAGCTTGAGCTGCACAACTTTGAGGGGTGCCTCCGGCGGCACAAAGAGCGTGGTTTCCTGGTGCAGATGATGGCTGATGTGTTCAAATCGGCTGTAGCCAGCCCCGTGGTGCACGGTGTAAGGCGCTTCGGCCGGACATGGTTGAGGTACAGGTGACCAAAAATCGGCCGTTTCTTCATCCCGAATATAAAGCGCCTCTGCTGGCAGATCCGTTACCGGGTCGTTGCGCCAGTTGGTCAGCCGGTTTTCGCCGCTGTTGATGGCCCAGGAGTAGCCACCGCCGCTTTCAGAAATGAGACAACCAAACGTCTCGTTGGCAATCACATTGATCCAGGGTGCTGGGGTTGTCTGGCCCGGCTCCAGATGAATCACATATTCCTGGCCATCAGCAGTGAAGCCCCCGTAGCCGTTGTCGAATTGCAGGTCGGTAGGACGTGCCAGGGACATCGGCTCCGGGGAAAGACGCTTGCCTCTTACCTTTGGCAAACGAGGCAATGGACCCGGCCGTGGGCCTACGTCAGCCAGCTGTGCCGCCAGTGAACCACGGTCACAGTCCAGCACCACGCGTGCGGCCGTTTGCAGCAATGTCCAGTCCGCCTCACCCATCTGATCCTGCCGCACAACAAAAACACCACCACGTCGGTTGATCCAATGGCCGCTATCCAATTGGTGCACCAACCGGTAAATAAAAGCTTCCAGTGGCTGACCATAATTCGTTTCCTGTTGATTGAGAATAACCAGATCGATTTTCAGACCGCGCCGCCGCCAGTAGGTATGGGCATGCAGTAATGTTTGCAGCAGCGACCATCTTTCCTCATCGTTAATTTTTACCAACAGAATCGGATAGTCGCCGGAGACACCAAATGCCCACAAGGCCGGTTGGCCCTTGGTATTTGTGGCCAGCACTGTTGGTTGGGCACGCAGGCTGGCATGAGGATACAGCAGTCGTGATAACAGTTGCTGCATCTGAACCAGATCAGCAACTGGTAAATTAAGGGTGCGCAACTCCTGCTCTGCCTGATTGCGGGCGGCGCTGAAAGTGCGATTGAGCACCGTCCAGCGGCGGTATTGGCGGCACAAATCCAGCAGTTCGGCACGGGTTTCGACCGTTGCCGTGATGAAGGCAATTTGGGCAGCAGCGTGTGCTGCCAACTTTATTTCTTGGCCCAGCGCCATTATGGGGTCCAGCGTAGCACCAGTCGTTCCCGTGAGCCACTGCGCCGAGGTGAGGGCATAGGGCGCGCGCGCCGTACGGCCGCGACCTAAAAAAGCCGCGCGGTCACTTTCGTAAGCTCTTGACGGTTCGATGCCACCGTCCACAACCAGCATGTGCGCCAGAAACCGGGGAAATTCTTTGGCCGAGCGAGGGCGGCGGCGGAAAAGAAGGGCGTTCAGTTCTGGGATATATTCGCTTTCCACAAACAGCTTGGCAAACGCCTGGTGTCGTCGGTCAGCAACCTCGTCAGCCAAGACGACTTCACCGTAGCTGGTGAACCGCAGGTTGCGTGATCGGGCGGTCTGGTTTGTCAGGGTGAGGCGGCGAATTTCTACGTCGGCATGAGGGGCAATGGTGATTTCAGTCTGTAAACCGATGCCAAAATCATGGCGGCTAAAGCGAGCCATGTGGGGAAAGAAATGGACTTCATGATGATTAGAAACTCTGCCCATTGGCTGGATACCGGTTGACCAGCATTGGTCGTTATCCATATCCTGCACGTACACCCAGGTGCCCCAGTTATCTTGCGTGGTATCGGGCCGCCAGCGGGTGCAGGCGATACCGTTACTTTGTACCTGCCCGCCACCCGCGTTGCTGATCAAGGTGTGGAAACGGCCGTTTGACAACCAGTGTACCAAAGGCAAGTCCGAATCAGTGGGCACCTGCCACGGGTCGGCCGTGATGGCAGCCGCTTTGGGTCGTGTCTCCGGCAGGGTTTCGTCGGCGTGTGGCTCTTGCAGCGGCGGGCGCAGCGGCACTTGCTCTTGCACCAGCAATTCCACACTCTGCACCAGCGGGTTGGCGTGAAAACGATGCACCATTTTGTCGTTTTGCAACACGTTCAACAGCGTTACCAAAATCATGCCCTGATGGTGGGCCATGTAGGAGCAGACGCGTGCCCTGTCCTGGCCCAATTCCAACCGGGTCGGTGTAAAATCAACAGCCTCATACAGGCCACAAATGCCCTGCATCTGCATCTTTTGCAGACGCGCCAGATTGGCAAGCACAGCTTGAGGCCGGAACGGCAGAGCCATAATGGAGGCATAGGGTGCAATCACCAAATCATCGGCCAGGCCGCGCTTGTAGCCAAGACCGGGGACGCCAAAGGCACGATATTGGTAATTTTGCGCATTATCAAAGGCATGGTAGCCGGATTCAGAGATGCCCCAGGGAACTTGTTGCTTTTCACCATAAGCAATTTGATGGGCGACGATGGCCCGGCAGCTCTCATGCAGCAAGGTGCCAGGGAAGCTGCGCAGCAGCAGCGGCGGCGTCAAATATTCAAACATGGTGCCGCTCCAGGAAAGCAGGGCCAACCCACCAGCAGACTGTGTCAGGGGCCGGGCCAGGTGCAGCCAGTGACTGGGCGGCACGTCTCGTTTGGCGATGGCAAAGAGGCTGGCAAGACGCGCTTCGGAAGCCAGGAGATCGTAAAAGTTATTGTCCAATCGATTGCTTTCCAGATTGTAGCCGATGTGGAACACCTGCCGCCGCTGGTTGTACAGAAAGCTGAAGTCCATTTCATGGGCCAGGCGGTGTGCGTCGCGGGCCAGCTCTTCATAGGCGGTAACCAGTGATTCGGCCATCATGCGGCTATTGGCTAGCTGTCCGTTCAACTCACGACACCAGGCAACGGCCGTTTCATCCTCCGCCAGCAGTTTTGCCACCATTTCTAGCCGGGTGCGTGCCTGTCGGCACACCTCTGGCAAGTCGGCCAGCGAAGGCAGTTCCTGGGCCGAGTCTGGCGGTATGAGCAATGTGGCCAGTGCCTGGTAAGATTCCTGTACGTCTGGATGTTCATTGTGGGCAAAGGGCGGGGGCCATACCAACAGCCAGGGCAACAAAAGAGACATTTCACGCTGCATCCCTATCAGGTTATTGTGTAGTCGTTCGACGTAAACGCGCCAATGGTAAATAGCCTCAGCCGAAGCCTGTGGATGCTGCTGAATCAACGTGAGCAGATGCTGTTTCAGCTCAGGCAGCTCTATTTCCACAAACCGGGTGATGAGTTTGCCCCAGACTACCGGCTGGTGTTGATTGTCCATGATAGCAACGCTTATTTGTTTGATTTTTTCCTGGAGAGATTCTCCATTAACGGCCGTTTCTTCCAGACAATCAGCAAATAATTGCAGCAAATCAAGCAGTCCGCGCCAGCGCTGCCAGGTCCATATCGGCTCCTGCTTGATGGCCAGGCAGCCTTGCCTCAGCGCCAGCAAGCATCCGGCCAGGTTGCCGCTGTCCACTGTGGAGACATAGCGGGGCGACAAAGGTTGCAAGGTGGTGGTGTCTATCCAGTTAATGAAATGGCCACGGTACCGATCCATCTTTGCCAGAGTGGCAAAGGTGTCGCGCAGCCGTAGCGATAGGGTGATGACGCTGATGTAGCCAAAATCACGGGCGGAAAGGGCCGTAAGCAGATAAAAGCCAATGTTGGTGGGAGAGGTGCGATGAGCCACCACACCACGCGGCGATTCCTGGAAATGGTCTGGGGGCAGCCAGTTGTCAGTTGGCGTAACGTACTGCTCAAAAAAGAGCCAGGTAGCGCGGGCCAGCTTGTACAGCTGCCGACGCTGGTCCTCGGACAATGGTTCGGCCGTTTCCTCCGCTGGTTTGCTGATCCATTGCGCCAGGACAAAAGAGAGCAGCCAAATAATGACAAATGGGGCGGCCTCAGGCAACGCCGCCGGATTTACCAGTAATATGAGGAAGGCGACAGACACACTGAGGAGAATGGCGGGCAAAGAATGCCTTGCAGTAGCACCCGCCGTCATTTCGGGGCCAATCAGGCGGGCTGCGTGCGCCGCCGTGGTCCACTGCAACAGATTGCGGCGAGAGACGAAAAGCCGCCACAAGGTAATTGCCACTGCATTTACTACCAGAATCGTTTCAAAGGGGAGAAACGCAATGAACAACAGCCAGCGGATGACGGTGTTGCGGATTTGGCGAGCGATTTGGTGCCAGGATGGATTGGGGATGTTGTCCCAAACGGCCGTTAAAACAGTTGTCATCACCCCGGTGCAAGAGAGCAGCAGTCCAATAACAGTCCAAACCAGCAGCGAACCCGGCAGGAGCAGCCAGGCAGCGATGAAGAAAAGAAAATAAGCCGGTGCGTGTAAGCTGCGCCGCAGATTGTCAGAAATTTTCCATAAATGGATAAGGCGCAAATCGTTGCGCTGCGAACCGGTAGCCGTGGGAACGCGGGGAAAGAGCCAAGGCAAAAGCTGCCAATCGCCACGAATCCAGCGATGCGAACGGCGCAGATAGGTCAGGTAATGAGGCGGATAATCTTCGTACAAAATAACATCTGTTACCAGGCCAGCACGTCCCTGAATGCCCTCAAACAGATCATGACTGAGCAAGCTGTTTTCTGGTACGCGCCCCGCCAGGCTGCGCTCGAAGGAATCAATTTCATAAATACCTTTGCCAGTGTAGCTGCCTTCGCCGAACAAATCCTGGTAAACGTCGGAGACGGCCAGGGTGTATAAATCCAGGCCGGTGTCCCCGGCGAAGACGCGCGTAAAGATAGATTGGTTGGCATTGGTAGGTTGAATTTCAACACGCGGCTGTAAAATGGAGTAGCCGCTGACGACGCGGTTGCTGTCGTCGTCAAATTGGGCTACGTTTAACGGATGGGCCAACGTACCCACCAGCCGGGCAGCGGCGTCTAAAGGCAAAATGGTGTCGGCGTCGAGGGTAATGATGTAACGAACGGCCGTCAGCCCTTCCAGTTCTCCTTCCTGCACACTATACGAGGTATCAGTGGCACCGCGCAGCAGCCAGTTAAATTCGTGCAGTTTACCCCGTTTGCGCTCCCAGCCCATCCAACACCCTTTGGCTTCATTCCACAAACGATGGCGGTGAAATAGGTAAAAAGGGCGCGATGGATAACGGTGGTTTAGCCGCCGCACGCCGTCGCGAGCCTGAGCCAGCAGTGGCTCATCGGTTTCCATCGTTTCTGCATCGGCATCGGCAAAGTCGCTGAGCAGGGCAAAACCAAGCTGGGGGTCGGCGTTGCGCAAGTAGTGATGTTCGAGCTGTTGCAAAAGAGACTCAACTTCCTGGCTGCTGGTAAGCAAACAAGGAATAACAATCATTGTGCGGCATGATGGGGGAATGCCTTCACTGAAGTCCAGCTTGGGCAGCACCCGTGGCCTCCTCAGGTGCGTCACTGCCCAGTTTACCAGTGCAACGGCCGTATCCACAACCGGCAGCAAGCTGAGCAAAAAGATGATCCCTAGCATCCATCCTGGCGGGTTCTGGACCACGCTATACCAGAGGATGGTGATGATGATGGGTAGCAAAGCGAGATTGATACTGCCCAGGTAAAGCACGGTAGGATGCTGCTTAAACCAGTGCTGAATTCGCTTGAAAGGAGGCGGACGATACTCAATTTCTTGCTCTAATTGAGTTCGTCCCCTATTAATAAGAAAATAACCGACGTGGGTTGCATTGGGCTGCGCCAGGTTGACAACTTTCTGGGCAACGGCCGTTTCTGAATAGTTACTAAACCGGGCCAATGTTTCCACCGTCTTGCGATATTGATCACGGGTTTTAAACACCATTTGGCCATATACTTGCGCCGGGTCCTGACGCAGAATTCGCTCGACCACACTTACTTCTTCAAAAAACGTTTTCCAATCTTGTTCAGCCAACTGCCGCAGGCTAAGCACGCAATAGGAGATCACATCTGTTTCATCACCATCGGTAGGAAGCGGGGAGGAAACGGCCGTTTCAGTTATTTGCTTCGATAATGAGACAAGCTGGTTTGCCGCCTGAATCAAACTCTCTAGCAGGACAAAGCGCAGCCAAAGCGGCAGCGCCCATAATTCACCAATCTTCAGCGGCGCTGTCTCTTGATAGGCAAGGGCAAACTGCTTCACCCGATTGATATCGACCCGACACAGCTCAAACTGTACATACGCTTGTGCCAGGGCATAGATACGCGGAAATCCACTATAATGCGTGGGGGAACTTAGCGGGGGCATCTCCTCATAGTAATGGAGAGGTAAACTTTCTTGTAGCTGTTGGATGGCCTGCTGCAAAACGTAATAGTTATCCAACAACCACTCGGTTGCCTGTGAATAGGCCAGTTCGCCTTCAGTGAGGGATGTAAAAACTTGATAGACTGCTTCTAGCTGGTCAGCCTGCACCTTAATGCGTTCAAAAAACTGGCGAGAAGGCACCGCTGATGGCGGAGCCAATACGTGCTCCTCACTTAATTGGCGAGCTAGCCGGTACAGTGGGCGGGAGGGATCGTCTTTTGGATCTGGTTGGTCGGCAAGCTCAATAGTAGAAACATCTTGCGATTCAAGCGTTCCAGAATGCAGGTTGGGCATGTCGGCCTGCTCTTTCTACGTCGACGTTCGTCTGTTGGTCGAAAACGATTTCGGCGTGTGTGGGTTCAATTTCTATCGGTGACAGGTCCTGGTAAATAAAAACAGAAACATTGCCGTGAACAATGGCGCTGGTGACAACAGCGCCATAGGATTGCTTGGAGTTAGAATGACCATGAGCACAGAGCAACATCAAATCAATAGCTTCCCGTTCGGCAAAATGGTTGAGTGTGCTGGTAATGGCATCACCTTCCAATGCCGCGATCTTCGTTTTGCACTCCATTTGAGATTGCATCCCGCTTAGGTAGTCGGCGGCAGCGTGTTTATACTGAGCAACAATGTCAAACTGTGGTGCTGCCTCTTCACGGCGGGCCTGAAAAGGCAGGACAAGGGAAGATGGCGAGGTCACGTGCACCAGCCAAACCGTTGCCCCATGATCAGCAGCCAGCCTGTTGGCAATCGGCAGGATGCCTTCTGCCCGCCGTGACCCGTCTAGCGGAACCAGCAAGTTTTTAAACGGGAAGGGGTCAACCTGTTGTTCAGTTGCAGTCAGTTGCTGAAAAGCACGCACCAATAAAACGGAGCGATTGGCACGGGCAATAATTTTTTGGGCCACACTGCTCACGCTCCAGCCACTCATGCCGCTGCTGCCGTGGCTGCTCATAACAATCAAGTCGATATCCTGAGCCGTAGCATGGGCAATAATACGTTCTGCTGCATCGCCTTCTAAAATGGTTCGTTTGACTTGCAGATCATATTTTAAGGAGTCCTGGGCAATAGAAGAAAGATAGGTTTCAATTTCTGCTTTGCGCATATGCCATAGCAGCGGATCAATTTGGGTTGTCGTGTCCGGTGTTTCTTTACTGAGGACATGGACCAGTTCAACTTCAGAATCAAATGTGCTCGCCAGACCAAAGGCCGCAGACATGGCACATAATGCCATTTGTGAACCGTCCAGAGGGATTAATATTCGATCAAACATTGGCGCCTCCCGGGGGATCTAGTTTTCGTATCTACCAAAGGGTGTAATCATGGATACAAACTTCATTGGGTGGCTTCGTTGTTTAAACAGTATAGCATTAAAATACACCCAATTCCATACTATTCGAGGAGATGTATACAAAAATGCGACCACCAAACTATAAACTGGGCTGGTTTGTTCCTAATCAGATAGCGTCGCTGACTCACTTCCATCCAGATGTAACTACAGAAGATTTCATGGGTGTGATACAAACAGGCGAAGCGCTCCTTAGCGATGTTGACAGCGCGTTTCATGTCATTATCGATAATCGTGTTGTTGAGATGGTCGCACCTGCCAGCCTCAATCAAATGAAGGAGATGGTATCTTTTATGAACCATCCCATGCTGCGCTGTGTGGTGGTTGTTAAGTCGGCAAAATTAAACCTGGATACAAGTAGTTTACCTGTTGAGCAAATCGACAAGACCCGGCTCAAAAACGTTTCAAGTTTACAGGAAGCCATCGATCACTTGCAGGCAGCAACAAATGGCATTGCGTGGGAGAAGGCAGATGAGACCTTTTTCCCCAACACGTAAACATTGGTTTTCTCTGGCTGCAAGCGTCCTAAAACGTTACGTTTAGTTATGTGGGCTTCACACCCATGTTTGAGTCCGCTGGTTTCAAACGCATTGTGGAGACCACTGCCCACAGCGCCAGGCGGACACGCATACTTATGCGGCTCGAACTGGCGGGTGGGTGAATTAGGGGATTTTGGGGATGGGGAACGGCCGTTTTCATCGGTATTGCATCATCGCTAATAAAGCTACATATCATCCAATGGACTACGCACCCCCATAGCACCTCGATTGATTACATGCGTGTAGATCATTGTCGTTTGCAAATTTTTGTGACCCAATAGCTCCTGAATTGTGCGAATGTCTGTACCACGCTCCAACAAATGGGTCGCAAAGCTATGACGAAATGTATGGGGCGAAACGCGCTTACTCAACTTCGCTTCTTTGACAGCCCGCTTAACGGCTCGTTGAACCGTGCTTTCATGCAAATGGTAACGGTATAACGTTTCACTATCACCTCGTGGATTTTTGGACAAGGTGGTGGAAGGAAATACAAATTGCCACTGCCAATCTGTCTCGGCATTGGGATATTTTCTGGCAAGTGCATTTGGCAAAGGTGCCCGGCCATTTCCTTGTTGCAAATCATTGTGGTGTAAGGACTGCACCCATTCCAAGTGGTTCTGTAGATCATCCACCAGGGCTTCAGGTAAAGGTGTTGTGCGATCTTTTTGCCCTTTGCCGTCTCGGACAACAATCAATCGTTGCCCAAAGTCTAAATCTTGTACACGCAAACGTAAGCCTTCCATGACACGCATACCTGCACCATAAAGCAATTGGGAAACGAGAAGTGGCACGCCACTCATTTGAGCCAATACAGCTTTCACTTCAGATCGCGTTAAGACAACCGGAAGCCGTTTCGGCTTTTTCGCCCACATCACATCGACGTAACCAAGTGGCTGCTCTAATACCTCATTGTAAAGAAAGAGTAAGGCGCTTAACGCCTGGTTTTGGGTTGATGCAGCGACATCTTTATTTACAGCCAGATGTTTTAAGAAGGCTTCAACCTCTGGCCTTCCCATGTCTGACGGGTGCTTTTTATGGTGAAACAAAATGAATCGCCTTACCCAGGCAACATACGATTGCTCTGTACGATAAGAATAATTTCTTAGGCGAACTTTTTCCCTAACTTGATCCAGCAATTTCGGTTTTTTCAGGCTCATTTTTGTTTGAAGTTGCGACTATTTTTTGTATACTGTTCGTGCGCGTTTTTATTCAGTCTGGCAGGTTTATCATGCAGCTGTGCCGCATAAACCTAGGAAATCAAGCTTATGCCGCAGAATGTGCAGATATTTGTTGAGATTTACGAGTTTATACTGCAAAACGCGCAGGATAACAATAAATCAACGAGTTTATTCTGCATCCGTGCAGACTAATATATGTTGCACGAAACATACGTTCTGTTTTTACATTATAAACCACGTCTCTCCCTCTTGCTGCCAGAGGTAGAAGCATAAATGTTAAAACTTTCATCTCCGCCGCGAATCAGCCTTGAAACGGAAAAACCAGCTTATGAACTGGCTGATGTTTTCCGTCTGCACGGGGATGAGTACCGGAGACACTATCACGTTTCCCACGAGCAGCGGCTGGTGCTGCGCGACATTGTGCAATGCCGCACAGCTGCACTGGGTGGGCATGTGGATGAGTGCGATAGTTGCGGCGGACTGCGTATCTCCTACAACTCCTGCCGCAATCGCCACTGCCCCAAATGCGGCGCATTAGCCAAGATGGTGTGGCTGGAACAGCAAAAAGCACAACTGCTGCCTACCCACTACTTCCACGTCGTTTTCACCATTGACCATCTCTTCAATCCCTTGGCCCGTGTCAATCAGAATCAGGTCTACAACCAACTCTTTGCCAGCGCTGCGGAGACGCTAAAAGCGTTTGGTCGACGCTATCTGGGCGGTGAAATCGGCTTCACGGCCATTTTGCACACCTGGGGACAGACGCTAACCGCCCATATCCATTTGCATTGCATTGTCACTGGCGGTGCATTAACCAGCGATGGCAAACAGTGGCGAGCAACGACTCCTGACTATTTGTTTCCCATCGTTGAGCTGTCAGCCCAGTTTCGGGACCATTTTTGCGCGGGAATGCAAAAGCGATTTGACAAGGAGGCATTTGTCTTTGCCGGTCAGTGTGCTTCTTTGTCAGACCGAGGCACATTTCAGCGACTGATAGCTGAAACGCTGGCAAAGAAGTGGCAAGTGTATGCCAAGCCTCCCTTTAGCGATGCCGCCCAAACATTGGATTATCTGGGCCGCTATGTGAACCGGATTGCGATCAGTAATGGGCGCATTCTGGAGATAAACAACGGCTTTGTTCGGTTCAGCTACCGGGATTACAAAGCCAACGGGGAGCGAAAAGAGATGCGATTACCGGCTGTCGAATTCATACGGCGGTTCTTGCAGCATACGTTGCCCAAACGTTTTGTGCGCGTGCGCCATTTTGGGCTGCTGGCCCCACGCTATCGCCAAGCGAAACTGGCCCGCTGCCGCGCTTTGCTGGGTACCTATCATGAGACGATGATGGTACCGGCTGCAACAGAGGCATTGTTGGCTGAAATGCTGGGACATGACTCGACGCAATGTCCGTTGTGTGGGGTAGGCACGATGCAGTTACAGGCAGAGTTAAAGGCGCATCCTACGCGCCGTCGCTGGCAATTGGCGCTTCACTAAACAGCCAACCGGGGGATAACTGCGCCAATTGGCCGTAAAATCAGGCGAAATCACTGTATAATGGGGCAAATTTCAGGCGCGAATGCAGATAACGATAATGAGAGGTAACCGCATTGGACAAAGCATTGGGGAAAACGAAAAGAGCAGATAACAGCATGAAAACCCCATAGCCAACGCCCTCTATCAGTTCGTGCAACAAGGCTTGCACCAGACGCAGCCACACCGTAAATGACCGAGGTTTTGGGCTCAGGACCACGTTTGCTTTATTGGCTGCGCTGGTGAAGCAAGCATTCAAGCATTAGCTGCTTGTTTGAAAGATAAGCCGCGTATGCCAAGTATGGAGGAGTTACCCGGCGATCGGTCAGCTCGCAAAAC
>JBNKLQ010000109.1:0-18799 GCA_050292445.1 Promineifilaceae bacterium (SeqCode) | reverse complement strand
GCTGCGGCATGTGGGTATCAGAAATCAGACCAATGGTGGTCACAACATCAGCGGGATCAATTGTTTGAGGCAGGTAATTTTTCATCGGGCAATTTTAGAGAAAAATCGAAATTGCCCAAATTGGCTGTCGATCTGGCACTCTATTGTTCGTCGTTTAGGTAGAACGACGCAATTTTGCGCCTCAACATCTTTATACAAGGAGAAAGTATGATGACAGAATTTGTTTTAGTTTACACAGGTGGCACTTACCCAGAAACAGAAGAAGAAAATGCCAAAATCATGGAAGCGTGGGGAGCCTGGATGGGCGGTCTAGGTGACGCGCTGGTCAATGGCGGCAACCCGTTTTCCCAGCAGGCTAAAAGCATTGGCAGCGATGGCAGCGTATCGGAAGGCGCGGTAGGCACACCGGCAACCGGATATTCAATTGTCCAAACCGGTTCGCTGGATGAAGCCGTGACCCTGGCCAAGGGATGCCCACACTGGCAACATGATGGCCAAATTTCGGTTTACGAGACGTTCCAGATGTAATGTTTGCCAGGACTGGCAGTCCTTTGCCTAAACACGATAAAAAGATTCAGATTAAGGACTGCCAGTCCTAATTCGGGGGTTGCCATTCTTGGGGGGCAGGTTGGAGCAGGCCGGATAATTTGAACCCATCCCGCACCATCTGGTTAATGACGGTGGGCAGCTCATATTCGCCTCGGGGGGAAGCGGTTAGCTCGGTGAGATAGCTGCGAATTTGCGGCGGCACAATGTAGATGAGCGAAGCGCCAATCTGGCTGGGGGCCTGGCCATTGGCCGGTTTCTCGACTACTTCGGCAATGGTACCATCGGCGGCAAAGCGCACGCTGCTGCGCTGCCCCAGCTCATCGGCTGGCAAAGCCTTCAGACTAGCAGCCAACGGCGTATCTGCTTCTAAATAAGCAGTGTGCAGTTCGCACAGGTAGTAAGGGGGCAAGATGTAATCGGCGGCGACGATAATGGTGGGGGAATCGATAAAATTGGCGGCAAGCTGTACGGCCGTTGCCGTCCCATTCATCTCTTTCTGCCGCACAAAACAAGCCCGCACCCCCCAGACAGCCCCATCCCCTACAAACGTTTCAATTTGCTCCGCCAAATAATGCGTAATGATGCAAACGTCGGACACACCCATATTGGCCAAGGCAGTGAGCGTGGCGTGGATGGTGGGACGGCCGTTCCAAAGCAGCATCGGTTTGGGAGTGTGATCGGTATACGGCCGTAGCCGCTTCCCCCGCCCCGCTGCCAATACAATCGCTTTTTTCACTTTAGGAGAATTACCGTTGAGCGGGTTCATAGCGTGTTTGAATGATTGGTAATGCGTGATCCGTGAGATTCCCAACTACCATTTACCGATAACTGATCACCGACTACTGCTTACTGCCAACCGGCTGCCAGCCTGCGGCCAACAGCACATACAGATCTTGCAGTGAGGTCCCACGATAGCTAGGGGTTTTGTCAGGCCTCACAGCCTCTTCCAGGGCCAGCCAGTAGGTGTGTATTCCCACACGGTGAGCGGGCGCAATGTCGTTTTCCCAGTCGTTACCCACCATGAGCGCGTTTTCTGGCGCACAGTTTATCTTTTCCAGAATTTCGGCGTAGTAAGCTGGCGATGGCTTGGCGGCGTGCATATTTTCGTAAGCCGTCACCAAGGCAAAATCGTATTCCTCAACTGGAAGCCCCGCCCATTCCAGCCGGGCTTCGATGGCCACCAGCGGGAACAGCGGGTTGGTGGCAACGACGACATCCAGATGCTTGTCCAGGCAGAGTTGGACCAATTTAGCGGCAAACGGCCGTCTCACCGTACGGAATTCCAGCTGCAAAAACTGGTTCCGGTAAAACTGGTCAAAAAACACCTCCATCTCCTCAACATCCAGGCCGGTATTCTGGGCAAAAAGCTGCCAGAACACGTCCCGATTGGTCAGCGCCGGATCGTTACTTTGAATCATGGCCTGGGTACAGGTCATCAGCTCTGCCATAAACTGCTCACGTGGCATGTACCGGGTGGCATACTCGCCCAATAAAGAAAAATAACCAGGCAAAAATTTGTCCATATCATTGCCCAGCAACGTATCGTCTAAATCAAAAAGGATGGCTTGAATCATGGTATTAGCGGTTGGTGGCAAGTGGCTAGCGAGTGAGAGAAAACAGTTTGTTACTTTTCACTTCTCACTTTTCACTTTCAACTTTTACTTGTCAAGATTATCAAATAAATCCGGCAAGCCCGGTTTCTCACGGGCGCATTCGGGGCAACCCACCTGCGGTTTCGTTACATCAATCAGGTGCTTGCTGCAAAACGCTTTTACGGTTACACGGCGGTTCATCCCTAAAAAACCCTTCTCGACGGTTGCTTCCAAAACCAGGTTTGGGTTGCTGTTAGCCAGTAAAATATCGGGCACGGGACATTTGCTGCAATCTGCTGGCCGCCACGCTTCTGAACGGGGATTCCCCATAATCAGACGGCACTCTTGCTCTGAACGGCCGCGATGGAAATTTTGGTAGTAAAACCGGCACTCTTTTCCGGCAGGTGTTTTCATAAAGCCTCACAATGTTACAAGTCGCTATCCATTATCGTTAATTCTGCCGATTGTTCAACCACGAAGCCTAAATAATTAGTTGTATCTCACCCAGTATGACTTTTATCCATAAGAAATACTTAGGAACGTCAATAGTTTTTCCCTATCTAAACCTGTATCTTCTGGCTACTTACTTTACAATTTCGGAGGATCGCAAGTATGAAAAAGAGATCGCTCATCTTGTTACTGGTGCTGTTGTTGAGCATGGCAGCCTGCTCCTCAGCACGCGCCGAAGACCCCCTGGCGGTCGCCGAAGAGACAGGCGTCGTTACGGTCTTTAAAACCCCTACCTGAGGCTGCTGTGGCGATTGGAGTACCCACCTGGAGGAGCACGGCTTCACCGTGGTGGAAAAAGGGGTTAATAACCTGGTTGAAGTAAAAAATCGGTACCAGGTCCCCACCGCACTCCACTCTTGCCATACGGCCGTCGTGGACGGCTATATTATTGAGGGGCATGTACCAGCAGCAGAAGTTAGTCGATTATTGGCAGAAAAGCCAGATGTTGTAGGCATCGGTGTGCCCGGTATGCCTGCTGGCTCCCCAGGAATGGAGACGCCGGGCGTCGCACCAGAACCGTTTGATGTGTTTACGTTTGACGAAATGGGGGAAACGGCCGTTTACGCCAGCTACCCCTAACCTGAATAAACCCAAATTGAAGAGGCGTTTAGCAACAGATTGCGCAGGTTGAACAGATTAAATCTGATTCATCTGCGCAATCTTTGTTTTCTGGCTCATCCCACAAATCAGGTGCAAAAATGAGCCAGATAGATTACGATCCCCCAATTGATCAATCACAAAAGGGCGCACATGACAACACCCAAAACAGTTTATGAAGCATACATTTTTGACCTGGACGGCACCATCTATCTGGGCGAGGCACTGCTGCCCACGGCAGGTGAAACCATTACAAAATTGCGAGAGATGGGTAAACGAACGGTCTTTTTGTCCAACAATCCCACCCGCACCCGGCAAGATTACGCTCAAAAATTAACCCGTCTGGGCCTGCCTACACCGGTCAGCGACGTGATCAATTCGTCCTACGTGATGGTAGACTTTTTACAGCGGCGCATGCCGGGGGCCAATCTCTTTGTGGTTGGCGAGCAATCATTGTCTGATGAGCTAACGGCCGTAGGTTTCACGCTCACCGACGAAGCTAGCCAGGTAGAGGCAGTCATTGCCAGCTTTGACCGCACGTTTACCTACCGCAAGCTGCAAATCGCGTTTGATGCGATTCAACATGGTGCCCGCTTCTTCGCCACCAATGCCGACCGCTACTGTCCCGTGCCCGGTGGTGGCGAACCGGATGCCGCTGCCATGATTGCCGCCATCGAAGCCTGCACCAACACGCCAGTTGAGGCCGTAGTGGGCAAACCATCCAACTACATGGCCGAAGCCATTTTAGGCTTGCTCAACCTGCCCGCCGAACAATGCCTGATGACCGGTGACCGCCTGGAAACCGATGTGCTCATGGGGCTAGATGCAGGCATGGCTGCGGCTCTTACGCTGACGGGGGCCACTGATTTGGAAACGGCCGTACAATCACCAATCACCCCTACCTACACACTGCACCATTTGGCAGAGTTACTCCCTTAAGTTGAGGTTTTTTTGGTTACGGCCGTATGCCAAACCAAAGTAGGGTATACTCCCACAAAAAGGTGTGCGCCACTATGCTGCAAGACAAAACAAACATTTATGATTTGACATTTGAAGCGCTGATTGAGTTCCTGGCTGAGTTGGGCGAGCCAAAGTTTCGGGCGCAACAGGTATGGAATTGGCTGTACACAAAGTACGTCACCGAATTCTCCGAGATGCGGAACTTGCCTAAAACGTTAGTTGAGAAATTGGAGGAAACGGCCGTCATCCACACCGCCACCATCGCCAGCGAACAACATTCCAGCGACGGTCAAACCAAGAAAGTGCTCTTCCAACTGCCAGATGGTCAAACCATCGAAACGGTGCTCATGCGCTACGAAAAGCGGCGCACGCTGTGCATTAGCACCCAGGCGGGCTGCGCTATGGGCTGCGTCTTTTGCGCCACCGGGCAGATGGGCTTCTTCCGCAACCTCACCGTGAGTGAAATTGTGGCTCAGGTACTCTATTTTGCCCACGAGTTAGCCCAAACCGAGGAACACGTCACCAACATTGTGATGATGGGCATGGGCGAACCGCTTCACAATTACAATAACACCCTCGCCGCCCTGGATCGCCTGACCGACGAAACTGGCTTCAACCTGGGCGCACGCAAAATCACCATCTCCACCGTGGGGCTGGTCCCCGTCATTCGCCGCTACGCCGACGAGCAGCGCCAGACGCCGCTGGCCATCTCCCTGCACGCCGCCACCGATGCCGAGCGGGACAAACTCATCCCCGTCAACAGCCGCTGGCCTATCGACGACCTGATTGAAGCGTGTCATTACTACATCGAAAAAACAGGGCGGCGGCTCACTTTTGAATGGGCGCTCATATCTGGGGAAAACGACACGATTGAACAGGCTCGTGCGCTGGGGAATTTACTGCACGGCATGTTGTGCCATGTGAACCTCATCCCGCTCAATCCCACATCTGGCTACAGTGGCGGCCCTTCTTCCAAAGAACGGGTTGATGGATTTCAGGCAGAGCTGTCACACTATGGCGTCAGCAGCACCGTCCGCGTGCGGCGCGGCATTGATATTCAGGCGGGGTGTGGGCAGCTGCGGGATCGGGTGGTCAGTGGTCGGTAATCCGTAAACGGTGAACGGTAAACAGACCACCGAATACCGACCACGGATAACCAATTACCGATCCTAACAGCCGATGTACCAGCAGGGATTATCCCGATTATTGTTGATACGAATCTCAAAATGGATGTGTGGCCCGGAAGAGTTGCCAGTGTTGCCCGTGCCCCCAATGACGTTCCCCTGATAGACAATTTGCCCAGGCACCACGTTAAAGCTGCTGAGATGCCCATAAAACGTCTCGTAACCGTTGCCGTGGTTGACCACAATCAAATTGCCATAGCCATACACATTCCACCCAGCATACGTGACCGTGCCCGTGTCGGCTGCATAGACAGCTGAACCTTCCGGCAACGCAATATCAATCCCTGGATGACCATACCAGAAGTATTGCGTGAAATTGCGCGAATTAACAGGGTAGATGAAGGTGCCTGTCCCCACAATCACAGGACGAACGTTGCCACCTTCTGTGGAGGTACCACCCACAGAGGAAAGATCTGGTGGGGTCCAGACAAACAGTTCACGCACGGCACCAGGTACCATGATTTGAGTCTCTGGCTGCAAGCGATAGGGGAATTCCAGGTTGTTGGGTTCGTAGGCAATAATATCTTCGGTGGGGATGCCGTACTGCTCGGAGACGCTTTCCAGCGTGTCGCCGGGCTGCACGTCATGCAAAACACCGTCAATAGGCAAAATAATGAGTTCGGTGCCAACTTGCAGCAGACTGGACTCTTCGCTTAAGCGGGGATTGCCTCCCAGGATAGTTTCTGCCTCAATGCCGTACTGGTCGGCAATGCCGTTGGGGGTTTCTCCCCGCACCACCGTGTGGGTAATGAACTCATGGTGGGGCAATTTGCCCTCGAAGGTGCGTGGATTGGGGGCTGGGGCCAGGCTACTGTCGTCCAGCACGGGCAGATCGCCTGTGCCAAACTGTAGGGGGTCGGGGGTAGCATCTGGCACGGAGGTTGTAGTGAGGGATACGGCCGTATCCACCCCCTCACCCTCGGTCACTGCCACAATGCTGGGCCGCAGCCCGAAGCGCCAAATCAGCAAAATGAGTAAAGCGATGCCCACAATGACCAAATGCCCTTGCCCAAGATGTTCTTGCAAACGTCGCCAGATCGATCCAAAGTTGTTCATAACAATACTCGTTTCCCAAGCAAATTTCCCAAGAAACGACCGACATAAAGCAGCAAATAGGTTGGCAATTTCTGGGGGAATGGCTGCAATTGATTAGCCAACGCAGTTCTGGTAGCCGCCGCCCAGGCGGTCGAGAGGATTCGTGCGGAAATCATTATCGCGGATTTCAAAGTGGATATGAGGGCCGCTGGAACGCCCCGTGTTGCCCGTGTAGCCAATCAGATCCCCCTGGGTCACTGTTTGACCAGGGTAAACACCAATGCTGCTGAGATGCGCATAAAACGTCTCAAAGCCGTTGCCGTGGTTGATGACAATCAGATTGCCGTAATCGTAATAGGTGCCAGCGGCAAAGCTGGCGTAGGTGACGGTGCCTGTATCCGAAGCGTAAACCGGGGACCCTTCACTGGCAGAAACATCGACAGCGGGATGGAAGCCGTTATAAAATTGGGTGATGCAACGGCCGTTTGATGGCCAAATATACGTTCCCGTACCAAATACCTTCCACTGTGGCTGCCCTGCGGCATTGGTCGCCACCGATTTAGGCGCTGTAAAGAAAAATTGGCCAATCGAAGCACCAGGAATCACCAGTTCAGATTCCGGTACCAACCGGTAAAACGGAAATTCTAGATTATTCGGTTCATATGCGATGATGTCGGTCGGCGGAACCTGATACAGTTCAGCTATGCTCTCGATGGTTTCCCCAGCACGGACCTCGTGCAGTACCCCGTCCACCGGCAAGATCACCAACTGCGCCCCTACCTGGAGTTGGTTAGATTCCTGGCTAAGCCAGGTGTTGCCCCCCAACAGTGTATCGGCAGAGATGCCATATTGATCGGCAATGATATTGGGCGTTTCGCCACGAGCTACTTCGTGCATTTGGAAGTTGTGGGCGGGCAGTTTGGTTTGGTAAGTCCGGGGGTTCGGCACCGGGGCCAGGCTGCTGTCGTTGATGACGGGCAGCGGGCCTTGGGGAAGTGGTGTGGGGAGTACGGCCGTTTCTTCTGCTTCAGCGATGGGCTGTGGGGTGGATACGGCCGTTGTCACCGGCGCCTCAGATTCGGCCGTTGTTCCCCATTGGAACTGCCCCAGTGCAATTAAAATTAATGCGCCACCCGCCAATATAAGATGCCCGCTTAAGCGGTGCCAAAAATGCTGCTCATTATTCATAGCTCAAGATCAGGATGCTATCACAAAGCCCACACACAGCAAAAACGGGCCTGTTGCCAGACCCGTTTTCTTACAGTTCATTCACGTTCAACATCCAGACCACAAATGTTTTTCGCTCTGGATGTTGTCCTGTTATCAGTAAACCCTTAGAGTCTACATCATATCTTTCGTCAACGTCTCCAGGAATTCGTAATTGGTCTTGGTGCCCCGCAAACGTTCCATCACAGCACCAGTAGCGCTGCTAATGTCGTAGCCAGGGGTATCCATGAGGTGGCCCAACATGCGGCGCATCATGTATACACGCTGCAATTCGTCGCCAGAGAGTAGTAAATCCTCACGGCGGGTGCTGGAGCGTTCGATGTCGAAGGCGGGGAAGACACGACGTTCTTGCAGACGACGGCTCAGGAGCAATTCCATATTACCGGTACCCTTGAATTCTTCATAAATCACATCATCCATACGGCTGCCGGTATCTACCAGACAGGTGCCGATGATCGTCAGGCTGCCGCCAAACTCCAGATTACGGGCCGCACCAAAGAAACGCTTGGGAGGATACAAGGCTGTCGGATCCAAACCACCGGACAACGTACGGCCGCTGGGCGACACCGTCAGGTTATAGCCACGGGCTAGCCGGGTAATGGAGTCCAACAAAATAACCACATCACGGCCACCTTCCACCAAACGCTTAGCTCGTTCCAAAGCCATTTCTGATACCTTACAATGTTGGCGAACCGGCTCATCAAAGGTAGAGCTGATTACCTCGCCATCGATGGAGCGATCCATATCCGTTACTTCTTCTGGGCGCTCACCAATCAGCACAACCATAAGATGCACGTCTGGGTAATTAGCCGAAACGCCATTGGCAATCTCTTTCAGCACGGTTGTTTTACCGGCCTTCGGCGGTGACACAATCAACCCACGCTGGCCACGGCCAATAGGCGCAACCAAATCAAGCAAACGGGTCGACAAGATATTTGGCTGAGTTTCTAACTTTAATTTTTGGTCAGGGAAAATGGGGGTTAAGGATTCGTAGCGAGGGCGTTTCTTGGCTAAATCTGGACTTAAGCCATTGACAGATTCCACACGTAGCAGGCTGAAGTATTTCTCGTTGTCCTTGGGGGCCCGCACTTGCCCCATGACCCAATCACCTGTGCGCAAACCCAGGCGACGAATTTGAGAATTTGAGACATAAATGTCATCTGGGCCAGGCAAATAGTTTTTGGCACGCAAAAAGCCCATCGTTTGCTTGTCATCATCTACGATTTCTAACACACCACCACGAAAATCATAGCCTTGCGCCTGAGCATTGGCCCGCAATATTTCGTAGACAAGGCCTTGCTTTTTCATGGTGCTAAAGCCAGGGATTTCCATCTCTTTGGCCATTTCACGCAGTTCAGTGATCTTTTTTGATTCTAATTCGCCAATATCCATACAGGTTTCTCCGCGTCAAACAAATTCGCGCTTATAAAGCACGTTGGTATTCGCCCTGCCCGCCAAAATGGCACAGCAGGCGAATTAATATTTTATCGATGGTAAGTTTGGATTTATTGCTTTTGCAATTGATTTGGGATTAAGCATGAAGTTGTACTGATTCCAATGATATCAGACAGGGTAGATGTAAGTTTACGCTATACCTGTTCGCCCTTCTTGAAAGGACGCCAACATTCATTGTTACTAAAGTATTTTATTCTCACCAGCAGTTGAAATGATAATTTATTATAAAATGGCTTCCACAAATTCAGGGGAATTTACAGTGCAGGCTAAAAATTTTTAATGGATTTTAACTGTCAATTTGTCTCAATTAGGGAGTTTACAAGGCATCCTACTAATAGGCGAAAAAAGTATAGCACGCCCTTAAAACTCCGTCAACGTTCACCCTGAGTAATTTCTAGTAACATATTACTATATTCCTGTAGGGAAACGGCCGTTCCCCACACAATACCCCTTAATCACTACCGGCCAAATCAGAGATTGGCTGTTCTTCCTGTAAATACCGCTCCAATTGATAAACCAAAGAGCGATTGCCCACAAAAAGCGGCGTTCTTTGGTGCAAGTCCGTCGGTTCAATGTCTAAAATGGGTTTGTACCCATTAGAAGCATAGCCCCCAGCTTGTTCTGCAAGAAACGCCAACGGGCTGGCTTCATACAAAAGACGGATTTTGCCATTTGGCTTATTTTTTTCCGCCGGGTAGCAAAAAATACCGCCCCGCAGTAAGTTTCGGTGAAAATCCGCCACAAGCGAACCAATGTAGCGGGATGACAACGACATGGCGTGTTCTTCCTCACCACCCTGTAACCAGCGCAGGTAGCGCTGCACGGCTGGAGACCAACGCGGAAAATACGCGTGGTTCACACTGTAGTACTTAGGCGGATCAGGAAGGCGCATGTTCTCATGCGAAAGCAAGAACTCGCCCAGTTCCGGGTCCAGCGTAAAGCCATGAACACCTTGCCCCGTCGTGTATACCAACATGGTACTGGAACCATACAACACATAACCAGCCGCGACTAACTTTCGACCAGCCTGCAATACATCTTCGGCGCGTCCTCGCAAATCCCAATCAACACAGCGATAAATCCCAAAAATGGTGCCAATACTTACGTTCACATCAATATTGGAGGAACCATCCAGCGGATCGTATACCAAAACATAGGAGCCTTTTTTAAATTGTTCTGGGATTTGAATAAAATCTTCCCGTTCTTCAGAAGCCATGGCGCACAAGCGGCCAGTATGATCACAAATGCGAAAAATGATGTCGTCAGCAAACACATCCATCTTTTGCTGCTGCTCACCCTGAATATTAGTAGCGCCGGCCCGCCCCAAAATATCTACGAGTCCAGCACGATTGGTTTTATGAGCAATTACTTTGGCAGCCAGGGCTATATCATAGAGAAGATTCGTAAACTCACCACGCGCATAATCCGGCTGGTACTCTAAAATAAAACGCTCAATTGTCACAATCGTTGACATGCTTTACCTCCATACGCGGTTTTGTTTGAAAAAGTGGGAAGCAGGCAGCTGAAGCAAACGATTTGTGTGGGAATGTTTGCTTTGCTGTTTTAACGGCCGTTCATTTTGGTCACATCAATTACGCTCAGACCAAGTAAATCATACTATACAAATACAAGGGCTAAATAATAGGCAATTGACACGGTCCACATGAGTGAATCGATACGGTCCAAGGCACCCCCGTGACCAGGAAAGAGCGTTCCAGAATCTTTGACTCCGGCTTCGCGCTTGAGCAAAGAGATACCCAAATCACCCACAGTACCAATTATGGAAACCAGCAAGCCTAACAGCAAGGCAGGTAGGAAAGTAATGCCAAGCCAAAAGCCAATAAGAACTGTAAAAGAAGTACCCAGAACAATGCCCCCTACAAAACCTTCTACTGTTTTATTGGGGCTTAGGCGAGGTGAGAGTGTGTGCCTGCCAAAGATAAGCTTCCCCGCTAAGAACCGCCCAACAACATAAGCACCTGAATCGGCAATCCAGGTGCCTAGCATTGCCAGCATGGTCCATTGCCAGGCCATATCTGGCAAGTTACGTAGGCGAAAAAAGTGACCGCACACCCACCCAAACAATATAAGCCCGGCTATGGTGGCAAACCAATTTGCCGGTACGGTTTGGCTACTTTTCATCTCATACTGCCACAGGGCGTAAGCTGTCACCAGCAGTAAGCTGAGCAAAAGCAAGGGGCCAAACAAGGTTTGCGCAGGCCATTGTGCCAAAATCCATTGGATAACAACGATGGGAACTAACAGGACCGGCGGCGTATACCAGCCAATTTTTTGAACGATCTGGCTATATTCTAACGAAGCCAGTAACAAAATAATAGCAAGGGGAATAAAGTAAAAGAAGCCGCCAAGATAAATAAGATAGAGGGCCAGTGGACCGAGGGTAAAGGTAATTAAGGCGCGTTGCAGAAACATAATTTTCAGGTGAAAGGATTACGGCCGTATCCAAAAAACATCAGAAATTTACGATGATGTCCCTGTTACCAAACCAAAACGGCGTTCCCGCTGGTTAAAGGCAACGATTGCCTCATACAGCTCTTCGCGTCCAAAGTCTGGCCAGTAAACCGGCGTGGGATAAAACTCAGAATACGCTGCTTGCCAGATAAGAAAATTGCTGATACGCAATTCACCACTGGTGCGAATTACTAAATCAGGATCAGGCAAACCACGCGTAAAAAGATACGAGCTAAACAGACTGTCGGTTAACGTCTCTGGGGGAATCTTGTCCGCCAGCATTTGGCGTACGGCGTGTAATATTTCGGCTCGTCCCCCATAGTTAAAAGCCACATTCAAAATGAGGCGATCATTATTCTTGGTCAATTCAAGCGCTTTGCGAACTTTATCTTGTAAATCTTGCTCTACTCCGGCCATATCGCCCAAATGGTGCAGGCAAACGCCTTGAGTATTTAACTCATCTAGTTCCTGGTCCAGCACACGGGCAATAATTTTCATCAAGGCACGGACTTCCCGTTCTGGACGGCCCCAATTTTCTGTAGAGAACGCGTAAATCGTGAGGATTTTGATACCAAATTCGACACTGGCGTTGATAATCCGTCGTAGATTCTCAGCCCCAGCACGATGACCTGCATGTCTAGGTAAGCCACGTTTCCGTGCCCAACGGCCGTTGCCATCCATAATAATGGCAACATGCTGCGGGATTTGATAAGGTTCTAAATCCAGGGGCTTTTCATAATTAGACATACTATTTACTATACTTCCATGATCTCTTTTATTTTCTCTTTGCCTAAATCGTCAACTGTATTTACATATTTATCAGTTAATTCTTGCAAATCGTCTTGACCTCGAAAGAAGTCATCCTCGGTAATCATGGATTCATTTTTGAAGTCGCGTAGATCGTTTAAGGCATCGCGACGCACGTTGCGTACCGCCACTTTGGCTTCTTCCACCCGACTCCCCACAAGTTTAGATAAATCGCGGCGGCGTTCTTCTGTCAGGCGTGGTAAATTGAGGCGAATGATTTTACCATCATTGTTGGGGGTAAGACCTAAATTGGATTTCATGATGGCGCGTTCAATCGCTGAGATAGAGCTGGCATCGTACGGCCGTATCGCCAACTGCTGAGGCTCCGGGACAGAAATAACAGCGAGCTGGATCAAATTCATGGCCTGACCATACATTTCTACTTCCAGCTTTTCTACCAGCTGCGGCGAAGCACGCCCTGTCCGGTAGCCGCCCATATCTGATTCCAGAGATGTAATGGCTCCACGCATCCGACTCTCGGCATCTTGCAAAAGCTCTCGTATCATCACAACCTCCTCAGGAAACGGACAAAAAATCAATTTAAAATAGATTCGTGCCCATGTGCAAATAAAATGAGGGATCAGCAAATGGGCTTAAAGTAGCCATTCAGCACAAAATCATGATGCTATCTGAATAAGCTATTTAGACCCTAAGTATACCGACTATTGGCGCTTCTCACACATTACAGATTGTGGTGCCAATGGACTCACCTAAAAGCAACCGCTTAACGCTATCCTTTTGCCAGAAGTTCAATACCACAATGGGCAAATCATTATCCATGCAGAGAGAAACGGCCGTACTGTCCATCACCCGCAGCCGCATATTCAAGAAATCAATATAAGAGATTTTATTAAATCGCGTGGCATTGGGATTTTCCACCGGATCATCATCATAAATGGCATCGACTTTGGTGGCTTTAATCAGCACATCCGCCCCAATTTCCATGGCGCGCAAGGCCCCGGCCGAATCCGTGGTGAAGTATGGATTGCCCGTACCGCCACCAAAAATAACCACGCGTCCCTTGTCTAGATGACGCATGGCCCGCAAACGGATATACGGTTCAGCGATAGTGCGCATTTCAACGGCCGTTTGCACCCTGGTCACAATGCCAGTGCGCTCCATAGCGTCTTGTAACGCCAGAGCATTCATCACCGTGGCAATCATGCCAATATGGTCCGCTGAGGGACGCGCCATCCCCATAGTGCTGCCCACGGAACCACGCCACAGATTCCCGCCACCAATCACAATGGCAACCTGAACGCCTAAATCGTATATATCCTTAACAATTTGAGCAACTTCAGTGGCTCTGGTTGGGTCAATCCCATACCCATTGGGGCCAGCTAAGGCTTCTCCCCCCATCTTTAATAAAACACGATTGTACTGAATTGATGACATCCGGCTTGCCTCCAATCTTTATGGGCATGCACTTAAAAAACGGGGCGCTCAAATGAGCGCCCCGTTTTAAAAAGTATTCACAAAATCTTATTTATTCACCCAATTCATAACGGGCAAAACGTCTCACAACGATGTTTTCCCCAGTTTTGCGAATTGAATCAGTAATCAGGTCCTTAATTTTGACCTTATCATCCTTTACAAAAGGCTGCTCTAACAAACAGAACTCTTCATAAAACTTGCTCATCCGACCAGCAACAATTTTTTCCACAACTTGTTCCGGCTTACCCTCAGCCAGGGCTTGGTTACGCAGAACTTCCGTTTCACGCTCTAGCTCGTCGGTTGGAACCTCATCCGTAGTGATGTATTGCGGATTCATTGCAGCGATGTGTAAAGCTAAATCATGGGCCAAATTGGTGAATTCTTCATTTCGAGCCACAAAATCAGTTTCGCAGTTTAGCTCCAAAATTACACCAACGCGGTTACCCGGATGAGCATACAGTTCGATCACCCCTTCGCTGGCTTCGCGACCAGAGCGTTTAGCGGCACGGGCCGCACCTTTTTCGCGCAGGGAATCAACTGCCTTGTCAAAGTCGCCATTAGCGGCTTCCAACGCTTTCTTGGCATCTAAAACGCCTGCTCCAGTTGCGTCGCGCAGTTCTTTTACCATTTGAGTTGTAATTTTCATTTTTGTTGCAGTGCTCCTAAATTAAGCTTCATCCTCGGCATCTTCTTCGGCCGTTTCGTCGTTGTTAACTTCTTCCTCAACCTCAGCAGCTTCATCATCTGCTGCTTCGTCGTCAGTGCTTTCGTCTTCTACTGCGTCTTCGGCAGCTTCGCCTTCGTCCTCGATTTCTTCCACATCATCATCGGCAGCCGCTTCACGCATCTTGGCCAGGGTAGATTCACCCAACAACACCTCATCGTCAACGTCTTCCATGCCGTCGAAGCCAGCGCCATAGCTGTCCACATCGGTGATTTCTTCGTCAGCATTTTCTTGACGAAGCGCCGTGCCTTCCAGGGCAGCCTCAGCCATTTTGCCAACAATCAATTTGATGGCCCGGATAGCATCATCGTTTGAAGGAATTAGATAATCAATATCATCGGGGTCGCAATTGGTGTCTACCAAAGCGATAACGGGAATGCCTAAGATATTGGCTTCGCGCACGGCCGTTTCCTCGTGATTAATATCAACGACAAACAGTAAATCCGGTAAGCCTTTCATGTCTCGGATACCGCCCAAACGCAAATTCAGCTTCTCAATTTCGCGCTCAACCCGCAACCGTTCCCGCTTCTTCAGTAAATCAAAATCACCTTCTTCCTGGCGTTTTTCCAAACGCTTCAGGTAATCAATCCGCTGGCGAATGGTTTGCCAATTGGTCAGCGTGCCGCCCAGCCAACGTTCATTCACATACGGCTGGCGCGACCGAGCTGCCTCAAACGCAATCGTGTCTTGCGCCTGGCGTTTGGTGCCTACGAACAAGACCGCTCCGCCTTCCGTGACGGTATCGCGAATGACATTGTAAGCATCTTCAATCATGCCCAAGGTTTGTTGCAAATCAATAATGTGGATGCCGTTTCGCTCCGTAAAGATGTAAGGTTTCATCTTTGGATTCCAACGACGAGTTCTGTGTCCGAAATGCACGCCAGTTTCTAGCAGTGCTTTCATTGAAACAACGGCCATAGAGGTATTCTCCTTTGTTTGTTTTGTCGTACACTGTTAAAAGATTTCAGCGTACGCGTCCACACCGTTCATCCAGACAAAAACTTGCATGGCCAACAAATGCGCAGCCGCCAGAAGAAATCAAGGCCGCTACGGCAAATGAATGCAAGCACATTTTGCCTGTCCGGGTGTGTGTTTAATGGTAAATGATTCTTTGGGAATCTTTTTATGCCGCCCACAACGAGTTGCAGGCAACGAAGAATTATAACGAAAGTGAATTTATGCGCAAACTATTTCATCTAGACCCGAAGGGTTTTTCATGCTGCTCCAGGAACAATTCGGAGGTGAAACCCTTCGGGTCTTTTTTTTGAAGATCAGGCAGGTACGACCGTAAACTTCTTAGCCGCCTCTCGCAGTTGCTCAGCCCGATCTGTGTTCTCCCACGGCGCTTCAATGTCATCCCGACCAAAATGACCGTAAGCGGCCGTTTTGCGGAAGATAGGTCGGCGCAAATTCAAATCACGAATAATGGCACCGGGGCGCAAATCAAAGTGGGCTTCGATCAGCTCAACCAGCTGATCCGAAGTGAATTCGCTGGTGTCAAACGTTTCTACGCTGATGCTTACTGGTTCAGCTACGCCAATAGCATACGCCAGTTGCACTTCACATCGCTCCGCCAGACCAGCGGCCACCAAATTCTTGGCCACCCAGCGAGCTGCATAAGCCGCGCTGCGGTCTACTTTGGTGCAATCCTTACCGCTGAATGCACCACCGCCGTGCCGACCCATACCGCCATACGTGTCCACAATAATCTTGCGACCAGTCACACCAGCGTCCCCCATCGGACCACCAACCACGAAGCGCCCTGTAGGATTCACAAAAATGCGCAGTTTATCATCTACCAGCTCGGCCGGAAGAACTGGTTTAATCACATGCTCAATGATCCCGGCGCGAATCGACTCATTGTCCACTTCAGGCGCATGTTGGGTGCTGATAAGCACCGCATCAACTCGCTTAGGCTTGCCGTAGCTGTACTCAATCGTTACCTGTGCCTTGCCATCTGGGCGCACCCAAGGCAACGTACCGTTGCGGCGTACTTCGCTCAGCTTTTTCGTCAGCAAATGAGCCAAATGAATTGGCAGGGGCATTAATGCTTCTGTTTCATTACAGGCGTAGCCAAACATCATCCCCTGGTCGCCAGCGCCCAATGTTTCTACTTCGGCCTCGTTCGAGCCATTGTTACGATACTCCAGCGCCTTGTCTACGCCCTGGGCAATGTCTGGGCTTTGGCTGGCAATAGCTGACTGCACACCACAGGTGTTGCCATCGAACCCTTTGTCGCTGCTATCAAAACCAATATCTACAATGACCTGACGCACCAGCTTATCAAAATCAACAAAAGCATTGGTGCTAATTTCACCCAACAGGAGAACAAAGCCAGTTTTAATTGCAGTTTCGCAAGCCACGCGGGCGTTGGGGTCTAGCTCCAGCAACGCGTCTAAAACAGCATCGCTAATCTGGTCGCACATCTTGTCTGGGTGGCCTTCGGTTACAGATTCCGAAGTAAACAACAGGCTGGGTGCTTTCATAAATGTTGTCATCTACTTTACCTCCAATGGTAAGTTGTGAATTTCAGTTCCAATTTTTTACTGAAATTCACCTATGGGAGCCTAGACTGACCTGAATAAGATATCCCGATATCATACAAATACATTTTTAGGCCAGTGGCTCTGTGAAATTCAAAATTGACAAAAAAAAGCCTCTTGGCAAGCAAGAGGCTGGCAAAATTTGCGATTACCTCTTATCTCTCAGCCAATGCTGACGGATTTAGCACCTTCCCAAAATTGGGGGTTGCTGCAGCTTCACCGGGCCGATCCCTCTGCTGCTCCTGATAAGATTGTGAATGATTGTTAACTGCCATTGCGGCAATAACAGTTAAGATGAGTATAGCTAAATGGGAAGAAGTGTCAAGCAAAAAACGCTTGCGCTTACAACCAATTCTCTGGTGGCTCTGGCATACCCAAAATATTGTAGCCAGCATCAACGTAAACCACCTCGCCTGTCACACCACTGCTCAGATCGCTGGATAACCAGAGGGCAGTTTTTCCCACTTCTTCCTGTGTCACGTTGCGACGCAAGGGAGCACGTTCTTCGGTGTACTTGAGAATTTTGCGGAATCCAGCAATGCCAGCGGCGGACAAGGTTTTGATAGGCCCAGCAGAAATGGCGTTGACACGGATATTTTGCGGACCTAAGTCGGCTGCCAGGTAGCGCGTACTGGCTTCCAAAGCAGCTTTAGCCACGCCCATCACATTGTAATGGGGCACTGCTTTTTCTGCGCCATAATAAGTCAGGCAAATGATGCTGCCGCCGTCTGTCATCAATGGAACGGCCGCACGCGTCAGCGCGACCAAACTGTATACACTTACATCCATTGCCAGCTGAAAACCATCCCGACTGGTGTCTACATAGGTGCCCATTAAGTCTTCCCGCTTGGCGTGGGCAATGGCATGTACCAGAATGTCGATCTTACCGAAATGATCGCCCGCTTTTTGAAAGACGGCCGTAATCTCTTCATCACTTTCGATGTTGCACTCTTCCACAAATTCGACCCCGAGCTCTTCGGCCAACGGCCGTACCCGCCGCTCTAATTGCTCAAAACCATAACTAAAACCCAGTTCACAGCCGTGGGCATGGAGCGCTTGGGCAATACCCCAGGCAATGGAATTTTTGTTGGCAATGCCAAAAATGAGTGCTTTTTTTCCTTCAAGTAGCTTCATATTCTCTCCTCTGAAAATAATTAAACGCAGAGACGCAGAAGGCGCAGAGAAAAATCTGGTTAATCTGCGAAATCTGCTGATTTTCATTCATGGTGTTGAGCTTGTGCTCATGTCGTCTCCTTACAAAACAGGACACAGATTTCCACAGGTGAACACAGATTTCAACCCTCTATCTGTGAACATCTGTGTTTATCTGTGTCCCTTAAATTTACTGCTATTTGGAGACAAACGGATTGTTTGCCAGCCAATAACGCCAGGGGATGGAATACCAGGGTTCCGGCGTTTTGCCGAGGCCAATACGTGGTCCTACAGCAATTTGACTTTGGGGCACAGCAGGTGCATCTTCTATCCATATAACCCCATCTGGCTGGCAAAGGTTTGCCCCATTCTGAGATTTGTCAATGACTAAGGCCTGGGTAAGCTTGGCCGGGCCGTTGGTAAGCTGGGTTAACGGCCGTTCCCCCCGATGCTCAATCATCAACGTAATGCCGTCTACTGGCTCTAAAGCCCGCACCAGCACGGCGTTAGGCTGTCCCGCCTGCCCGGTAACGACGTTAAACATCCAATGAATACCAT
>JBNKLQ010000108.1:0-18827 GCA_050292445.1 Promineifilaceae bacterium (SeqCode) | reverse complement strand
GATAATTCAACCAATCAACCCCCGCGCAGCAATCGAACCATGTTATTTGTTATGGCTGTGGCTGGCTTGCTGCTGTGTTTAGGAACGGCCGTTGCTGGTTTTGCCATCGGGCGGGCCACCGCTACAGACCAAACAGTTACCGAAACGCTCACCGAGCTGCGGGAAGTGACCCGAGAAGTGGAAGTAACCCGCGAGGTGGAAGTGCCGATAGTTGTCGGTGCAGAAGGTGGTGAGAGTCCAGCTGAAGAAGATGATGATATGGCCGTTGAAAACACAGGCGGGAACCAAGAAAATGAGCCAGCCGCACCCCGCCTGGAAGATATAGAAGATATTGACTTCGAGCTGTTTTTTGAAGCATGGGGCTTGGTTGAAGAAGGATTTGATGGCGAAATTCCGGCAAATCAAGAAATTCTGTATTCAGCTATCGAAGGCTCATTAGATACGTTGGGTGACGAACATACCCGCTTTGTCCGCCCTGAAGTGGCCGCCCGTTTGCGTGAAGATGCTGGCGGTTCTGTTGAGGGCATTGGCGCCTTCGTGCGCGAAACGGAAGAGGGGCTTTTTGAGATTGTTCGGCCTATTCCTGACCAGCCAGCTGATTTTGCAGGCCTGCTGCCGGGAGACATTGTTATTGCTGTTGATGGTGAGTCAGTGGAAGATCTCTCCTTTGACGAAAAGATTTTGCGCATTCGTGGGCCGCGCGGGACGGACGTTACGCTCACCATTGTGCGTGAGGGCGAGGCGGAACCGCTGGAGTTTACCATTACCCGCGTGCGCTTTGAGATTGCCACGGTTGAATCGGAAATGCTGGAAGGCAATATCGCCTACATTAAATTGACCACCTTTGACCAGACCGCGACGGAGAAAACGGTTGAAGCCCTGCAAACTTTGCTGGATCAAGGGGCAGAAAGCGTTATATTTGATTTACGGGATAATGGGGGTGGCTTCCTGAACCAATCCATCAGCATTTCCGACCTCTTCTTGACGGACAGCGTGGTGCTGTATGAGCGCAATAACGCGGGCCTGGATCAGGTGTTCCGAGCAGAGGATGGCGATTTGGGTGAGGAATTGCCGCTGGTGGTCCTGGTGAACGGCGGCAGCGCCAGCGCTTCAGAAATTGTCTCTGGGGCCATTCAGGATAACGGCCGTGCCGTCATCATGGGCGACGTCACTTTTGGCAAAGGATCGGTACAGCAGGTATATCAACTCTCCGATGAATCGGAGCTGCGGGTAACGATTGCGCGTTGGTATACGCCCAATAATAACTCGATTAGTGATCAGGGCATTACACCAGACTTTATTGTGGAAATGGAATTTGATGCTGAGGAAGATATTCAGCTTGATCGAGCAATTGAATATCTGCAAACTGGCGAATAATAGTAATTGGACGCTGATTAACGCAGATGAACGCTGATTTTTTGATTTAATCGGCGGTATCAGCGTTCATCTGGGAACCATTCCCAAACGAATAATCGTATGACACAACAATCATCGGGCAAAAAGATTATTGCCAAGAACAGACGGGCCCGTCACGAGTATGAACTGCTGGAAGTATTTGAAGCAGGTTTGGTGCTGACGGGCACAGAAATTAAATCGGTGCGGGCTAACCGGGTGAGTTTGGCCCGTGCCTATGTGCAGCCACGCGACGGGGAGCTGTGGCTGGTGGAGGCTCACATTGCTGAATATGAACATGGCAATGTGCAAAACCATGAGCCAACGCGCCCACGCAAGCTGCTGCTGCATCGTCGGGAAATCAACAAGATTTTGGACGAGCTGGGGCAAAAAGGTTTAACGGCCGTTCCCACCATGCTTTATTTGAAAAACGGCCGTGCCAAGCTGGAATTTGCCCTGGCGCGCGGCAAAAAACTACACGACAAGCGCCAAACCCTGGCCCGCCGCGACAGCCAGCGCCAGGTCGAACGCGCCCTCCGCGAGAAGTACCGCTAACGGCTCAACCCTCCCTTCAAAAACACAAATGAATTTTGATGCGTGAAACGTGAAGCGTGATGAAAGTAAATCACGTTTCACGCGTTACGCATCACGAATAAGCCAAATCGTACAGCGCTGGCAATCTGTCCTGTTGGGCAATTGACAGAAAAGTGACAGAGTTCTGTTCTTATCTTGTGGTATAAAGTTAAGTGCCTGTTCGCATCACTCTGGGTTCTTCATAAAATCTTTTTGCCGATTACACAATCAGCATCGCGTGCAACAAAATACCCAGGATCGCACTTTGGAGAGAGTCAGATGAGACAACAACCAACGTTTAATCTTTTGCTTGCTGAAGAAAATTCCCAGAGAAGCAGCCAGATGAAGCGATATTTGCAGAGTCAGTGTGGCTTTCATGTGCTGGTGGTGCAGACGGCCGAAAATGTGCTGACAGCTTTGGCGGAAGGGGCCGGTGTGGGGAACGGCCGTTTCCATATTTTGCTCCTGCCTGATGCCCTGCCCTCCCATAAAAACCCCAAACCGATCATTACTCTCCGGCAGCTCATGCCGTACCTCAAAAAGCAATACCCGGACTTGTTCACGCTTATTTTGTCGGACAGTCAGTTTTCGGCCGTGCAGCTGCGGCGGGTTGGTGTTCAGCGGCAGCTGCCCGCGCAGCCGGAACTGCCGGAGCTGGGCCTGGCGGTGCAGGATGCAGCGGACTATTTACATTTAAAACGTTTGGCTGCTGCCAACCAAAACGAGACGGACCATTGGCGACGTGAAGTGCAGCATAAACAGTCGCAGCTTTTTACCTTGCGCCGAACCACGCGGGCCATCACCAATCAATCACAGCGAGATGAGCTGCTGTGCCTGATCTTGCAGCAGGCGGTAACTCTGCTGGGTGGCAAAAGCGGCGGCATTTATGAATACGATCCCTCGCATGAATTATTGACGGTGGTAGTGGATTACGGCCGTAAAGCGAGCAAAATGCGTGGTTCGACCCTTAAAAAAGGGGAAGGCATGGCCGGGCAATTGGTGGCGACTGGCGATCCCCATCTGATTGTGCCCCATTACGCGGCGTTTGAGGGCAAGAAAGGCCCCTTTGCCAAAGAGCGACCTGATAGCGCCGTGGTCGAAGTATTGCTACGCCTGAAATGGCAAGATCACATTGTGGGTGTGCTGTACGTGGATGATGATTTAGGGCGTGAATTCACGCCGGAAGATGCCCGTTTGTTACAGGTTTTTGCCGATCAGGCGGCGATCGTTTTTGCCAATGCTGATCTGGTGCTGCGCGATCACACAAAAGTGAATCGCTTGCAAAAACTGTCCTTGGCGGCGGGCCAAATCATGAGCGAGCTCGGCCGTATTTCGCAGGATGAGATGCTTCATTTAATTGCCCAACACGCCACTGAAATTTTAGAGGCCGAAGCCGGTTCCATTTTGCTGGTACGCCGACCCGGCTTTTTAAGTTTTGAGGCAGGTTATGGTTATATCTCCCAAGGCATTCAGCAAGGGCGCACATTTGAAATTCGCACGGGACGCCGCACTGGGTTGACCGGCCACATTGCCTATGAAAAAAGGGTATTCAAGGCGCATGGCGAAGAACTTGTGAATCATCCGGCGGTGCGTGGACGGGAACATCCCTATATGAAGTCACGCGAATGTTATAGCATGTTAGCCATTCCGCTGCTGGCGCAAACAACTGCTGGGGAGGAACCCACGCTGCTGGGCTTGCTGCGCCTGGACAACAAGAAGAGTCGGCGAGGGGATATCGGGCCGAAATACTTTTTTACGGAAGAGGATGAATGGATTGGCCATTTGTTTGCCCGGACGGTGGTCGTAGCCATTGAAAGTGCCCGGCTGGTGGGTGAAATAAATGAGCGCAAGCTGCGCTATGCGCGTTTGCTGGAAACGGCCGTCGATGGCGTCATCACCAACGACCGGCTGGGCAAGATTACCTTTTACAACACCCAGGCGGAGCGCATTTTGGGGTATGAGCGCCAAAAAATTCTGGGGCTGCCGGTTCGCTCCATTTTTGCCGATCCGCTAGAGACGCGGCACATCACACAGGAGCTTCTGTTGGCCCCAGATGGGCAGTTACGTGATTACGAGACGGTGGTGCTGGATGTACACAATAAGCCTGTGCCCATTCGTCTATCGGTCACTTGGCAGTACGATGCTGATGGCGAAAAAACGGGCGTGGTTGGCTATTTTCGTGATATGCGCTCGGTGACGGAGACGCAGCGCCGCTTGAACCTGATTGTGTCGGCCAGCAACATGCTGGCCCAAGCAGATAATCTGGCCGTAGGGCTGCAAGATTTGGCCCAGATGATGGTGCGCCATTGGGGCGCTTCATTTTGCCGCATCTTTTTGCTGGATGAAGAGCAGCAAATCTTAACCACCCAGGCAGTTTACCCGCTGCAACAGGTGAATGATGGCTGGCAGTGGGAGCCGCAAATTGGGCTGGAAACGGCCGTGTCTGAATGGCATCGTTTAGATGAGCTGCTGTACGAACGTTCCGCTAGCCTGATTCGCAAAGATGGGCGACATGGGCGGCACATCCTGCAAAGTTGGGCTGAGCGGCTCAGACTGTCTCATTCTATTCAGTCTTTGTTGGTCATTCCTTTGCGCAGCGGGGATCGGGTTGTGGGGATCATGGATCTGGGCGAGCTGCGGGCAGAAGAAACGGCCGCTCTCTCGATGGAGAAGCAAAATTTAGCCATTGCCCTGGCCAAGCAAACGGCCGTTCTCATCGACCGGCTCAACTTATATGAGCAAACCCGGCGGCGTAACCAGCTCTTTGAAAGCCTGGATGAAACATCCCGCAATATCCGTGGTGTCAAAGAATCCCCGGTCTTGCTACGTGAAGTTATTCGTCTGGCGGCCAACCTGGTGAATTGTGCCCAAGGCGGCTTATTCCTCAACAGTCCGCAAATGGGCGAATTGACTCTGAGTGATGTCTACGGTTTAAAAACCGAGTTGATTGGCAGTGTTATCAGCCATGCTGATGGCATCATTGGCCAGGTGGCCCGGCTCGGTGAAACGTGCTTTACCAATCAGTATGATCAGTGGCCCAACCGCACCTCGCTTTGGGAAGCATACAATTTTGCCACCGTGGTGGCTATTCCCCTGCGCCACGCCGGTGAAGTGGAAGCCGTGCTGTTTGTCGCCGATGAAGAAAACGACCACCGCTTGAGCAAAGCAGACATTGAGGTTTTGGAACGGTTTGCCTTGCAAGCCGCCATTGCTTTGCACACCTCTCAGATTATTAGCCGGGAACAGCGCCTGTTTTCCCAATTGAAGATTTTGCACCGCATTGGCAATTACATTCAATCTTCTACGGAGATGGACAAGATTTTGCATGTGGTGTTGACGGGCGTGACGGCCGGTTATGGCCTGGGCCTGAACCGGGCGGCCATCTTGCTGCTGGATGATCGGGGTGAAAATTTGGTGGGCAGCATGGGCATCGGCAATTTTGAACTCCAACAAAGCCACCAGGACTGGGCGCGGGATCATCGTGAAGGTTTGTTTGATTTTGGGCGGTATCTGGAATATCTGGATTTAGAAGGCATTAAACTGACGCCAGTGGGCGAGGCAATTTTGCAGTTGAAGGTGCCGTTGCAAACGGCCGGAACCGACTTGCTCTCGCGGGTGATTGTGCAGCGCAAGAGCTTGCAGGTGACGCAGTATGAATATGATCGGTTGCCGCAGGCGTTTGTGGCGCTGTTCCAGCCAGATTGGCCGTTGGTGATTGTGCCGCTGCTGGCGCGAGACCAGGCGATTGGCTTGCTGGTGGCGGATAACAAATTTACCAAAAACCCGATCACGCGTGAAGATGAGGAGCGGCTGCTGACGTTTGCCAATACGGCCGCAATGGGCATCGAAAAGAACCGGTTGTTGGAGGAAACGGCCGTTTCCCGCAACCGTCTGCGCACCTACTACAGCGCCAGCAATGCCCTGGTGCTTTCTACAGACCCCGATTTGGTCTGGCGGGACATTGTGCACCAGGCGCAAAAAACAGCCCACGCCAGCGGAGCCAGAATGGTACTCATCGATATGGAAACGGGCACTATCACCGACCTGATCTTGTCTGATTCGGATGATGTGGATGTGGAAAGCGCTATTCGTCCCAATGGCCTTTCGATGGCGGTGATGCGCAGCGGGCAGCCGCAAATTGTAGAAGATTCTGAGCGGGAAAAAGAGCGGGCCAATCCATCCTTTTTTAAGCGAGGCATCCGGGCGGCTGTCGGTTTACCCGTTTCGGTCAACCGGCTGCGCATTGGCGTGATGTGGGTTTATTATTCCGAACCACGTCGCTTTGTCCAGTCAGAAGTGGAAGCCTTGCAGCTATATGTGAACCAGGCAGCCATCGCCTACGAAAATGCCCGCCGCCTCAAAGAGCTGGAACATTTACGCCAGGCGGCTGAGTCGCTGGCGGTAGCTGCCGATTTGCAATCGGTTTTGGAGCAGATTGTGTTGGGGGCGCGCCAGGTGTTGCAGTCAGATTCGGCCGTGATTTGGTCTTACGACAATACGCACCGCAAATTTGACCTGGAACATTCCATTCATTCTGGCATTCCGGCGAAAGTGTGGCAAAAGCATATTAAAGCTGGGCCAAGCAAAGGGGGTACGGCCGAAACCGCCATGGAGTTGGGCTGGATTGGTGTCCAAAATGTAGACGATCTGGAAAAGTACCATTTTATCGGCGAGACGACGCATGGCCTGCTCCAAGAAACGGGCGTACGTAGTTTCCAGGGGATTGCGCTGCGGGTGGGCGAGGAAAAGCTGGGTGTGCTTTATGTTAACTACAACTCGCTCCACAGCTTCTCGACCGAGGAGCAAGACATCGCCAAGACCTTTGCTAATCATGCCGCATTGGCTTTGCGTAATGCTCGGCTGCTGAGGCGCTTGGGCAAGGCCCGGCAGGTGTCGAGTATTGTGGCCAGCGTAACCACGCTGGCCAAGCTGGAAGAGACTTTAAATTCTGTGGTGGTGGGCACGCATGATGCGCTGGGCTGCGATGCAGTTACGCTGCATGTGTATGACCAGGAAAAGAACAAGGTAATTTTGCCACCAACCATCTATGGGGTTCGAGATGAACGGCCGTTCCACGAACCACCAGCCCCTGATTCCCCCGTCATGTTTATGCTGAACCATGCACAAAAGATGCAAATTGCCGACAATGCGGCCGAAGACCAGCTATTTACGGATAGTGGCTTTATGGCTGGAGAAGATGTGGCCTCTTATGCGGCCGTTCGGCTTAGCGTGGGTATTGCCACGGTGGGGGTGATGTTTATTTTTCACCGGCAGCAGCGCCACTTTACGGAAGAGGAGCTGGAGCATGTGGAACTGTTTGCCAACCAGGCGGCAGTGGCCATTTACAATGCCCAGCTTTTTGAACGGCGCAACCGGCGAACGGCCGTCATGGAAGCTATCTATGCCGCCGGGAAAGCGGTGAACTCGACCCTCAAGCGGGACGAGGTGCTTAACCATATTGTGGAGCAGGCGTGGCGGTTGGTCAGCTTCCCTAATCGGCAGATTACGTATGCCAGTATTTGGCTGCGCCACGACCCCAACCAGGCAATTCTAGTTGCGGCTTATCCACCTGAAGAGCTGCACCAAACGCGGCGTGCCGTAGGCGGCAGCATTATTTCGCGCGGGTCGGGCAGAAACGGCCGTAACGGCATTGTGTGGCGGGCGTTTGATTCTGGGCTTTCTGAACTGGTAGAAAACGTCCGGGAAGACCCCGATTATTTGCCTTCTCACGAAACCACGCTTTCTGAATTGGTCGTGCCCATCATTTTGGAGCATGAAGTTGTGGGCGTGATTAACGTGGAGCATTCAGAATATGATGCATTTGATGCAGAAAACACGCGGGCGCTGGAAGCGCTGGCCGGGCAGGCGGCCATTGCTTTGCAAAATGCGCGACTGTATCACAAAGTAGTCGGTCACGCGGAACTGTTGGACGCGGCGGCGATGGTGGCCAGTTACGCCAACAGCCAGCTAGATGAAGATCAACTGCTGGACAATGTGGTTCATATCATCTCTGAGCGGATTCATGTGTATCATGTGGCGGTTTTCCTGCTAGACCCGGCCAATGAATTTGCTGTGATGCGCAGTGCATCTTCGCCAAACGGCCGTAAATTGGTAGAGAGCGGCTTTAAACTGGCGGTTGGATCGCAAAGCTTGGTGGGAACGGCCGTGCGGCGCGGCGAATACATTTTAGTGTCTGACGTAAAGCAGGATCAGCGTTTTTGGCCCAATCCTGAACTACCCCAAACCCAGGCAGAACTTTCCTTCCCTCTGAAGGTGCAGGGCAACGTCATTGGCGTGCTAGATGTGCAGGGTACCGAAGTTTTGCATCTGGCTGATGAGGATATACGGGCGTTGCAAACGATGGCCAATCAGCTGGCCAACGCGATTCAGAACGCCCGCCTGTTTGCCCAGGCGCAGGGCCAGACCTCTGCCTTGCGTGTGCTGTATGAAGCGGGCCAGGCGGTGATTAGTTCCCTGGATATCAACAGCACGTTGGACACCATCGTTGAAAAAGCATGGGAGTTGACGGAGGCAAACGGCCGTAAAGCCCGTTTTAGCTGCATTCTGATGAATAGCGGCAGCAAGCTCGACTTTTTAGCGGCCTATCCGCCGGAAGCCCTGGTAGCACTCCATAAAAATGTAGGAAGCATTCCCTTAGAAACCGATGGGCAAGCTGGCATCACGGGCCGCGCCTTCAAAACAGGTCAACCACAGCTGGTGCACGACGTACGGGAAGACCCTGACTACATCATTCATGATGACGAGACTTGTTCAGAACTGGTGGTGCCTATCCGGGTAAATAACAACATTATTGGCGTCATCAATATCGAGCATCCAGAGGCCAATGCGTTTAGCGAGCAAGACCAGTCCACACTGGTTTCGTTGGCGGCGCAGGCGGCTATTGCCATCCAAAATGCGGAAGCGTTCCGAGAGGCTCAAATTTTGCAAAGGATGGGTGTTTCTCTGGCCAGCACGCTTAATCTGGATGAAATGTTGCAAATTATTTTGGATGCGGCGATGGAGTTGAGCGGCACCACCAGTGGCAGCATTTTGTTCTGGGATGAAGCTCAGGAGCGGTATTTTCCAGCCTACGCCTCGTCGGGTCCAGGGCAAAAGCCGCAGCAGTACAGCACGTCGGCCAGAGTAGAGGGTGGTTTTACCCGCTATGTGATTGAACAGCGCAAGCCGTTCATGATTTATGACTCGTTAATTGAAGATAACATTAACCCCACGGTGATTGCCAAAAAGCGGCGTTCTTTAATTGGGGTGCCTGTTCAGGCCGAAGGCAAAGTGATTGCTGTGCTGCATGTGCACAGCAAGGAACCGCAGCAGTTTTTTGAGCATCAGGTGACCTTGCTGCAAACGTTGGCTAACCAGGCAGGCATGGCGATTGCCAAAGCCACACAACATGAGGAACTTAAAAAGACCAAAGGGCTGGTTGGGGCGCGTACGGCTTTAGCCTGGATGGGTATGGCGAGTAACGCCTGGCGGCACAGCATTGAGGGGGACGCCGTCAACATTCGCAATCTGGTAAACACTGTGCTGCCACGGATTACAGAATTGGTGGAGGAGGGTGTGCTGTCTCAAGGCGTCACAGATGATCTCAAGATCATTTCTGGCCTGGCGGAAAATATTTTTAACCATCCCATCACCCCGCCGTTGCGATCTGAACAAGGGGCCGCCGCGATTTCTGTTAATGAGCTGATCCAGGAGCGGCTGGCTCAGCTATGGGAGGATGATAAATATGCTCGATTAGCTTTTCCTGAAACTGCATTGGCACCAACGGATCAGGTGACGGTGTGGGTAAGCCCGGAATGGCTGCGGTTGGCGCTTGATCTGGTTGTGGATAATGGGATTGAAGCAATGGAGGGCTGTCCTGTTCAGCAACTGCGCATTGAAACGGCCGTTACCGATCATCAAACGCTAGAAATTATTGTGCAAGACAGCGGCCGGGGAATTCCTGCTGAGCTGCTGCCCGTTTTATTTCAATACACAGAAATTCGTGAACCCCGTGCCGGTAACCTGGGACGTGGTTTGCTGATGGTGCAGGCGATCTTACAGACGTATGGCGGTGACGTTTACGTCAAAGATTCAACGCCCGAGGGTACCCAAATGGTGCTCTGCCTGCCTATCTACGATCGGCACCAGTTGTGTTGATCATACGATTTAGAGAGGAAAGGAAGAGTGATTTTGCCAACCATTAGCCCCCTTTTGGTTGTGTAAAAGCAAGAAAGTTTTGAGATTATAAATGCGATCTTCCTGCTTTTACTGAATTAATCGGCTAAATTGCCTTGGCTTTTCTTGAAACAGTTTATGCCGATTACACAAAATCACGCATTGGTGAGAAACGTTGATCTTTTGGCAACTTTTTTCCAAACAGGGGACATGGTGGTGATTAATAAACGAATAGCTATCTTAAGTAATAATGAGCACTCTCCCTGGCTTAAGCACACGACAGAGGTGTTGGGTTCATTAGGACAATTAACGGTTTATACAGAAGATGTGTTGGCAAAGGATTCAGAAGAATCGGGTGGCATAAACGTGATGGACATGATGGTTGTTGATGCCAGCGGTTTGCAGATGGAGCTGGCAGAACGGGTTGCCGGGCTGCACGGCCGTTTTCCCAAAGTGCCCATTGTGGTGCTAACCAGTTCGCCTACCTGGCGTCGGGCCCGAGCGGTATTGCAGGCTGGGGCCGCTGATTATATGCGTCGTTCCATGGAGGATGACCTGCTGTTGGCTCGCTGTCGTGCCCTGCTGGATTGCCCGCCCTGAAAGGTTTTCCCATCGGTAGAACTGTATCGTTCACATGAGGAGGTAGTACCGTGAGTAAAGTTGCCGATTTCCAAATATTATTGGCTGATGATGACCAGATCTTTCTGCGAACATGCCGCAGTAAGCTGGAAGAAGCGGGTTTCAACGTACTGAGCGCGTCCAATCCAGAGGATGCCATCCGCATTCTAAAAGGAGAGCGGGTGCATTTAGCCATTCTGGATTTACGCATGGAGCGGGATAAAGACGAAAAGGACAAAAGTGGCTTGATGGTAGCCAAGCAAACATCTCGTCTAATTCCCAAAATCATCCTGACCAAATTTCCCGCCTATCAGGATGTGGTGGAGGTGCTCAAGCAGGATTTGCAAGGGTACCAGGCAGCGGCGGAGTTTTTGGACAAGCGCGACACGACGCCAGAAAAATTGGTAGCTGCTGTTGAAGAGATTTTGGCGCAATATGTGCCGATCAACTGGGAGTTAGGTATTCAGTGGCAGCCGCACAATACTTTTTTGCAGTTGGTCAACTGCCTGTTGCCTGAATTATCTGATTCTCGGTTGGCTAATCGTTCGGCTGAGTTTGAAGATTTGTTTCGCAAGCTGTTCCATGATTTTGTGCAGATTACGATTGGGCAGGCATTTACGCAGCATAACGGCCGTCTTATGCTCCCCGTTTTTGCCTATGATCCAGCCGGGACAGAAACGCGCTTTATTGTCTCTTGTGGCAGCCAGACGGCCGTTCTAGCCGAAAACCAACGTTACCAAAAGCGTGTCCCCGATCGATTGAGCATTAAAAATTTAGGTCAGCTGCATATGGCGATGACCACCAACTATGGTGCCACGGCTTACACCTTTATGGGCAAAGATTTAGAAGCGACGGCCACGATTCGACAACTTTACCGCAAGCGGGCTATTGAAGATCTACTGCCAGCCATTGATCATCTGTATCAAATCAATCTGGGTGGCTGGTATGAAACGGGTCGGGAACAAAACAAACTGGCTGATCTCCATGCCTTTTTCCATCAATGGCTGCATTTGGACGAACTGATTGGTTCATTGAACCAGCTGCAAAGGCTGTTGCCTGCCCTGGCAGAGCGCGCCCTGGCGGCGAACGTGGTGGAATTGGATGTAGACGGCCGTCAGCTTACGTTTCGTTTAAAGGGGCGTGATGAAACCTATCGCTTGCCTAACCCTGTGATGCTGCTGGCACAAAATCGGCTGCCGCAAACGCGGCGGGCGCAGTGGGGCATCACCCACGGCCGTATCAATGGCAATACCGTGTTGGTAGACCAAGAAAACCATGCCTGGCTGCTCGATTTTGCCCAGGTAGGTCGGGCGCCGCTGCTCATCGATTTTGTGTCGTTGGAAACGGCCGTTAAGTTTGACCTGTTCGACCATCGTGCCTTTAGCCAACGGCTGGCCATTGAGAGCAAACTCAACCAGGTGAACCATCTGCCTGATGATATTAACCTCGATAATTTGGAGCCCGAGGCGATTAATGCAGTATGGATTATTGAGCGCGTGCGCCACAACGCTGCCCAGTTAGCTGGCTGCGATCTGGATGCTTACCAGCAGGCACTGTTCTACTGTGCTATTGCCCGAATTGCCAGTTTTAACCCGGATACCTTCTACACGCCGCGCAAGCTGGCGGCGTATGTGCACGCCCTGTTAACAGCGGCCATGCTGGCCGAACAGTGGCAAAGCATCCAGGTAGAGTCGGTGCCGGAAGAGGCCAGCAGCGGCATCTGGCTGGATCATCGCGACCGGCGGGCGTGGGTGGAGGCACAGCCGGTGGAGCTAACCAGCCAGGAATTTAAAATCACCCGGTTTTTGTACCAAAATCCGGGGCAGCTGTGCACATATGATGACATCTTGCAAGATGGCCTCAATGAACCCGCCGATCCCGATCCCGATGAGTTGAACCGGCTGCATACGGCCGTTAGCCGCCTGCGCCGTAAAATTGAGCCAGACCCGCGTGAGCCGCGCTACCTCTTCACCGTTCATGGGCGTGGCTACCGGCTGTTTTTGACACCGCAAATCAATTGACTTCGTTGAGCTTGCCAGATTGGACCAATTTTCTCTGGTATAGACAATTTACGTTGATAATAATTGGTCCAAACTTCTGACTTGTCATGCTGAGCAAAGCGAAGCATCCCTACGGACATCGGCCTATGCGGGCAAAGTCTTGGGATGGTGGTCTTTAGAGGGATTCTTCCCTGTGGTCAGAATGACGATTTTAGGCGATAGCAGGAGGCGTTAACAGGTTTCTGGTATAAGGAGTTCGCAATGATTCAGGTAACCTTTGCATTTTTGGTCATACTATTTTTGATTGCTGTCATCATTGGCTTAATAGTCGGTGTGGCGTTGGCTCGTCCCACCATTCGCTAACTTTGCGTCTAATTTCCCGGAAACTGCCTAAAGCAGTCAGGATTGCGTATTAAGTCTCCGGGAAAATAAAGTAAGCGCTACTCTAAATCTTTGAGGGTGACGGGGTCTTGCTGCGGCGTGCAAATGCCACACCACACGGCCCCCGCCACAACAAACGCTTTATACTGGCCCGTTGTTGTGCGGTAAGAGTGAATGATATACGGTTTTTCTTCGGCGTGGGTTTTGCAGACTGCCCGCCCACAAAATTTACAGGCCGCATGGGCCGGTCTTTCACAATGCCAGCATTCCATGAGATCACTTACTCCGTAAATTCTAAATCTTTATTGGCAAATAAATCGACTGCCAGAAGAAACAAGACGATGGCGTACAGCAGTAAAATAGCCGGTGCGAGTGCCTGATTGGCGGTAAAGTAGCCGTTGGTGATGCCGTCGGCTAACGCCTCAAACGGCCAAAAAACGAAGCCAAACAGGCGGCTAATGATGTTCTCGTTGGTTTGGGCCAGGGTATTGGCATAGTTTTCCAGGTTGGTGCTGATCTGGACCCAACCCTGGTTAATGGCATAGCGGCTGAGTCCAGTAGCAAATCTGGACAGGCTGTCATTTTGCAGCCCCTGGCCAAACAGCAAGATGGCCAATATGCCAAAGACGTAAATACGTGACCAGCCAATCGTAATGAAATCGGAGGCGTGCAGGGCTAAAACGGCCGTCATCACCATCGGTGCTAGCCAAATGGGGGGAATTTCCAGTAAATGCCCTAAAGTGAGCGACGGGCCATTTAACAGGGCTAGAACGGCGAGCAGGAGTTGATAAAAGAGAGCGACCAAGATGCTGCTGAGCAGAACGGCCGTTACAAACTCCACCCGGCTCTTTAACCGCACCACAAAAGGATAATGTTGGGCATCATTGGCCCTGGCTGCCATGCTTAACGTAACCAGAAAGACCAACCCCGCACCAAAAGCACCAATTAGCAGCTGATAATAAGCGATATCTGGCGTTTGCTGCTGCGGATTAAACAGCACAAACCAAAAAGCCAGCATCAGCAAAAGATAAAAGAGCCCCGTCAGCGAAAAAAGGAGTGACTGAATAAAGTAGCGGGTTAAAACTGAAATGCGTTGGATCATCGGACCGCCCTCGCGTAAATTTCTGCCAGCGTGACATGTTTTTGCTCCACATGCAGGACATCGTACTGGGCTTGTAGCAGCAAAGCCAAAATCTCGCGACGCAGCTTCATCGCTTCGCCCCGCAGCTGGATTTTGTTTCCTTCCACCCGGATTTCGGGATGTTGTGCTCGGATCGTGTCGGCAATTTCCACCAGATCGCGATCTGCCTGAATGATGGTGTGGGGGCTGATGGTGAGTGCCTCAACCATACTGTTTTGGTAATGGACCTGGCCATTGTTTAAAATGATCAATTGGGTGCAAACGGCCGTAATTTCCTCCAGCTGATGGGAGCTAATTACAATGGTTTTACCAGCCACATGCAGCTTTTTAATGAGCGCCTGCATCTCTGCCTGGCCATTGGGGTCTAGTCCGTTGGAAGGTTCATCCAGCAGCAGCAAGGGGGCATTGCCCATGATGGCCTGAGCCAATCCCAATCGCTGACGCATGCCTTTGGAGCAGTCGCCAATGCGCTTGTTAGCCTGGCTGACCAAATCTACCTCTACCAGCGCGTCAAAGACTGCCTTTTCTTGCGCTTCCGGTGGAATGCCACACAAGCTGGCCGTCATCGTTAAATAGTTGCTAACGCGCAGCCGATTGGGGAACAGCAGTCGATCCGGTTTGTAGCCAATGGCGGGCCAACGGCCGTTTGACGGCCGTATTTGCCCACTATCGGGATGAAGTAATCCGGCAATAAGTTTGAACAAGGTGGTTTTGCCAGCACCATTTGGCCCGAGCAGGCCTACAACTTCGCCGCGCCCAACCTGGATGTTTACATTGTCCAGGGCTTTGAGCGAGAAAAATTGTTTGCTGACGTTACGAATCTCAATCACAATTTATTCCTGAAGTCTTAACTCAGGTGACAGTCACTTTTTCCTTGTGTCTGGATTTTGACGCGGAGAAAGTGGCTGTCAACTTGTTTTTAAAGGGAGCTGCACCAGAATTAGCGATAAATCGTCGCTGTGATCTTGGGCGGCTGCCATAAGTATTGGCGCAAGCTGTTCAGGCGAAACGGCCGTTTGCAAATAATCGGCCAATGTTTCATCCTGCAGCGTACCCCAAATGCCATCACTGCACAATAATAACCAATCCCCTGGGAAAAGTCGCTGGGTAAACAGATCAATTTGCGGCTTGTCCGTGGCCCCAAGGGCATGCGTGAGCACATTACGGTATGGATGGGTCAAGGCTTGTTCGGCCGTAATTTGCTCCTGCCGCACCAGCCAGGCTACCAAAGAATGGTCCTGCGTGAGCTGCTCCAAATGACCCTGACGATACAAATAGGTGCGACTGTCGCCTGCATTCGCCACAATCATCACCTGATCCAGGATGATGGCGCAGGTAATGGTGCTGGCCATGCGCTCATCACTGGTGTTAGTCATTTCTTGAATGGCTTCATTGGCCTTGTAGATGGCCTTTTTAAGCTGCTGGCGCAACCGCATGATGGTGTGGTCGGAAACGACCGTAATGGCGGGCCAGATGGTTGCAAAATGGGCAGATAGGGTATTGATAATGGTTTGGCTAGCACGGCTACCATCTTTTAGACCGCCAACGCCATCCGCCACCACAAAAAGACCATACGTGAGGCCATTGCCCGTTTTGCCGACTGTGGCCAAAACTGCATCCTGGTTTTGTGATTTCCCTGGACGTTTGGCATCGGTTGTGGCCACAAATAAGAGGTTTGTCTGGTTTTGCATAAATGAAAAAAGCTAAGAAAGTCGATTGTTCTAACCGACTTTCTTAACCCTAAAACCTATTGAAACTCCCAGCCAAAATCAACTTCTAACCGCTCTTCACCAGCGAATAAATTGATCCCTTGAAGCCCAACGCCGTAGTTAGGCCAGGTCCAATCCCCCGGGATGAGCAGATCGACATTTTCTGAGCTGAACGGCTCGATGGCGACACAGTACAAACCGGCATCTAATCCTTCAAAGCGATACAGACCGGCATTGTCGGTGACGGCCGTTGCCAATACGGTACTGTCTGGCACAATGGCGTCGGCTGGGCAAGCGCCTGCCGCCAGCTTCACCGTAATGCCTGCCAGGCGCGGCTCGTTGATTAGTTCACCATCGCCTCGGTAGAAGCCGGTGCCATCGGCGCTGACGTCCACACAGCCCGCTGACGGATCGCCGTTGCTGGTAAAGAAGCAAACATCTTCCCAAACCACGCCGCCGATAACGGCCGAATTGGGTTCAGGCGTTGCTTCTGGCACGCCAACTTCAATTTGTACCCAAATGACCTGGTCGGCAAAGCCATCCACGCCAAAGGGATTACCTGCTGCATCGGCCAGCAGAAAATCACTGCGATACGTGCCTAAGGTTTCAGGGGCTGAAAGCGGTGCGGTAATTTCCACCGTTTGACCCGGCACGACAGCGCTTTCCAAGGGAACGCTGAGGGGTGCACCCATATCGTCGCCACCGGCAAAAATCAGGCTGTAATCAGTGGTCCAGGGGCAGGTGCCGATATTGCGCAGCTGCCATGTTTTCTCAAACGCTTCGCCAGGGGCAAAGACGGTGTTATCAGGTACGTTAATGTCTTGCACAAAGGCGATGCTGTTGGTGCAGTTAGCTAAATCTACCTCAGGTACAGGCAAAAATTGATAATCCCAGCCGAAGTTGATGCCCGTTACCAGATCGCCATCTTCTAGCGTAACGGCCGTACTGCTTACATCATTTTCGGGGAAGGTCCAAGCACCAGGGAGCAACTGCTCGTTGGCTATGTCTAGGGCATCGACATAGACGCAATACTCACCAGCGGCAAGGTCTGTGAACACATAATCGCCATCTTCATCGGTGGTGGCGGTGGCGATGCTGGATTCGGCGGGGCAACTGCCTTCACCCAGGCTAACCAACACGCTGGGGATGCCAGGCTCGCCCTCATCCAACAGGCTATTGGCCTGGAAGCCGCCTGCCGGGGACGCAATGCAGCCTGCGGACGGTACGGCGCTTTCGTCATCTCCTTCACCGCCAGCAACTGCGCATAAATCGTGCCAGACACGGCCGTTTATGATGCCCATGTTTGTGTCGGCTGGCGCGGTGGTGGGTGTTGGTTCTGCCTGTGCCACATTGTCTACTTGCAGCGTAAATGACCCATTGATGCCGTTGGCATTAACGGCATAGGTTCCGGCGCTTAGCCCCAGCACATCGAGTGAAATGGTTTCTTCAAAGGGAACCAGAGCCTCGGTACACAGTTCGCCCGTCTCCCGCAAGGTTGTAATGGTGATATTGAAGGTGGTACCTTGCTGCACGGTGTCTACGGAATCAATTGTGGTGCAGCCATCGGGCAAATCGCCCCGAGCACGTACATTCACCTGCACGGGAAAAGATTCCAGAATTAAAATTTCGATGCTGTCTACGTTGGCTTCTTGTTGTACGGGGGTGTCGCTGGTGGGTTCGGTGGGAACGGCCGTTGGGGAATCCGCTACCGAAGTGGCCGTTGCTTCTGGTTCTTCGCCGCCACAGGCAGCCAAGCCAACCAGTAAAAGTAATGCTATCAAAAGCAAAATTTTCTTCATAAAAATCAATCTCCTACTATCTTGAAATAGGAAGTCGCGTAAAGAATTAGGTAATTTATTAATCGGCAAGTAGATAAGCCAAAAGCAACTTTGCTGTGTTGTCTAGCGCGTCGCGATGGGTGCGTTCGTAATGGTGCGATGCGTCTACGCCAGGCCCAATGAGGCCGACACGCACATCGCCCCCCGCCCGCCAGAGCGATTCTCCGTCTGAGCCGTAATAAGGATAGATGTCGGTTGCATAGCATAGGCCATTGGCTTCAGCCAGTGCTTCCAACTCGCGGCGCAGCTGCATATGGTACGGTCCGGCCGAATCTTTAGCACAAATCGTCACAGAATACTCATTTGAAGTTTGTTGGGGAGCAACCACAGCCATATCAATAGAAATAAGGTCAGTTAGATTGGCAGGAAAGCCAGTGGCGGCACCGTGCCCAACCTCTTCGTAGTTGCTGATGTGAAAGTAGCTGTCTTGGGCGGGCTGCACGCCAGCTTCGGCGAGGGCCAACATGGCCCCATACATGCAGGCGATGCTGGCTTTGTCATCCAGGTGGCGGGAGCGGATAAAGCCCGTATCGCCAACTTCTACACGCGGATCAACCGCGATGATGTCGCCCACACGAATGCCCAATGCTTCGGTTTCTTTTTCAGAGGTTGTCGCGGCATCAATACGTACTTCCATGTTGGTGTCGTCGCGGGGGGCATTGCGGTCTTTGCTGGTGTGGGCGTGAATGGAAGCGTGAGTGGGGAGGATAGTGCCTCGGTATGTTTGCCCATTGCTGGCAAAGAGAACTTTCAAAGGGCGGGCGGATTGTTTTGGTAACGGATAAAGATATCTCAAAGACTACTGTTCCGATGTTTTTAGAAGAAATTGTACCAAAGTCAGAAGGAATAGCGCCGATTATGAGGAGTTTCGGCATCAACCTGATGGAAGCGCCTTGCATGGGAAACGTTTTGTCATGCTAGGATTTAACAAAAAAGTCGATTTTACTGAGTTCAACATAGACAGCCAGCAAAAGAAAAATTGGAATTATGAAGCTGAAAA
>JBNKLQ010000107.1:0-18884 GCA_050292445.1 Promineifilaceae bacterium (SeqCode) | reverse complement strand
GATGGGTCCCAACGCACCGAGTGGATGCCATTCTGGGGAGACATGCTGGGCAATGATGCCTTGGGTAGACAGGATGAGCGGCAGCGAGGCAATTGTGGTAATGACCACTGCCAACAAATAATAGGTTATCAAGCTGTTTTTCTGAATTAGAGATTTCATGTTTCCTCCGATTTTTTTCAGAAGGTTTTTAAACTGATTTACATAAAGCGCTGATATAGCGTGCCGAGTACGATACCGGCGATCCCTTCCTCTACCTCCGTTATCTTTATCATTTATTGTCGTCATCAGGATAACGAACAGCAGGCAAACACACATCGAGGGAATAACTCATTTCACCAAGGGGATTTGGCACAAAAAAAGACCGCTCATTGAGCGGTCTTCACCAGATAAACTGGGTAAAAATACCTATCTGTCTAGAACGATAGATTGGCCTGTTCTAAAGTTTCCTGGTCCCAAAGCAGTTCGTCGAACCAACGGCCGCCTATCTCTCGCCGGATGGGGAAGGCTTGATTAGCTACCTCGGCACGAAAAACTTGCTGGTTGCGCCGCAGGATTTCGTCACCGATGCGCGCCAATTCTCGTTGGCGTACTTTAGGGTCAGGCAGGCAATCAATTTCGTGAACAATATCGGTAAATGTCAGGGCGTCATCAATGCGGTTGCAAATGTGATGGCCCACACCTTTGGGGTAGATGCCGTACTTTGCCTTTAATTCGGTTAAGCGCCGCATCGCCCAAAAGCCAACATGGACAATATCGGCACGGCTTAACCAGTTTGTTTCATAATTGATGCGGTTGATCAACGAGGCACGCATCATGCCCTGGCGATGTTCTTCGAGAGAGCGGAAAAACAGCCGGTAGCCATGTGGCTCTGGTTGGTCAAAGAAGGTGGAGCCTGGATCGAGGAAGGGAATCATGGGGCACATGTATGGATAGACGCGCTGCCCTTCAAATTTCTTGAGGAGATGATCGCAGTAGTCAAGCGTTGCTTCAACCGATTTTTTGTCTTGCTGGGGCATGCCAACGAAGTACCAGATGTCGATCTGGTAAATGCCATAATCAAGCGCTTTGGCGATCCATTTTTCCATTTCGGCTGAGGTGTAGGCACCGCGTCCGGCCAGTTTTGCCACGCGTACATCGTGGCTTTCTGGCGAGAGGGTAATAGAGGTTCGGGGATTGGTGGCTGCCATTTTTTTCAGGACATCATCAGGCGTTAGCTTAAATTGCTCGTAGCTGACTGATTTGAAGTTTGCTTCCCCGATCCGATCTAGAAAATAATCAAAACGGCCGTGTGTCTCGCTGTATGAATTAACGGTGTAAAAATGATAATTTTCCTTGTCGGGAATTTGCTCCATGGTTTGGAATTCGTAGGCTGTTTCCTCTAAAGGTTTGTGGATGGTAGATTTCATATTGTGGTCAAGCTGGTTAATTCTAAGGTAGGCATCCCGTGAGCCGCCGCACCAACCGCAGTTGTAGGCACAGCCTGCATTTTGCGTGGCAATCACTTCCTGAATGGGGAATGACGAGCCGATGGGTTGTTGGTCAGGAACGGTAGACCAATCAATGCCACAGGAAAGCGTGCTGGCAATATACGTGTAGCCATTGTCGATAATGTCGCCCTGATTGTCTTTCCAGAGCAAATTGGGGACTGTGTGCAGCTGTTGGTCGTTGTCCAGCGCGCCAAGCAGCTGAGTCATGGGCTTGTGGGTGTCGTAGCCGCGCATGACCATATCTACAAAGGGATAACGGATTAGTTCCTGGGCGAAATAGGTTGAGGAGATGCCGCCGAAAATCACCTGCGTATGCGGGTGAACGCGCTTAAACTGTTCAGCGATGGCGAGGCTGCCCTGTACATGCACCATCCAATGCAGATCAATCCCCAGGATGCGCACATCGATAGCCTTAAAGAGTGCAGTGACATCAATTTTTGGGTACTTGAGCAGCAAGGAAGAGAGGTTGAGTAATTTTACTTGATGCCCATTTTCGCAAAGGACACGCTTTAAGGATTTGAAACCCAAGGGGAAATAGTCGTACAGCGGGGTAATGGGGACATCGCCCGAGGTGCTCAGGTAGGGAAAATAAATATCGGTGCGGTCACGAAAGTCAAAAATGGCGGGCGCGTGCAGGAACAGCATGTCGGCGCTAACTGTGGGGAGGGTTGGGTAGGGATTATTGTTCATGGGCTTTCACTCACTTATTTGATTATGGATTTGGTTGGGATAAAAAATTGTGAAAGAATGCGGCAAAATTGTGTCCACTTCAGTGGGATACCCTGGGAAGCCAAGCCGTGATGATTTTGCGTGATTTTTGAGACTTGCCATCAGGCGACGTTAGCAAGAATTGGTTTTTGGCGTAAGTGCCGGATGACATATCTAAGGTGTGATAAACCTCATGACGAGTAAAGGAGCAGCCTGACCCAATTTTTGCCTACGATGAAATGACCTGGCTGGAAGCAGGCATTGCTGAGAAAGTGGCCCACGTGCACGAGATTCATGAGCAATACGGCCGTCGTGAAGCGCGACGCAATGCAGGATTTGGCTTGTGGGGGAAGCGAGCGTGAGATTGGGCGAAGGTACGATTGTTCTAATGCGTGGTTAACTAGCGGGGCAACAAAGGAGAAAATTGTACGGCAATGTGCACACTGTATGCACATAAGCGATCAGCAATTATACTTTCTATGTTGACCTGATTGTTAGCTCGCATCACTTATGTATGCTCTCGATAAATTAAGATACGAATTAGGCCATTTTTCACAAAATACATTTTTGAAGTCAGGTTGAGATTCCGAAACATTCTTTTCAAAAAGTCGATCCCGTAAAATTCTGGCTTCTCTACCCGCTGTATGAATAATAAAATCTGCTACCTCCATACCAGCAAAAACCGGATCCTTCAAATGTGTCTGGTATCTAACCTTGATAGCTTGACCGTTTTTGGTTTTAGGTGTTTTGGACATAAACTCTTGTTTAAAGGATGGAATTAGGTGGTTGTTTTCTTCAAAAATAATAAAAATATCTACCCATTTCATTTTATTTGCGACTTCTTTGATTCTGTCCCAGAGTAATGCCATTAAAATATCCTCAATTTTGTGCCCAGAATTATTTATGGTCTTGTCGACACAAGTGTTGGCAAAACGCCCAAAATTGTGTGATCTGAAATAGTGGTTTAACGTTTCTATTTGTTTTCTGGTTGGTTGTCTAAGGTCGGCTGCATGCAATGGAGATTTGAATCCAGAAAAAGCGTTGTTTTTCAAGTTGTGCCAAGGTATTTCAACCTGATCAAAATATTTGTTCCCTTCCACTATCAACCCACCAACCCCAAATATTGGTGCATTAGGATCCGATCTTGATGGTGCTCCAGTCTCATCTATAAAGACGAGTAATGTAGAGTCAGTTACTTCATATATTTCTCCATCTCTTCTGTCGAATCTTAAATTTTGGGTCATATGTTTTTTCGAGCTTGCTCTAGCGTGGTCTTTGTCCCAGGTAAAATTTTACTTGCTGCGGCACGACGTCTCGCTGCGCTGCCTACTGGATGCGGCCGTATTCTACAACATTCTGGCTTCGCTGGATCCAGGCCCGAATGCGCAAAGTAAATTGACTTGTCAGGAGGCTTAGAATTGATCATTTTTCCAGAGCCTCTAATTTCTTTAGGGCAAATTTTCCTCGCTCTGCAACCGACGGAGAGGAGTCAGATGCAAGTAATTCTGCTAACTGGACTGATTCAATGCCGATTGTTGACAATCTTTGGATAAGTACGTCTCCAGCAACACGCCGAACCATAGGGGAGCGATCAATTGCGGCCGATTTCAATGTTTCTAAAAAGGGAACGGTGACAGATAAACTACGCTCAGAGAGTATTGGTTTTAAGCGCTCTTCACAGTATCGTATATCAGTCCATTCCCATTTTCGTCCTTCAAACCACACCATTTTCCCTTCAAGCAGACTCTGGTATGCCTTGGCCCGAACTGCTGGTTGAATTGCTTCCTGTGCAATCTCACTTATGTAGCGGTCTAGAGCTTCCGTTCGACCGGCTTGGGTTAATATTGAAGTCATTGGGCCAGAGGCAGCCGAAATAATTCTAGATTTAAGCGCATGAGCCACTTCTTTTAAAGAAACTATTTCCAATAATACTTGTTTGTCTGCTTCTTTTAATCGCCCCCAACTATTCCAGTGCGGCAGAGTGACACATAAAACATCAACAACATGCTTGGGATCGGATTGTTTCGCCATTAGAGGGAGTGTTTCCCGTGCAGCTTTTCGAACCTGAGGCACCCAATCATTTAGACGGCGAATAGCCAGGGCGAAGAAAAAACTATTTGGGGCTCCTCCAGTTAAAGTGCGTAAACTCTTTTCACGTTTGATTCCATCCCCACTGCACAAATCTATCCATGTTGGAAAAGGTGCAGGCCGTGCCCATAATTTCCATTTTGAAGGAGTTGAGGCTGCCAAGGCTTTATGATATTCCCAACGAATTAACCTTTCCCAAGTACCTAATTGGGATAGTGAAACACGCGAGGTAGCATCTACTAACGATGACATCTCAGCGACACCTGTGCGGCCAGAATTAATGGATTCGGCAAGTTGTCTTACAGCTGACAATACTTCTTTTTTGTTTTCTTGTTGTTGCATCTTGGAACGCTTGCCTCCTGAAATTTAGCTGGGCTACCCGATAAATGAAAACGCGTACGCAAAGTTTACAAAAAATTGGGGTAAATTCAAATCTGCTTTGGTACGGTTTGGGGTGATAAGAAGGTTTGTGTTGGGATTACGGCCGAATTCGTCTCTGCGCAAATTGTAAGCGCGATTTGGAAATCGCGGCGACAGTCAATGCCAAAGGAGTGGCCCACTTGCACGAAATCCACGAGCAGCACACCCGCGCGAGGCAAGCTACACATTCATTGTATTTGGGCTATTAGACGCTTTACTTGTCCGACCAGCAAATGTCATTTCGCAGCCGCTGATCATCCAGGACAAGATCGCGGATCGCTTCCGGGAGCTGGTCGCGCTGCCACTGGCATTCCCGACGACCGGCAGACTCACTCTTCCCCTTGGGCGCGGCTGCCTGCACGGCCTTGATGGCATAGGCCGCAGCGCCAAGCTCGTGGGCGGCGACATGGGCCACCACGGCTGCCTGGCCACCCGCCGCACGGGACTCAGACATCGTTAACCTCTCCGCGCGTCCAGGCGCGCACCAGTTTGATGGCTTGTCGCGGACGGCCGTCTTCAGGTTGCCCCGCCTCGAATAAATGAAGTACATGCTCGGCACAATCGGCTGCCCACAGCGCCAGCAGGTGATGATCGGCGTCTTGCAGGGTGCCGCCGCGCCGCACCGTGATAAACCGGGGGTCTCGCTTCTTGGGGAGTATCATTCGGTATTAGTCTGTCGTTACTCTCCTCACATCCCCTGCCACACCAAATATCCCTCAAAATCAAGCTCGCCGGGGGAGTGACCGTAACCGGTTAGCATGGCAGCCGCTTCGCTGCGGTGATGGGTGCCGTCGTTTATTACGTGCAGGATCGTTTGCCAGCGCGTCCGCTGAATAGTTCCTTCTTCACGCCACACGGCATTCAGTGCCGCGTCGTCCAGGCCTGCAATGGTGGCACGCCAGGCCGCCGCTTCTTCCTGCCAGCGTGCTTTCAGGCTGGCCACATCCGGGAAGTCAGCCTCGCTCATTACGCCGGAATCTGGCAAATTTTGCAGGGCGACACGCCAGCCATACTCGGTGTCAAGAAGATGCACCAGCGTGCCGCGCAGGCTGTGCCAGCCGGGATCGGGCATCACCGGGCGCGTGAAATCCGCCACGGATATCCGTTCGCAGGCGCTTAAAATCTCGTTGTCGGCCCAGAAGTTGTAGGCAATCAGCGTTTCGATATCATTTTTGTGCATAGACGTTCCTTTGTAATGGTAAGATTTTTACTGGATACGGCCGTACCCTTCTCAGGGCGTTTCATACAATTGAACCTGCCCCCCATAAAAATCGCGCTGCCGGATTAAATTCATTTTCTCTGCCAGCGTTTGCGGGACTAACCCCAATGGGTCCGTATACCAGGCGTGGCTGTAAACCAGCCAGACTCTGTCATGCTCGCTTATCAATGAAATCAAGCTGGCACTATCGCTTTCTGTCATCTTTGGTTCTAGGCTGCCACTGTCGAACAGATCGAGAGGCACGCCATGTTTCTCTACCTGGATAGAATACAGGTCTTCATATGTTTTAAAATAATAGTCGAACGGGATTTGACCCCCGGTGGCGTTGAAAAGGACCAAATCATCCTTTTCAGCGAAATTTGCCACATAACCGGCGGCCGTGCTCCAATCTTCTTTGGGAAAGAATCTGTAATAATCGCCAGCAGAAAACAGGTTAATTGTGCCTAAAAGCCCCAGCGCCATGATCATAAGAATGCGAAATCTTAATTGCGTGATACCAGCCGCCAAGACCAGGAACAATGGAATCGTTGTCCAGATCAGGGTTCGATCGTAAAAAATCGGTCGGCGGATGCTTACGATCAGCTCACCCAGGAAGGGGGTGGCAAACAGGGTGGCCAGTAATAAGAAGCGCGAGAATTTTTTTCGGTAATGTACCAGCCCTAAACAGAGCACCAGCGCATACAGGACCCAGATTGTCTGTACCTGGTTGGCTTCAACGAGCGTATTTTCATTCAAAAAGGATCTAAGCAGTTGGGTCACGGTCTCCCAACTGGGTTTGGGTAGCCAAAATTCCTGATAGACTCTGCTGGTTTGCTGGATAAAGGCAAATAGCCAGGGACTCCAGAGTAAGAAGATACCAACCTGAGCCTTCACCCAATTCCTAAAAGAGGGTGCCTGGAAAGTGGGATGAGACCCCAATTTCTTTCTCTGAAAAAGCATGAGACTAAGAACGAAGATATTGGTGGCTAATGGAAAAAGAACGGCCGTATTGTGGCTAAGCATCGTCGCGGCCGAGAATAAGATAAATGCAACCCAGGTCAGGTCCGTCTCAACGGCCTGGATAGGTAACTGACGCATAGATGCATAGCGTTGGCGGAATATCCAGGCTCTCCCTCCGGTATCTGGTTCCACCGGCCTAGATGTGCGCCAGGCGTGCAAATATTCCTGAAACTGGCTGCCAATGGGCCTGACGGAGCGTGAATCCGTCAGCAACCTGACCAGGGCGTAGATTGCCACGGCGGCATTGAATGTCAGGAGCGTGTACATGCGCGCTTCCTGGGCGAAGCGGATGTGGAAAGGTGAAAAGGCCAGGATCACGGCCGCCGCCACTCCCATCATCGCCCCAGACAGACGTTTGCCGATCAGGTAAATTATCGGGATTGTGCCTGCGCCGAACAGGACAGAAAGCAGGCGGACATAATAGGGAGCATCCCCTTTGAGTGCGATCCAGTAATGAAGCAGGAGGTAATAAAGAGGTGGATGTTGGTCAATCTTGACAATCCAATGCAGCATATCGTCAACACCATGATTGGCCAGCCACACGCTGAACGTTTCATCCAGCCACAGCCCTTTACTACCGAGTAGAAAAACTCGCAGCCCACCACCAATCAAGGTGATAATGATTACCAACCAGGGTGCCAGCTCTTCAAATTCAATTTCTTCGCTCATCCTCACACCTGACGGTCCGTCTCGGCGCAGATTGCGCTTGCTGTATTGCTAAAATTATATGTTAGATACGGCCGTATCCCACAGCATTCTGCTCAAGAGCGAATCAATTCACGCTAAATTCCAACAACAACATTTGATGAATGCTTCTAAAACCATTGTTGTGGATACATTTTAAGGAGCCTAAATTGTCTTTATCGCAGCCACAAATGGGTTGCCTGCTCCAGGCCAGTGCGGTTTCTTTCGCTTTGCCCAGTAGAAAGGTGCCCAGCCCTTTTCTCCTGTGAAGGGGGGAGACAATCATGCCAATATTGGCCACATTCGGATTGCTTTCACTTTTCCGAACTTCAAAAGTCCCCAAGATTTCTACTTCATTCTCAAAAACAAAAAACTCGCCTTTCGCTATCAAATTGCTTATGTATCCATGAAGCCACTCTTTAGAGCCACCAGCGCTTTTGTGGCAAAATTCAACGAGCTCTTCAAGACGTTCTATTTTTGCCAGGCTTATGGTCCCTTCTTTTTTACTGACCTGTGTTGGCAAGAAATCCACAAACAGATAGCCCTCAATTTGGATGGATTTCTGAAAATGCATGGCGGTCGATAAACACAGTGGATTATTTGTGCCAATGATGGCCTCTTCGATATCAAGTTGATGAATAAATTGTTCAAAAACTAGAGTTCCTTCGGGCATCCATTCAGGGATAACGAAAAATTGTAAAAGACGATTATCTTTATTGACACAGGCATACCCTATTGTTTGGTTATTGAATGCAATTTCCCACTGGCTCGCATCATTTATAAAAGATTCCCACATATCATCTTGCGGCGCTGTGAGACTTTTGCTCCATTCCATCTTTAGCGGGTCTAGGCTTGTCGTGTCTGATACCTTCTTAAATTGAAACGTTGTGGCTTGAATCTTTTTGCCCTGGTTCTCTTTTTGCATCGGCTAATCCTTTTGTTGGGGATGCTTGCTTCAGTGATCTCTTTGGGGAACGGCCGTATTCTACAACATTCTAGATTTTGGGCGGGCACGCCAGCAGAAAATTAAGTGGGCGTGCATCTTTTTGCAGCAGTGGGCTTGCTTAACTTGTGGCAATGGGTAACAAGTGTGTCAACTCTGGTTAAATGCGGCATAATTACAATCAGAAATGAGCCAGAAAGTTGAGTTGGTTCTCCCAGCGTGCAGTGTGCTTAAAGAACGCCTGGCTCAACGATATTGGAATGAAGCCGAAACGGATACCAACAGCAAGACCACCTTCATTGGGAATGTAGAAGCCACGGCCCGTTTAAGGCGTAAAAAACAGGTTGCACCATGATGAACACTCAAAAACTATCTGAGCAAGAATTTGAAGTCATCCGGGCCGCTCAGCCAACGCCAATCGACCCTTCAGAAACGGCCGCAGGCTCCACCGTTGTCAGTTTGCTTTCATCATTAGATCGCAAGATGTTGGATCAGGTGATGATTGAGCATCGTTATAAACCGGGTGAGATTGTGGTGTTTGAAGGGCAGCATGGCGACGTTGCCTACCTGATTTGGTCCGGGCGTGTGGCGGTGGTGCAGGGCGATTTTATCAATCCGGCCAGCGTCAACTATCGGGGTCCTGGTGAAGTGGTGGGCGAAATGTCCCTCATCGACAACAAACCGCGCTCAGCCTCTATTGTAGCCCTGGATGATGTGCGGCTTTTGGGAATCCATCGCAACGATTTTTTCGAGCTGCTACAAATTGATCCCAATTTCAGCACCAACATGATGGAGATTTTAAGCAACCGGCTGCGGGCGGCAGAAGAGATGTCGCGGGTGAACACAGCAATTGGCCGAGAGCTGAGTGCCGAAGTTGAGGAGTTGCAGTCAGAAAATGAAGCGCTGCGCCAGATGGAGCAGCGTCGGCAAGAGCTGAGCGAGCTGGTGGTGCATGATTTGCGTAATCCGCTGGGCAACCTGTTTAGCGCCCTGAATATGCTGGAGCTGGTGCTGCCGGAAGATGTCTTGGAGGAAAATCGGGAACTGCTGGAAATTGCTCGTTTGTCTCATTTGCGAATGCAAGATTTGGTCGATTCACTGCTGGACATTGCTCAGATTGAGGCGGGACGGCCGTCTGGCGAGCGAAAAGAAACAAGGCTGGCGGATTTGATGGATGAGGTGATGCAGCTCAATGCCTTTGCCCTGGCCAAGCGAGAGATGAAATTAGTCATGAATTTCCCCGCAGATTTGCCCGCTGTCTGGGCAGATCCTTCACAGATTCGGCGGGTGTTAACCAATCTGGTAGATAACGCTATTAAATATTCGCCTCGGGGCGGCGCGTTGACGATAACGGCCGTTCCCCACAACAATCTTGTTGAAGTCAGCGTGGTAGACGCCGGCCCAGGCGTAGCTCCCGAAGAACGGATGCACATTTTTGACCGTTTTACTCAGGTGGAAGCAGGCGGTATTCGGCCCCGTGGCTTTGGCCTGGGGCTGTCTTATTGCAAATTGGCAGTCGAGGCACACGACGGCCGTATCTGGGTAGAGTCTGGACCTGATGGGGTCGGCAGTCACTTTGCCTTTACCTTGCCGCAAGCCGGTTAAAAACTGTAATTAAGTAATTGGGTAATTGACCCAATCTCCCAATTACCTAATTGCTCAATTACTCACTATGTCCCACACAAACGAACTCCAATTAATCGAAAATGGCGGCTGGGATGCGCGCATTCTGGTTTGCCAAAACGGCCGTTTGGTGCAAACGTTTATCATCATTACTGAGCGATTTGTGCTGCTGGTGGATACCGTCATCAATCCGCAAACCGCCAGGCAGATGCTGGCCTGGGCGGAACCTTATTTGGCCGAAGGGCGGCAGCTGTTGGTTATCAACACCCATGCTGATTACGATCATTGTTGGGGGAACCAGTTGTTTGCCGGGGAAACGGCCGTTCACCCCGCACCCATCATTGGCAGCCACCTCAGCCCGCCCAAGTTCCAACGGGACGAAGCAAATGTCTACCTGGCCAAAATGCAGGAGCTGGAGCCGGAAATTTTCAGCGACGTCGTATTCACACCGCCAACCCTGCTCATCCACGACAAATGTGTCATCGACGGCGGTGATTTAACGGTAGAGCTACTGCCTACCCCCGGCCACACCGACGATCATTACTCGCTTTATCTGCCAGAAATACAAACTGTGCTGGCGGCCGATGCAGCCGAGTTGCCTTATCCAGTGGCTCGTGTGCCAGAAGGATTGCCGCAGATGCGGGCGTCGCTGGCCAAGTTGGCGGCCTTGCCTGCGGAGATGGTGTTGTACTGTCACGCGCCCGTTACGGCGGGGCGGCAGCTATTGCTGGACAATATTGCCTATTTCGACACCATCGAAGCGCAATGCCGGGCGGCCATCGCGCGTGGACTTTCCCCGGATTTGAGCGAAGATGTCGATGTGCTGGCGTTGGTGGATTGTGCCTATGAAACGGCCGTACCCGACACGGAGCAGTGGCACAGTGTCCACAACTATTACAAAACCGCCGGGCACGCCGACCAGATTCGGGCCATGCTGCACTGGCTGGCCACTCAATAAGTTGGGAGTAGACCCATATGCACTTATATTTAATTCGGCATGGAGAAAGTCAAGTCAATGTCCCTGTTGAGGACGCCCGTACACGCGACAAGTTGGACCTTGGGCTGACCGATAAAGGCCAGATGCAAGCCCAAGCTGTTGCCCGATGGATGAAGCAGCAAGTCCCACAAATTAACGCTTTGTATGCAAGCACGATGCAGCGGGCCAGAGAAACCGCCCAATTTCTGGCAGAGGCGTATCAATTTAACATTACGTTTGACGACCGGTTGCGTGAAATTGGCAATAATCGAATCGATCACAGCCCACTGCCCAATCATGAGCTGCCGCAGGAATATTCATCTTTATCCCCATACCGGTTTCCATTCTCGCCAGTAGCCCCAGCTGTGGCGCAAAGCGAATCATTTATGCATTACCGGGTGCGTGTTGGCATGTTTCTGGAGGATATGATCAAGCGGCATCAAGGCGAGACGGTCATTGTGGTTGGGCATGGTGGAACAGTGAATGCCTTGTCGGATACTATTTTTAACATTGGCTCCTACCGACAATGTGACATTCGGGGAAATTACACAGGGGTAACGCTGTTTCAATACATGGGAAAGCCAAATTTGGAAACCTGGCGACTGCATTATTTAAGCCGGGTTGACCATCTGGTGAACTCATAAAAGAATAGAACGCAGATTTGCCTGATTGCCCTGATTTTTGATCTTTTTAATCAGGTAAATCAGGCTGATCTGCGTCCCATATTAGGAAACACCAATGGATAACCAGCCAACAGTTTTGAGTAAAAGAGGCCGCACGTTTGCCACCTCAGCCATCGCGCTGCAAGCGATCATCATCAACGAGAAAGAACAGTTTTTGCTGCTTTCTTCGCCGCGCCGCAACGGCCGTAACGAGTGGCAAACGGTAAGCGGCGGACTGGAAGCAGGCGAAACGGTGCTGGACGGCATTCTGCGTGAGGTGAAGGAAGAGGTGGGCAACATTCAAGTACGGCCGTTAACCGTTCTGCACAGTCAAACCTTCCATTATGATGAAAATGTGCGCTTCATGGTGGGCATCAACTACCTGCTGCGCTACGAAGGGGGCACGGTTGTGCCCGGTGACGACATGACCGGCAGCGACTTTCGCTGGTGGGGCCTGGATGAACTGGAAACGGCCGTTGCCAATCATGCTGCTACCCTCCACAAATCTACCCATTTGTGGCAGTTGCACCGTGCCGTGCAGATGTCTCGTTTGTTACAAGATGAGTGGGTGGAAACGGCCGTTCTGCAATCGCCACTGTTTTAATGCCGGGTGTCCTTCTGCATATTGGCTTTTTTTGTCATTCTGAGCGCAGAAGCTGATGCTGTCAGCAAGAATCCCTCTAAATATTACCAGGCAAAATCTTTGCTCATTGACAAGGCGGTCCTCAATTTTTGCTTCAATGGGATGCTTCGGAGGACCTCAGCATGACATATTCGGATCATTTGTGTTATTCGTAAAATTCGTGATGGCTTTTTAGAAAATCACAGTTCCTCTAAAAAATTTTCAGATACAATCACCCGATGAAACCCATCCGTATTGAGTTACCAACTGAATTTGATGTAGGCTCTGTAAATAGCTATTTGTTCACCGAACCAGAACCGATCCTGGTTGATTGTGGTGTTGAGTCGCCAGAAAGTTGGGCAGCGCTGCAAGCTGGCCTATCCCAGCACGGTCTCACTCCTGCCGATATTCAACGAATTATTATCACCCACCCTCACGTGGACCATTTTGGCCTGGCCGCCAGGATTGCCAATCTGAGCGGTGGGGAGGTTTGGATTGCCGATTTGGGTGCCAAATGGCTTATCGATCCCAAGAAGCATTTTGGCTTGCGGGCAGAGTATTACCGCGAAAAGTTTTTGATCCAGGCAGGTATCCCCGCTGAGATGGCGCAGATGATACTGGCTTATTTTGCTCAAATAGCTGAGGCCATTTCGCCAGTTCCTGCTAAGCGTATTCATACATTCAGGGTTGGTGATTCGTTGGCGATGGGTGGGGCTAGCTGGCAGGTACTGCACATGCCAGGGCACGCCAGCCACCAGACTTGCTTCTATCAGCCGGAAAGCCACCTATTTTTATCAGCCGATATGCTGCTGCCTAAAACTCCGACGCCGATTGTGGAACGGCCGTCTCCTAACCAACCACGCCAGCCCAGCCTGCCTATCTTCATGGAATCACTCACCCGCTGTGAAGCGCTGGACATTGACACTGTGTATCCCGGCCACGGCGAGCCGTTCCAAAACCATCGCCAGCTCATCCAGAAGCAGCGTGACCGAATTCATAAGCGCAAAGATGAAGCGCTGTCGCTGATTCAGCAGGGCCACCACACCGCCTATGCCCTCGTAAACCAGATGTATGCTCATTATCCTGTCGCCTTTCGCTTTGCTGGGCTGTGGATGCTCATTGGTTACCTGGATTTGCTCCTGGTAGAGGGAGCAATTACGGTGGCGACGGTTGATGGGGTGTGGCAATATAAAAGTACAGGAGATTAGAGAGTGGGGATTAGAAATTTGGCATTTTTAAGGAAAATCAATTACTTATCTCCAATCTCCCATAATAAGCATGACTGAAGTCGCACAAATCCAACAACTTCCTTGTTTTCACAGGGCTGTTATCCCCGAGACGTATCTGGACGTGATGGGGCACATGAACATTCGTCACTACATGAGTCTGTTTGACGTTGCTGCCTGGCGCTTTTTTGCCGCTTTTGGCATGGACAACGACTATTACAAAAGCACCGACGGTGGCGCTTTTGCTCTGGAGCAGCATATTCTTTATCTGGCAGAGGTGAATGTGGGCGAAACGGTGGCGATTTATACGCGGGTAAACGGCCGTACCGCCAAGCGTATCCATTTTAGCCACTTCATGGTCAACGAAACCACCGGCACGCTGGCGGCCACCTTGGAAACGGTCACCTCCCACGCCAATACCGACACCCGTCGCACCTCTCCATTCCCGGAGGCTATTGCCCAAGCCATCGACGCCATCCTGGCTGAGCACCAGCGGCTTGCCTGGACAGCACCGCTTTGTGGGGTGATACGGCCGTAATTTGCACTCTTCAAATCACCATAGTTGGTAAAATAAGACAGTTGGTAACATCTGGTACACCACTGCCTCACCCCAAGAAAAGGAGAACATTTTATGAACGGCTTAATGATGAATTATCAACTCACGATGGATCGCATTCTGGAGCATGCGAACCGCATGTATGCTCAGAAGCGCATCATCACCATGCAGCCAGACGGTTCTTTTCATCGCTATACCTACGCTGACCTATACCAACGCGTCAAGCGCATGGCCAAGGCATTGACAAAGCTGGGGGTGGCACCAGGTGACCGGGTTGGCACCTTTGCCTGGAACAATTATCAGCATTTGGAACTTTATTACGCCATTCCTGGCGCTGGGGCTGTCTGCCACACCCTGAACATCCGGCTCTTTCCCGAACAATTAGCTTACATCGTCAACCACGCCAAGGACAAAGTTGTATTCATTGAAGGCAGCCTGCTGCCTTTGTACGAACGTGTCGCTGATCAGATCAAATGTGTGGAACATTACGTATTGTTCAATGCCCCCCGAGATGTGAAAACCAGCCTGTTTAACGTCCTCTTCTATGAAGATTTAATTGACGGCGCTGATGATGATTTTGACTGGCTCAGCACTGACGAAAACATGGCGATGGGCCTGTGTTACACCAGTGGTACAACGGGCGATCCCAAAGGGGCATTGTATAGTCACCGGTCCATGTTCCTGCATACCTATGGCGAAAATCAGGCCAATGCTCTGGGCCTCAACGAATCGGACATCGTTTTGCCAGTGGTGCCGCAATTCCATGCGATGGCCTGGGGATTGCCGTATGGCAGCGCTATGGCCGGAGCTGAAATGGTGATGCCTGGCCCACACTTGCAGGCGGAACCACTGGCCAACATGATTGCTAACGAGCGTGTTACCGTTGCCGCTGGCGTCCCCACCATCTGGAATGGTCTGTATCACGAACTGCGCCAAAATCCGCGCGATATTTCTTGCGTGCGCGCCCTGGTTGTGGGTGGGTCAGCCATGCCCCGCGCCCTGACCAAGGCTTATGAAAGCGAATTGGGGGTCAGCGTCGTCCATGCCTGGGGCATGACGGAGATGTCGCCCCTGGGCACCGTATGTAATTTGTTGGGCAAGCACGACGGCCTATCTGACGAAGAAAAGTGGAATATCAAGGCGACCCAAGGGTATCCGATTTGCGGTGTGGAAATGCGCATTGTCGATGAGATGGGTGCATCGCTGCCCTGGGATGGGGAAACAATGGGTGAACTCCAAGTGCGTGGTCCCTGGATCATTCGTCAATATTTCCGGCGTGATGTGTCGGAAGATTACATGACAACCGATGGCTGGTTCCGCACGGGGGATGTCTCGACGATTAATCCTGATGGTTATATGAACATCACCGACCGCACAAAAGACCTTGTTAAAAGTGGCGGCGAGTGGATTTCGACCGTGGAACTGGAAAACGTCATCATGGCCCACCCACAGGTGCTGGAAGCGGCCGTTATTGCTGTGCCCGATGAAAAATGGCAGGAACGGCCGTTAGCCGCCATTGTCCCCACCCAGGATGGTCAGGATCTCACCGCTGAAGAAATCACCGCCTTTTTGCAGGACAAGGTGGCCAAATTCTGGATTCCAGAGAAGTTTATCTTTGTTGAGGAAATTCCCAAGACCAGCGTGGGCAAATTCAACAAGAAAGTGCTGCGCAGTGCCTATGCTGAAGGGGAGTTGGGTTAGATTTTGTTATTGAACAGATAGAAATGTGGACGGCCGTTTTCCCCCGGGAAACGGCCGTCTTTTCTTTTCTAACCAAAACGCCTCACCCCCAACTAGTATTAATTTCCCCTGCATTTCTCCCTAAAAATGAAGGTATTAAGAGCGTTTTCCCATAAGTTCTCGAAGGATTGTTTGTTAGGATCGTTATGTATTTTTTGTAAGTCACCTGTTGGATTATGCATTTTGCCCGCTGAAGTTATTATTGGATGAGGTAACAAGCATTTGTAGAGGATCATAGACATCATGAAAAAGTGGCAGCATTGGCTAGAAAATTTATCAGCAGAAGAAACGTTGTGGTTAACGGCCGTATTCATTTCGGCAATGTTAGGCACAATGGTCAGCAGCGCCATCCTGCAATGGGGCTTAAGCACCTATGATGGAGTGGGGGCAAAATTAGCCATCTGCCTTTTGGCAACGGCCGCTTATGGCGGTGTTGTGGTTTCTGTCTTCTACGCATTGTTCCCGGAAACGCGATTGGCCTTAAAGCGCATCTTTAGCAACAAAAAATAAGCTAGGCTTCACCTCGGTGAGGCGTCTGAACCCAAAAAATAAAAACGGCTGGCGTTTCAATACGCCAGCCGTTTTCTTCAAAATCTAGTTTTCAAATGTTGGTTACGATGCGCGGCGTAGATAGCCAACAATGGCCAACAAAATCACTGCGCCCAAAATGGCAACAAGCAAGCTATAAAAATTGAAGCCTGTTGCCGGCTCCAAGCCCAACAAACCAACCACAAAACCACCGATGACAGCACCAATAATGCCTACAACAATATTGGCAACCATCCCCATCTGAGCATTTTTCTTCATGATGATGCTGGCAATCCAGCCTGCAACACCACCCAGAACAATCCACAAGATAATGCTAACTAAATCCATGACAATCTCCTTATTTGAGTCGCTAGGGGGGTCGTTGTTAGGTCCGTTGCTTTACTAAAACCTCTATCCGTAAAAACCCACTGCTTAAGTAAAGTTACGTACGGTTTGCAAAATAAGTTGCAACAAGTTTGCTTGTGGCAACTTTGCATTTTTTCCATATGATAGATGAGGATGATTTGATTCATGTTAATATCCAATGGGCTTATCTTAAGGTGATAGTCAATTCTTTGAAGTGACCATCACCTCTGGGGAGAGGGCTATTTTAAGGAAGAGATCATGAATATGAAAGAGCCATTCAATCAGACCCCACCTGTATTAGGCAATCAGTTTGAGGATGACCGTGTGCTGCAATCTTATTTGCGGCGAGTTTTGCCGCCAGAGGTGCTGGCCGAAATTAAACCTTCTTTACGCGAGATGGGCCGCTTGGCTGGCGGCGAGCTGTACCAAATGCAGCTGGCTGACCGGCTCAACGAACCTGTTCTGACGCAGTGGGACCCGTGGGGCAACCGCATCGACCAAATTGAACTGTCGCCGCTGTGGCAAAAGGCGGAACGGCTGGCGGCAGAACACGGGGTGGTAGCTGCGGCATACGAGGGCAAATACGGCCGTTTCGACCGCATCTACCAATTTGCCCTAGCTTACCTCTTCCATCCCTCCACCGATGTGTACACCTGTCCCTTGGCGATGACTGACGGGGCCACCCGCACCCTGCTCACCTCCGGCAACCAGGAGCTGATTGACGTCGCTGTACCCCACCTCACCAGCCGCGATCCGGACCAATTCTGGACCAGCGGCCAGTGGATGACCGAATCGACAGGCGGCTCGGATGTGGGGCTATCAGAAACCATCGCCAAATTGAACGAAAAAGAGGAATGGCTGCTGTACGGCCGTAAATGGTTTACTTCTGCCGCCACTTCGCAAATGACACTGACGCTGGCTCGCCCGGAAGGCAATCCACCCGGTGGCAAAGGATTGGCCTTGTTCTACCTGGAAACGCAGGAAGAAGACGGCCAATTGCAAAACATCGAAGTGCTGCGCTTGAAGGACAAGCTGGGCACACGCAAGGTGCCCACGGCCGAATTGATGCTGCGGGGCACAACGGCCGTTCCCGTCATGGGTCTCAAAAATGGCGTGCGCAACATTGTGCCCATGCTGCACCTGACGCGCACCTGGAACAGCATTTCGGCCGCCTCGTTCATGCGGCGCGGCATGGCCCTGGCCCGCAGCTACGCCCAAAGGCGCGTGGCCTTTGGCGCGCCGCTGGCCGAAAAGCCGCTGCATCTGGACACCCTCGCCTGGATGCAGGCCGAAACCGAAGCGGCTTTTCACCTCACTTTTTTCCTGGTGGAGCTGATTGGCAAAGATGAGGCGGGTGACATCAGCGAAGAAGAAGCGCATCTGCTGCGGCTACTCACCTCCCTGGCCAAGTTGACCACGGGCAAACAGGCGGTGGTTGTGAATAGTGAAGTGTTGGAGGCGTTTGGCGGCGCAGGCTACGTCGAGGATACTGGCTTGCCGGTGCCGCTGCGTGATAGCCAGGTGCTGCCCATTTGGGAAGGCACCACCAACGTTCTCTCACTGGATGCGCTCCGGGCGCTGGGCAAGTCTGGCGAACCACTGCTGGCGCTGGCAAAGGAAGTGGACAGATGTGTGAAAACGGCGACAGACGGCCGTTTGAAAGCAGCAGGTGACGTGGCCGATACGGCCGTTGCCCAGGCGATGAACTGGCTGCAAAGCAACCTGGCCGACCGTGATGTGTTAGAAGCAGGTGCCCGCCGCTTTGCCCTGACGTTGGGACGTGCCCTGGCGCTGGCAAAATTGGTTGAGCAGGCCCAATGGTCGCTGGATGTAGAACAAGACGGCCGTCCTCGTGCCGCTGCCTGTCGCTTTGCCCAAACGGCCGTTAACCAAATCCAGGTTATCGATCCGGCTGACGCAGCGGCATTGGCCGATGATTTGTAAAAAAGGGGCGTAGAGATTAGAGATTGGAGATTAAGTGACCCAATCTCCGATCTCTAATCTCTCGCTGCATGATTCTTCAAAAGTAAGGTATCA
>JBNKLQ010000106.1:0-18935 GCA_050292445.1 Promineifilaceae bacterium (SeqCode) | reverse complement strand
CATCTCGCGGGCGGTGTAGGCGAAGATGTCGCCGACGATGCGCATGGAGGGCAGGGGCGGGTAGATGTAGGTGTTGCGCACCATGTACTCTTTGAGGATGTCGTTCTGGATGGTGCTGGTGAGCTGTTTGTGGGCCACGCCCTGTTCCTCGGCGGCAACGATGTAGAAGGCCATGATGGGCAGCACCGCGCCGTTCATCGTCATGGAGACGGACATTTTGTCCAGCGGGATGCCATCGAACAGGATGCGCATGTCGAGGATGGAGTCGATGGCGACGCCTGCCTTGCCTACATCGCCTTCCACCCGCTCATGGTCGGAGTCGTAGCCGCGGTGGGTGGCCAGGTCAAAGGCGATGGAGAGGCCGCGCTGCCCGGCGGCCAGGTTGCGGCGGTAGAAGGCGTTGCTTTCTTCGGCGTTGCTGAACCCGGCATATTGGCGCACGGTCCACGGCCGTACAGCGTACATGGCGGGGTAGGGGCCACGCAGATAGGGGGGAATGCCGGCGACAAAGTTGAGGTGTTCCATGTGTTGCAGATCGGTGGCAGTGTAGAACGGCCGTACTTCGATTTGCTCTAATGTTTGCCAGGAGTGGGTGGGAACGGCCGTATCATCGGCCTGTTTGCTTGGCGGCTGGTAGTGAATTTTGGTGAAGTCTGGTTGTTTCATCTGTGTCATCCTGAATGGGACGCAGATTTACCTGATTACCCTGATATTGTTGATCTTTTAAATCAGGGAGATCAGGGTAATCAGCGTCCCATTTTTTAAACGAAGAGTGGTTCCATCTCGATACGGTTCATTCTTTCGGTGATGGTGGCTTGCGGAACGGCCGTTTCCACCACCAATCTGTAATGCTTTCTGTAAGCCAAAAGTTATGTAATATTTATGTTGTTTGTCCATTTGTCAGTGTAAGTTTAACCAATCATATCCGTTTTTGATAACTCTAATACAAAATAATCGTTCTGACTGCCCATTTTAGCAATGTTCAGAGTAGTCAAGCGAAAAATAGTTGTTCCTTTGCCAAAATGTAGCTCGCCATTTTGGCCTATCTGTCTTTAGGCAGTGTGTGTTTCTCTTTGTGCCATTTTTGTTTCGCCAATGACATTCTTTGAGCAGATTGCTTTTGGTGGACACCATCTAGAAAGAAGTGTGTTTTTAGGAGAAAAGTTATGTCTCGTACGCGTGTATCCCTGTTCCGATTACCATTTCGCTGGTTGTTTTTGCTGACTGTTTTATTGTTCAGCGTCATGTTGTTGTCCCGTCCGCTGGTGTCGGCCCAAACGGCCGTTCTCTACATCAACGAAATTGTCGCCTCCAACGACAGCACATTAGCCGATGAGGATGGCGACTACGAAGATTGGATTGAAATTTATAACTCGGGGGGAACGGCTGTCAATCTTGATGGTTACGGTCTGACCGATAACGATTCAGACCCCTTTAAATGGGTATTCCCGGCGGAAACGATTCAGCCTGGACAATACCTCATCGTCTTTGCCTCAGACAAAGAGCGGGCCATCCCCGGCAGCCCGCTGCATACTAACTTCAAGATCAGTGCGGGTGGGGAAGAGGTTGTACTCACTGCGCCGGGTGGCCTACAAGAAGATTATTTGCCACCGGCTGCATTGCAAACCGATTTATCATACGGCCGTCAGCCAGACGGTCCTGGTGCTTTGGTCTTCTTCACTGATCCAACCCCTGGTGCCAGCAACACAACCACAGGTTACAGTGAAATTTTGGATCCGCCACAAATGTCTCAGGCGGGTGGATTTTACACCGATAGCTTCCAGCTGGAACTGACCCCCGTTCAGTCAGATGTTACCATCTACTACACGCTGGACGGCAGTGAACCAACAACCAGTTCGGCCGTTTATTCCGGCCCCATCACCATAGACAGCCGTGTAGGCGATCCCAATGTACTATCTACGATTCGCACCACGCTGCCCAACGTCTACTGGGCCGAACCGGCTGGGGAAATCTTCAAAGGCACAGTCGTGCGGGCGATGGTTGATAAACCGGGGGCGCTCACTAGCCCCGCTGCTACCCAGACCTATTTTGTAGACCCGGATATGTTCAGCCGTTACACCTTCCCCGTCATCTCTATTGCCACGGATGCTGATAATTTGTTTGATCCAGAATTTGGTATTTACGTGGTGGGCAATTACACGAACTATATGCAAAATGGCAGGGATTGGGAACGGCCGATGCATATTGAATTCTACGAGCCAGACGGCACGCTGGGCTTTGCTCAGGATGCCGGTCTTCGTGTTCATGGCTCCAAGAGCACCATCTACCACTTTAAATCGCTGCGCGTCTACGCCCGTTCTGAATACGGTGCCGATACCATCGACTATGAGATTTTCCCCGGTTGGCGGAATGTCGAATTTGAACGGCTTATCCTGCGCAATTCTGGCCAGGACATTTACGCCACGATGTTCCGTGATGCGATGACCCAAAGCCTTGTTGAGCACCTGAGCTTCGACACGCAGCCGTACCGTCCCGCCATTGTCTTTTTGAATGGTGAATATTGGGGCGTGCATAACATTCGCGAGCGTTTGGACAATAATTATCTTGGCCTGACCTACGATATCGACAACAACCAATTGGACCTACTGGCCAATCGGGGTGTGGTAGAGGAAGGCAATGCCGACCACTTCAACGCGATGATGAACTTTGTCAACAGCAACAGTTTGGCGGATCCAACCAACTATGCCTACATGCACACACAGATGGACGTGCAGAACTTCATCGAGTACATGACGGCCGAAATCATCATGAACAATGCCGACTGGCTGCAAAACAACATTGATTATTGGCGTTACCAGACCGATGCTTACGATCCTGATGCGCCGGAAGGCCTAGACGGCCGTTGGCGCTGGCTGATGGGCGATCTGGACCAGGCGTTTGGTCTGGCTGGTGGGGCGGGTGCGTCCTCCTATGACCGATTGGCCTGGGCCACCGAGCCGGGTTATCCGCCGTACAATGCCTCCATGGCCGTTTTGCTGCGCGCCCTGCTGGAAAATGACGAATTCCGCACCGACTTCATTAACCAGTTTGCCGACCAGCTAAACACCGCCTTTGTGCCTGACCGGGTCATTGCCCAGATTGATGCCATGCAGGCACCGTTGGTTCCCGAAGTGCAAGAGCATATCGACCGGCACGGCCGTCCAACATCCGTGGCGGCTTGGAACAACAGCGTAGAGGCAATGCGCACCTTTGCCCAAAATCGGCCTGGCTTCCAGCGGCAGCACGTGGTGGATCGATTCGGACTGAGCGGCACCGCCAACGTTACGCTCAACGTGTCGAATCCGGCTCAAGGTTCTGTGCGCATTAACTCTGTGCTGATCAATGATGAGACCATCGGTGTGAGCGGCGCTGCATATCCGTGGACAGGTATCTACTTCCAGGATGTGCCTGTGGAGATCGAGGCAATTCCAGCGGCTGGTTACATCTTTGCTGGCTGGAGCGAACTGCCCGGCGAAACCAGCCCTATCCTCTCGGTGGCGTTAAGTGGGGATTTGTCGTTAACGGCCGTATTCATCCCTGATGATGGCCAACCAACACCAACACCGACCAACACGCCAACGGCTACGGCCACGCCACTACCCACAGAGACACCGCTGCCACCCACGGTTACACCAACACCCAGTGCAACCCTGCCACCCACGATAACGCCGACGCCGTCCAACACGCCCATCCCCACCAACACGCCAACACCCGGTGCTGGCGGCACGTTCACCTTCAATCCAGTGGCGGATGCGGTGGTGCTCTCTAACCGGTCAACGGCCAACTACGGCACCATCGGCAGCCTGGGTACGGATGATGTGCCTGTGATGCTGAGCTATCTCCAGTTTGATGTGCAAGGGGTGAGCGGCACCGTTAACAGTGCTACGCTGCGCGTTTACCTGAATAGTGGTAGTTTTGCTTTTGACATTGCTGAAGTGACAGATAATAGCTGGGTGGAGAGCAGTATCACTTATAGCAATGCCCCTGCTGTGGGCAGTGTCATCAACAATTCTGGTGCGGTGAGTGCGGGCAGCTACATTGAAATTGACGTGACGCCGTACATTACAGGCAACGGCACGGTTAGTTTGGCGGTGCTTGCGGATGAAATCGGCCGTAACATCTTCAACAGCCGCGAAGGGGCCAACCCGCCGGAGCTGGTGATTGTGACCAACTAGGTGTTTGTGGTTAACGGCCATAAATGAAAAGAGGCAACCAGTTGTTTCGCTGGTTGCCTCTTTTTTGAACCGCTTGTGTTACAGTCCGGTCAACTTACGCTTCTAAAACTTTGTGTTTGGGTACGCTGTCTGCAATGAAGCGGTGCACTTGCTGAAAATCCGCTGCGGAAGCAAAGGCGGATTTAGGCAGCCAGTAAAAGATGTTGTTTCGCTGATAGATGAGCACACCATGGGGGGTAATAAGTGCATCCTTCATGTTGGCCCATTCCTGTGAAAAATCTCCCTCTTGCGTTGTAGCCGAGATGTTGTTTGCGTCAAATTGCCAGAAAGTTTCATGGCCCAGCGTAGGTAATCGCTTGATACTTTTCCTATTCAAAAACCGCACCAGAAAAGGTGTGCCCAGAAACATGAGCCCCATGAGCAAGGCCGGGACAAAAACCTTGTTGTCAAAACGATTGAACGTGACGGCGGCAATGAGCAGCACAAGGATGCCGAGGTAGGGATAATATTTCAGGAACGGCCGTTTATACTGAAAGTGCAGTTCAAACCCCTCCAGCAAAGTTTCTTCAGACAATGTGTACTTGGCTTCAATCACGTAAAGCTTCCTTTCATTTTAGTTAGACGAAGAGTGGTTCCATGTCGATGTTTTGCATGTTTTCGGTGATGGTGGCTTGGGGAACGGCCGTATCCACCCGCGACGCCGCATCCAAAACCATCGGCAGTAAGGTTGTATCCCCCACCGTGTTCAGGAAAACGCCGGGGCGGCTGAGCACCCACTGCACGGCCAAATCAATCTCGGCCTGGGTGCTGAACGGCTCGTACCAGGTGTTGTGCGTTTTGGGCTTGTCACCCCACGGCCCTTTGGACAGGGCTTTGATGGTTTGTATCGCCACGTTTTTCTGTTGGCAAACGGTCATCAACTGCTCAAAATCAGCGGCGTACTGCGGATTTTGCATCATGGTGGGGTTATAGGGCAGCAACACGGAATCAAAGTCAAAGCGTTCCAGGCTCTTCAGGTGCATCTGGGCTACGGTGACGCCGTGGCCCGTCACGCCCAAGAACCGGGTCAGCCCCTGTTCCCGCGCCTCAATAAACGCTTCCAGCGCGCCACCTGGCCCCATCGCCGTTTCCCACTCGTCCGGCTCCACCAGAATGTGCATTTGCCATAAATCGACGTGGTCGGTTTTTAGCAGTTCCAGCGAGCGGTGCAGCTCTTCTTTGGCTGCGTTGTAGGTGCGCTTTTCGGTTTTGGTCGCCAGGAAAAATTCATCGCGATGATGCTTCAGCCAGGGGCCAAGGCGCAGCTCGGCGTCGCCGTAGGAAGCGGCCGTATCAATGTGATTCACGCCGTATTCCAGCAGCAAATCCAGGGTTTTGTTGGCTTCTGCTTGTGGGGTTCCCCAAAAAGCAGCCGCACCAAACAAAGTGCGTGTACTGTTGTGTCCGGTTCTACCAAAAGGTATTTTTTCAATCATCATTTTCTCCAATTTTAATGGGACGCTGATTTACCTGATTATCCTGATATTTCTGATCTTTTAAATCAGGAAAACCAGGGTGATCAGCGTCCTATTTGTTTTCAGGCAGATAAGGTTTGTTGTGATTGCTCCAGGCTTTTCGCTTGTGTTTAGGAGTGTGACCAAAGTTTAGCAAGAGGCCAACTTCATATTTTGTTGCCTTTAGATAGTTTAACAGTTGGGCCTCGTGTGCTGGAATCATCGAGCGGCTTGCTTTCAATTCAACAATGACGAGATTGTTAACAATCAAATCGGCAAAGTATTCACCAATCACTTGTTCACGGTAGTAAACAGAGATTGGTTTTTGCTGCTCAACTTGAAAATCCCGACTGCGCAGTTCAAAGGCAAGTGCGTTCTCATACGCTTTTTCAAGAAACCCAAAGCCAAGCGTGTTGTAGACATCAAAGAATGCCCCAATGATTTCTTTTGTGAGGTCTGAGTGTAGATACTCCATGGTGACGTTGCCTTTTTTAGAAATGGGATGCTGATTTACCTGATTATCCTGATATTTCTGATCTTTTAAATCAGGAAAATCAGGGTGATCAGCGTCCTATTATTGTGTGCAGCCATTGGTTTAAGGCCAAGCAGTCTGCGCCGAGGTGGATGAAGGCGTCGATGCCAGTGGCTTTGTGGGCTTCGACCTGGTCTTTGGGATAGCCTGCCAGGATGACTGCTGCGTTTGGCTGCTGGGCTTTGATCTTCTGCACCAACGGCGGCACGATTTCCGGGTAGGTCTCATCGGTGGAGCAGATGACGACGGCTTTGGCCCCAGATTCGAGGGCAGCAAAGGCAGCGGCTTGCGGTGAATCAAATCCTTCCGAATCAATCAGATCAAAACCACCTACCTCAAAAAAGCTGCGGGCAAAGTCGGCGTGGGCTTTGTGCTGGCGTAGCGGCCCCATGTTGGCCAGGAAGATGCGGGGTGGATGGCCTTGTTGAATGGCGTACTCATCTGCCCAGTTTCGCAGTTTGATAAAGGGATCATCGGCACGAAACGGCCGTAACCGTTCCACCTCAATCAGCTCCTCCCCAGCAAACATCACTTCTGAAAGTTGTTCCAACGACGCCCCAGCTTCGGCAGCAGCCACGGCCCGTGCCATCTGGTTGGTCGAGTCAGCGGAGGCTAGATCAGCCAAGGCTGGATTGGGGTCACGTTCCCCTTTACGCGTGAGTGACACGCCTTGTGATACTGGTTTAGGCAGTGGCTTTTCGCCGATATTAGGGTACATGTTTGTGCCCACCATGACGGCTTTGCGTGTAGCCAGATCGTTTTGTCGGGCTGCGGCCGTTTCCCCAATTTGCTGCTGAATTGTGCCAGCTTGCAGAGCCGCCACCACGCCACCCGCTGCTTCAATCTCCTGGAACAGTGCCCAGCCGCGCTGCGCCAGCTCCTCGGTTAAATATTCCACGAGGTAAGAGCCGCCAGCCGGATCGAGTAGCTGGGCCAGATTCACCTCATCTTGCAAAATGATTTGCACATTGCGGGCAATGCGTCGGGAAAAATCGTTGGGCGCGCCCTGCGGAGCGTCAAACGGTGTGATTTGAATGCTGTTGGCCCCGCCGAGAGCAGCGGCAAACGCTTCCGTCGTGGCGCGCAGCAGATTGACGTGCGGGTCCAGCCCACTTTTGTTGCTCTCGCTGGTCCGCGTGTGGATGCTCACTTTTTGGGCGGCTTCATTGCCGCCAAAGGCAGCGATCATCTGTGCCCAAACGCTGCGCGCCGCCCGTAGCTTGGCAATCGTCATGAAAAAGTCGCTGTCCAACGCAAACATCACCAGCAGCCGTGGCCCAATGGCGTTGATGTCCAGACCGCGCTGTTGGAGCTGGCGAATGTGGTGGACGGCCGTTGCCAACATCAACCCAAGCTCCTGCACGGCATGACTACCGCATTCCCGATAAAGTGAGGGCATCACGGCCAGGGTGTGCAGATGGGGCGCGTTTTTAATGGCCCAGCGGGTGAGAACGGCCGTGGCATGATACATTGCATCCAACGGCTGTTTACCTTCTCCGGCAAGCCAGGCGATGGGATCGTGTAGCAGGCCGCCATGCAGCTCGGTCAGGTCATCGGGGCGGGCCGCCGCCAGTGCCGCCAACGGGGGCAAGCCGTGTTGGCAGGGAATAAAAAGCGGCACATTGGCCAGATTCACATCGGCCAAAACCGTGCGAATATCATCGATGGTGAAACGAGACGCGATTGACCAGGTAACGGCCGTTTGCCCATGCGCCAAATCGTGCCGCAGTTGTTCGTTCATTTCGCCTGGCTGGCTGCCTTCCAGCGGCTGGGCGATGAGCCACGGCTGGTCCAGATTTACCGTGCTGTTTGTGCCACGCCGGTAAGGGAATTGGCCGGGAGCCGTGGCGGGTAATTCGGCCGTTGTGGCGGAGTCTAGCAGTGGCGCGATGGAGATACCTTCGTAAGTGAGGTGGGTTAGCTTTTCGAGCGGTTTGCCTTTAAGCGAGGCGATGGCAGCCGCGACCCATTCTTCATGGGTAGGCGGGGTGAATTCAGCAAAAAGCGGGCTTTCTGGTTGCGCAGTGTCCGACATGAAAGGTTTCTCCCTCTGCGGCGTTGTCCTCACGCCACTGTTTCATATCGGTATTGTACAGGGGTATTGTTTCTGGCTCAATCTGAACAGTAAGACATGAAGGGTTTGGATGGTTTTAGATTTGTCGAGCTGCTAGATAGACCCTTCGAGTCTGGATTACGCAGGCTGTTTGGTCGCATGGAGTACGGCCGTTACCACATCAGCTGCCTTCTCATACCCACCAGCATCCCGAAAAGATTGTCCGATGCGCTTTGCATTTTGACGATAGCTATCATTGGCCAACACTTCATCTAAAGCGCGACGTAGCTCCGTGGCTGAGGTACGGCCGTATGGCGGCCGATCCCCCAGCACGATGGCGGCTCCCTTTCGGGCTGCCTGGCGGGCATTCATCGTCTGTTCCATCTGCTGTGGCACCACCACCAGTGGCACGCCGTAATACAATCCTTCGTTGATGCTGTTCATGCCGCCGTGGGTGATGAAGGCATTTACGCGAGGCAGCAGTTCCAACTGCGGCACAAAGTTGCGCACAATGAAGTTGTCGGGAATCGGGCCGAGGGTGGCAATATCGGTCATCCGCCCGGCAGACAGCACAAACTGGCCGGGATGATCGGCAAAGGTGGCAAAGGCCATCTGGTAGAAGTCTGCTTTGTTGTGATAGATGGTGCCCAGCGAGAGGTAGATGAGGGAACGGCCGTCTTCTAACCGGTGCCAGGGAAAATCGGCTGTTTCGCGGGCCTTAGTGTTAATCGATGGCCCCACAAAATGAAATGACTCATCAATGAAATCGGTCTCCGGCTGGAATTCCCGTGACGTGTAAACAATGTTGGTGTTGCTGCTGGCGGGGAAGATTTGTGGCTGTGGGAAAACCTTTGGTCCGTAGGTGTGTACCAGCCGGCGGCGCTTGCGGATGATGGCGGGCAGGGCGGGCAGCGCCTGCCCAACTAACGATAATCCATCACGCAGGTTGATCATCCCCTTAACGCCTTCCTGCACAAAAGTAGCAATGGACGCCACCGACGGTATTTCCAGCAGCTGTGCGGCCTGCATCCCCCAAAGGCAAATGGCATCATGCACAACCAGATCGGGCTGTTCCTGGCTTAACTCATCCAGAAGCCAGGGCAGCAGGCGCTGGCTCTGGGCCAATATCCATACGGTGACGTTGGCCAGCTTGGCTGCTTTTTCTGCCAACGCCTCGGCCGTCGGCTGTGGATCGGGATACGGCCGAAATTCAGCGCCACTCTTCGTAATTTGCGGTTCAAATTCTGTGTTGTTGTAATAAATGATGTGGTGTCCACGCCGGTTTAGTTCTGAGACCAGAGCCAGCGTCGGGTTTACATGCCCGTGGCCTGGAACATTTAAAAAGATGATTTTCATAATACACTCTCGACAAGGTTCATTCTGACTAAGATTTATATAAATCATGAATAGGACGAATGAACGAATGACACGAATTTCTTTTTGCTCTTATTCGTACCATTCGTCTATTCGTGTCATTCGTGTTTCAAAAAGCGAAAATCGCAATGGGTGCAGCCCTGGGCAATGGTTCCTGTACGCTTCAGTTGAATGCCCATTGCGGGGAAGAGTAAAAAATCAATGCGACACATGTGCGGTGTTAGTTCGGCAGCATCTTGTTCGGCAAAAAACTTGACGATGCCGCACTCTAAATAGTTGATGCCTTGTAAGGTTTTTGCATCGTTAGCAGGAACTAGCTCAATAACAAAATCGCCGGGATATTGGCGCTGTTGAGAAACGGCCGCACTCTTTTTCATCCGCCTAAAATTCCAGCGGGACAAATAAAATCGGCCAATCAGATGACGCAGCCATTGGGGAAAACGATTGACTTGCGCCTGGGCCATCTCGTAAAACAGATCGCCAATTTCAGACACTGGCTTGCCTTCACGCTTTAAGATGCGATAAAGAGCCAACAGGCTGGTCATTTGCACCAGGGTGTCTGTCATGCTGTTGGCTGAACCGCCAATGTAGGGGATTTTGGGAATCAGTTTCTCAAATTCGAGTGTAGATTCGGTAACGGCCGTTTCTGCCACCCGTTGCCCATACCTTGCCTGTATTAAAGGCTTACCCAGCATCATCATCTTGCGATGATTGTTCAGTAGTTTACGCTGCTGCTTTGTGTAGTAAGGGTGTGCGTGTGTCATGGTTAAGGGGAACGGCCGTATGTCAAAGCGGCAATAATCAGGCTAGGGAATATAGCTAGCGGCAGCGCTGGGAGAGCGGTTTTTAAATGAAATGCATAATCATCGTAGCCCGCCGCCCCTTCGGTGCCAGGTAACACAATCATTCTTGGTTTCAGCGTCACAAAAATAAGCCAATCCATAATGACTAGATCAAATAACCAAAAGTAAAGAAACTGACCATATGTATTGAGAAAAGCCACTTTGAAGGGTAGTACGCCACCATTTTTCTGTTTGAGCATTAAATTAGAGCGAACAACCAGGCCAATCAGAAGGAGAAAAAAGGGGATCGCAGCCAGCTTTGTTTGGCGCTCAGCCTGTTCGCTTTTGGGACCAAACTTTTGTTGAATATCCGGTGGATAATCATGCACCCATATTTCTGGATTGATAAAAAACGTAATAGAAATGAGAGCAGCAAGGCTTAAACTAAGTATGTTGCCATCTTTCAATAGATGATTGCGGAGTTCTTTGTAGGTCATAAAAATACCTTCTCTAATATTTAGACATGTCTAAATTATAATTAAGATGCGATAAATGTCAACTGTCAATCTGAATTTTTATGAATGGGGAGTGAACGTGATTGCTTGACACCTAGATTTTTGCTTTCGGTTGCGCTACATTTTTCCAGTTGTTACGTACACAGGTAACATACTAGCGGGGAAGCCTCGACCAGCTTGGAGCCCCATGAAATGTCCCAAATGCGGGCGAGTTTTGTCCATTCTGTAAGTAAATTTGACTGCATTTGCTACTGCTTAATTAGGCGGCAACTGTTTCTATGCGGCTAATTTTTAGGAGAGATGAAATGAAACCATTACCAATTATGTACCGTTTTGGCCTGGCTGTTTCGGCCGTGCTGCTGCTGGCAGCCTGCAATACCGAAGAGCCGACGCCGACCCCAGAACCCACGGCCGTTGCCGACGCCATCGAAGCAACAGACGAACCCACTGCAGAACCAACGGATGAACCGACGTCTGTACCCCCCACGAATACCCCTGAGCCAGAACCAACTGCTACCACTGAGCCCACGGCAACGCCTGAACCGGAACCCGAATATGGGGTCAACTTTGAAACAGCTGATTGTGAATTTGCTGTGCCGGGTGGTCGTGAGGTGGAATGTGGTTACCTGACCGTGCCGGAAAATAGAGATGATGTGGCCAACGGCCGTACCGTCCGCCTACACGTCGCTATCTTTGCCAGCGACAGTGTTAATCCCGCATCAGACCCCATCGTCTATTTAGAAGGTGGCCCCGGCGGGGACGCTCTGGAAACTGTTCCACTCGTTTTTGAAATGCGTTTTGCGCCATTCCTGGCCGATCACACTTTCATTATGTTTGACCAGCGCGGCACGGGTTACTCTGAACCGTCGCTGGCTTGCCCTGAAGTGACTGAACTGACGTTTGAAACGCTTGATGACGATTTGAGCATCGAAGAAGGGCAGGCGCTTCAATTAGAAGCGTTAACCGAGTGCCACGATCGGCTGGTGTCTGAAGGCGTAGACCTCACCGCTTACAACAGCGCCGAAAATGCCGCAGATTTGGCCGATTTGCGTGAGGCGTTAGGGTATGAGGAATGGAATGTGTACGGCATCTCTTATGGTACACGCCTGGCCCAAACAGTTGTGCGCGATTATCCACAGGGGATTCGCAGCGTCATCTTAGACTCCTCGTATCCCCTTGCAGCCAATTTGCAGGTGGAAACAGCTTTCAACGCTGACCGAGCCTTTTCTGTGTTTTTTGCAGGTTGTGCTGCCGATGAAGCCTGTGCAACTGCTTACCCGGATTTGGAACAGGTTTTTGCCGATTTGGTCACGCAATTAAATGATGAACCGATCACGATTAAGGTATTTAACCTGGCAGATGGGCAGCAGTATGATGCGCTGATCAATGGCGATGTGATGGTAAGTATCCTGTTTCAGGCATTGTACAGTGCAGAAATAACCCCCATTATGCCCAAGTTAATTTTTGATGTGCGTGACGGCAATACCACAGATCTCGCCACAATTCTTTCCAGCTTTTTGGCCCAGCAAGAGTTTTTCAGCCAAGGGATGCAGCTTTCGGTGCAGTGCAACGAGGAGATTAGCTTTGGCACACCTGGCGAAGCATTGGCTACCCCCAACTTCCCTTACCTGGATCAAATTTTTGAAGCCAGTATCGTAACCGGGCAGTTTGGTTTTACTGTGTGTGATATGTGGCAGGCAGGCCAGGCAGACGCCATCGAAAATGAGCCGGTTATCAGCGAAATTCCTACGCTCATTCTGGCTGGCGAGTATGATCCCATTACACCACCCGGCTGGGGGCAGGATGTTGGTGAAGGATTTAGCAACAGCTACTTTTTTGAGTTCCCTGGCATTGGTCATGGGGCAAGTATTTCCGGTGACTGCCCGCTGGGCATCACTATGGATTTCCTGGAAGATCCCATCACCGAGCCAAATTCAGTTTGCATAACAGGAATGGGAGCACCTGAATTTGAGGTGCCGGGCGACGGCACAACGGTGGCTATTGAGCTGGAACCATACAGCAATGATGCATTTGGTATTTCTGGTGAAAAACCGGTGGGTTGGGAAGAGTTGGCTCCTGGCACGTATGCTCGTGGCGCTTCGGCACTCGATCAAACGGTCATTATCCAACAAGCAGCGCCGCCTGGATTGGGTGTGGAAGGGCTGTTGGGTGTGCTGACCAGCCAGCTTGGCCTGGATGAAGCACCGGTTCAAAGTGGTGAATATGCGGATGCGAACGGCCGTACCTGGGCCTTGTATAGTTCCGAATTCCAGGGATTCCCTATCAACATGGGCTTCTTTGAAGATGACAATGGATTATTCATTGTCATGTTGATTAGCCAGGGGGGTGAGACAGAAACATTGTACGAGGCTGTTTTTGTGCCCGCGATGGACGCGATTACTCGCAACTAAAAAAGAAAAAGCCCTGACGGGATGATCTCCCGTCAGGGCCTACTTCAATGACTCAGTTACCTAATTACTCAATACTGGTAGGCTGGGGAATGTCGCGCTATTGGTTACGTAGTTGGCATTCATCCAGCCGACGGTGCCATTGGGCAGCCGCATCTTGAGCCAGGTGCTGCTGCCGTTGCGGCCAATCAAGGTGACGGTTGTTCCAGCGGGAACGGCCGTAATCACCGGATATGCCACACTAGCCCCACTGCGTAAGTTAACATAATACGCATTGTAAATTGACCCCGTGCCGCTGGTTGGTGCCGGTGTGGTTGGTGTTCCTTGCCAGACCGGCATGTTGGCAATGTTCACGTTAGTTTGCAGATAATATGATTTGCCGCTCACCCATGCTTTGGTGCCGTTAGACATGTTAATTTGTACCCAATTGGCATCAGCATTGCGGTAGCCACTCAGGCTCACCGTTTGGTTTTTCACCAGCGTGGTGATGACGCTGTACTGAATGCCAGGGCCAGTGCGCACGTTGAGGTAAGCGCTAACCACGGTACCTGTACCGGCCGTGGGTGTGGTCGGTGGCGTGGGGGTTGTTGGCGTACTGGAGATAGGTGTCCAGCTTATCTCCACCCGAGCGCCGCCAGTAGATTCATAATATTCCACTTGCAGCGGCACAGGGCCGTTGGGCAAATTAATCTCGCCGCTGAACGTTTGTGGGATGTGGTCACTCCAGCCGTTGATGACCAGCTGGCCATTCACCCACATGCGTACCCCATCGTCCGAAGTTGCTGTGAAGCGATACCGGCCGGCGACAAAGTTCAAAGAACGCGTCCAGCGCGCCGAGAAGTTGTCACTGTTTACGGCCGTTGCCGGCGAACCACTGCCCCAGTTGAAGTTAATCTGGCTGTCGTTGCGGGTGAGCACAGGCGAACCGGTTAAGTTTTTGTTGTTAAAGTATTGAGCGGTCCAATCACCACTGCCGCTGAGTTTAATCCAGCTCAGCCTGGCCTTTGCCCCACCAACGCTTTCAAAATACTCCATCTGGATGGGTATATTGCCGCCGGGCAGATCGATTTCGGCCGTGTAGCCAGTATTGCCATTCACCCACTGGTTAATGATGAGTTGGTTGTTCACCCAAAGGCGTACGCCATCATCAACTTCTGCGGTAAAGCGATATTTGCCTGCGTCGAACGTTTGTGTTCGCGTCCAACGTGCCGAGAAGTTGTCAGCAACCACATTGGCGGCAGGGGAGCCAACACCCCAGTCAAAGTTGATGCTAGCATCATCCCGCACCAGCACCGGGTTGCCGGTGAGGCTGGTGTTGTTGAAATATTCGCCCTTCCAATTGGCAATCGGTACAGGCGCATTGCCGCCAACCGCACCCCAGGAGAGTTTAGCAACGGCTTTCCCGCCAGCTTCATAATATTCCACCTTCACATTGTGATCCCCGGCATACAGATAGACATCTGCCGACAGAGAATGCACCTGACTATCCCACCAAGAATCAATGATGAGCACGTTGTCCACGTAAACCCTCATGCCATCGTCTGTAGTGGCCGTGAAGCGATAGCTGCCAGTTGTGGGGAAGTTGATGCTGCGCGTCCAGCGGGCTGAGAATTTATCCTTGTCGATCAGGGGATCGGGCGTGCCATCGCCCCAATCTTTGTTCAAATCCGCTTCGCTGCGCTGCAAAACCGGCGTGCCGCTTAACGTTTTGTTGTTCCAATAAGTGGCCTGCCAGCTAGCGTCTGCTGCCAGCAGTGGATTGGCTGGAACAAAGGCCAATAAACTGCCTAACAGCATAACAACGGCCAGAAAAGAGATAAATGTTCTTTGCTTTTTCATGATCCACCTCACTTTGCCCGACCTGTATTTGTGGTCGGATCATAATATTCCTACTTAAGATGTCGTTTTTTAATTCAATTTTGTAACAGGCAATTTGGTGAAGCACATGTATGTGCCCGCATTTGTTGGGGGAAGGGGGTGCCAAAGAAGTGTGTGATCTAGAATACCGATTCCTCTGCCAAATGTAAGGTAATTATGAAATAAATTGGTGCTGGTTGCCTGACGGAATGGGTACGATACGGCCGTATAATCATACGTTTTCTCATACCTAAAATATGCTCATTTCCTACTAGATAGGATAACAGTCCCGTTTTCCTTCAATGTAATCTTTTCCGTCAGAACCTGCACCTAATTTAAGGCTTGGGAGCCTTTCCCCGGGCATGGGAGTTTCCCATCATCTACATTGAAATTTAGCAAAGAAGGATCTATATCATGACGCCGTTATTCGTTGTACTTATTGTTTTTGTCATTTCATTATTGATTGCTTTTAAGAATCCCTGGCATTGGCAACCTTCAACCACCCGCCGTCTGGGGCGGTTGGCTCTGCTCCTCTTCGTCGGCAGTACCTTTGTCATTGCCAACAATAATTTAGTAAAAGCACAAGCCGGTCCGCTACTTGAAATATCCAAAGAATTTTCAGATGGCTCAACGAGCTTGAATGTAGAATCAGGACAAGCGTTTACCTTCCGCATTCGTTATCGTTGTGCCAGTATTTTGCAGGACTGTTCGAATGTACAAATTACAGACGCAATTCCCCCAGAACTGCAATACATTTCTGCAGATGGTCCCATTTCTGATATTTCTAATATTAGTTACAGTGCGGGTACGGTAACATTTGACTTTGTAGAACCGTTAGGCGCTGGTACCACAGGTGTCTTGGAAATTAGGGCACAATTTGCGCCAGGGACGTTGGATGGGGAAACGGCCGTAAATGAAGCCGTTAGCGTCACTTCCGGCGGTTCTGTCACCAGTAATCAAGTAACGGCAACGGTTATTGGCAGCAACTTCGAAATGTATGCCAATAAAGCAGGCGCTTCACAACTTGTGTATGGGTACGAGACCAGCTACACCTTACAAGTTTGTAGCCCAGATTCTGTTGGTGGTGTTCGCCTCACCAACCCAGAAATGCAAGATATCCTTCCTCCCACGCTTACCTATGTTTCGTCAAGTCATGGCGGTGTTTATGATTCAGGAACACACACCATAAATTGGACCTATATATCCAATGGTGGCGGATTGCCCGACATGGTTGAAGTCACTTCTGGCTGTGGCTTAAATGTAAATGTCACTGTTCGTGTTGACCCTGCTGGTCCAGATGGTGACATATTAACATTGGCTGACAATCCTTCTATTGGTGACAATATTGTCAACAACTTTACCGTTTGGGGAACCCCAGAAGATGGCAGCCCTCAGTACAGTGATGGGCAAGGTGTTGGTGGTACTGTCGTTGTTCCCACCTTTAGCGATGGCATTGGCAAATCCGTTTCGACACCCTCCTCCTATTTAGGAAATGAAGAACTGCCTGGGGGGCCGGTCAACTACACAGTGAGTTATAACAATACGGGCCTCATAGATGGAACCAACCTGGTTTTAACCGATTCCGTCCCTGCCGAGATTGATTTGACCAGCATCCAAATGGCTCCGGCATCTGCTCCTGGTGATCCAATCAATGGTTATTATGAAGTTGCCAGTGTACCAGGCGTTTGGCTTCCTTTCCCTGGCAACCCGTATGCCAGCAGCACAAACGTATCAGTGGCTATTGCTCCAGCAGGTGGTGATATTGTATTAGCGCCTGGTGATCGAATTTCTGGCATTCGCTGGGAAATTGGGGATGTTGATGCTGGTGGCAGTTGGTCTTCCCAAGTAGACGGTACGATTGATGCCAGTACCCCTGTCCCCACCACATTTAATAATTGTGTCGATTATTCGGCCGAACACGTTGATTTTTATGGCGTACCAGATAGTACAAATGGCAACAGTTGTGTTGGGGTCACCACAATTGACCCGCGAGCGATCCCCATTGTTGGCAAAAGTTCAAGCAATGGCTCATTACAACCAGGTGAAGTGGCTGAATTCACGTTGAGCATTGAAAATCATGCCAAAGCCCACAATCCGGTTTTGGCCCCCATGTCCTTAATCGACATGATGCCCGACGAATATGAAATTGTGGTTGCCGATGCCGGTGAACCCACTGGCTACCGTGTGCCAACTGCGGGTGAAATGGCAGCAGATGCCTGGTTTACGATGAATTCCACGGATGGCGCACCAACCCCAACCACAACCGTCACGCCAAACTTTAATGGCACGGATACACTCTTGCGCTGGGAATGGGCGGGGCCATACCAACAAGACCCCGGCAACAGCATTACGATTCGCTTTTACGGCCGTGTTCTCAGAGGAACCCCTCCCGGCCCTTCTAATAATACGGCTTACATTTTAAGAAACCCGGCAACAGTCAACCCCATCCAATGTACAGGCGGTGGCGTAGATTACATCGATACCCTCGACTTAGATGGAGATTTAGACACCACGGAAGAAGGTTGTGAATTTACCACCAATGTAACCGTGGAGCCTTTCCTTTCCATGGATTCACAAAAGTTTGTTTGGGGCCAGTTGGACACCGGTTGGAATGATTACGGCTACACCGTTGCTGGTGGTAATGTCGATTATCGTATCGTCATTACAAACACGGGTAACATCACGGCCACCAATATTGTGGTGTATGACATTCTCCCCTTCGTGGGAGACACGGGTGTGGTTGATACCCAAAGCCGTGGCAGCACCTGGCGTCCAAACTTGCAGGCACCCATTGTGAACACTTCTGGGTTACCCGTGACCATCTCCTACAGCCAACAAGAAAACCCCTGCCGCCCTGAGGTCTTACCGAGTGGGCCAGCCGGTTGTATTGACGATTGGTCTACAACGCCACCGGCAGATATTACCAGCGTGCAATCCATTCGTTTGGAATTTTGCAATGGTGGTACTTGTGCTGAACTTGGCCCGGATAATGGCACCGGCAATGGTGGGTCTTTAGAATTTACCTGGCACATGGTTGCGCCAAATGATGCCCCACAAAATGTACCGGCCTGGAACTCCTTTGGTTACACGGCCGAAAGCCTAACCTATGGTTTACAACTCTTACCTTCTGAACCGATTCGTGTTGGTATTGAGTTGCAAGATAATACGCTCCCCGGTGTGAGTATTGGGGATTACGTTTGGTTAGATGTATACGGAGACCAGGATGATGGGATGCAGCATCCATTGGAACTCGGTGTCAATGGTGTGCGCGTTGAGCTATGGGACAACAATGGTGGCTCACCCGTATTTGTTGACTATCGTGTGACCGGTGTAGATGCCAATGGCGACGATGGGTTTTATCAATTTGTAGAAATTCCAGCGGGTGATTATTTCGTACGTTTCTACCCCCCTGCCAGCTATACGGTTAGCCCGCCCAACACAACCACCAATGATTTGGATAGTGATGGTGAGCTTTTTGGCAATGACCCGACTTATGGTGATTATTGGCAAACGGCCGTATTCACCGTCACCCCTGACCCCGACCCCGACGTCACCACAGACGATGACTGGACATGGGACCAGGGCATCTGGCTGGACACCGATTATGGCGATGCCCCAGCCACCTATCCGACCGAATCCGCTTCACTGGGCGCAAATCCAGAATTGGCGGCTCGCCACATCATCTCCTCCACCATTTACCTGGGGGCAGGCGTTGATGCCGAAACAGATGGTCAGCCTGATGTAAA
>JBNKLQ010000105.1:0-18960 GCA_050292445.1 Promineifilaceae bacterium (SeqCode) | reverse complement strand
GGTCGCCTCCGAAAGCGTAACAGAGGCGCCCAAAGGTTCCCTCAGGCTGAATGGAAACCAGCCGTAGAGTGTAAAGGCATAAGCGAGCTTGACTGCAAGACCTACAAGTCGAGCAGGCACGAAAGTGGGGCTTAGTGATCCCACGATTCCGAGTGGAAGGGTCGTGGCTTACCGGATAAAAGCTACTCCGGGGATAACAGGCTAGTCTGGTCCAAGAGTTCACATCGACGACCAGGCTCGGCACCTCGATGTCGGCTCATCGCATCCTGGGGCTGGATAAGGTCCCAAGGGTTGGGCTGTTCGCCCATTAAAGCGGTACGTGAGCTGGGTTCAGACCGTCGTGAGACAGGTCGGTCTCTATCCGCTGTGGGCGTAAGGGATTTGAGAGGAGCTGCCCCTAGTACGAGAGGACCGGGGTGGACAGACCTCTAGTGTGCCAGTTGTCGTGCCAACGGCATTGCTGGGTAGCTACGTCTGGCAGGGATAACCGCTGAAAGCATCTAAGCGGGAAGCTCGCCTCAAGATTAGATCCCTCATCCGTTTTGGAGTAAGACCGCTAGGAGACTACTAGCTTGATAGGCGGCATGTGTAAGTGCAGTAATGTATTTAGCTAAGCCGTACTAATGGTCGAGGGCTTACGTTTCACTTGATACGGAGAATTCGGTTTTCTGACGAATACATAATTTGTGGTTTTGGATTACTATTTAGTATTAATTGATCTTTTTGTTTATAAGAAGGTCTCTTGGTGATTTGAGCGGCGAAGGTACACCCGGTCCCATCCCGAACCCGGAAGTTAAGCTCGCTAGCGCTGATGGTACTTGGGGGGCGACTCCCTGGGAGAGTAGGTCATTGCCAAGAGACCTTTTTATTTTCCTCTCTGTTTTTTCTTCTTTTCTCAACCCATTCGAATAGGTGTTTTGAATGCAAGAGTATATTTTCCTGTTGAGGAATAACAGAAATTATCGTCATTTATGGTTGGGTAATGTTGTATCTCAGCTGGGTGATTGGTTTAATCTGATCGCAGCAGCGGAGTTGATAACTGAATTGAGCAATTCTGGGGTAGCTATTAGCTACCTTTTTTTGGCTCGATTTTTGCCACTGTTTTTATTCAGCCCCCTAGCAGGCGTTTTGGCTGATCGGTATAACCGTCGGAATTTGATGGTTATTTCTGATGTGTTGCGGGCGATTGTGGTTTTGGGCTTTTTAGTTGCGGGGGTCACGGGTCAGGTTTGGGTTTTTTATTTGCTGACGGTGGTCCAGTTTGCTTTAAGTGCCTTGTTTACGCCAGCTCGTTCGGCCGTTGTGGCAATGGTCGTTGATCGACGAGAGTTGGTGACGGCGAATGCCTTGGATAGCTTTACTTGGAGCACGATGCTGGCTTTGGGCGCGTTTCTGGGTGGGGTGGTTGCGGCCGTTTTTGGGGCAGAAACCGCATTTGTTTTGGATGCGCTAACTTTTGTGCTTTCGGCCTGGTTTATTAGTCGAATCACTTTAAAGGTTGTGCAAGCTTTGCCGGGGGAGGAAAGCCAGGGGGGCTGGCTTGACTTTGTGGATGGGTTTCGCTATTTGTGGGGACGGCCGTATCTACTCACTCTCAGCTTGATTAAGGCGACTGGTTCCCTGGTGTGGGGCGCGGTTAATGTTTTGGAGATCAGCTTTGCCAATAATGTATTTCCTCTAACGATGTTTCCTCTGGCAGCAGCACTGCATATTGAAGATGGTGGTACTGCCTCATTGGGCATCATCTATGTGATGAGTGGGTTGGGAACAGGTTTAGGACCTTTGTTTATGCGGCGGGCCTTGGGCAGCCGTCCTCCCAGGTTGATTTTGGGGGCAACGATTGGAATGGCGCTGGTGGCAATCGGCATCTGGGGTTTGGCAACTGCCCCAACGTTTGGTCTGTTTTTGCTGGCGACCTTTGTGCGTACAGTGGGCAGCGGAACCATGTGGGTGTTTTCGGCCGTTTTGCTGCAAATTGTGGTGCCGGATCGGTACCGAGGCCGGGTGTTTGCCTTTGAGTTTGCCATGCTGACGCTGACTCAGTCGATTTCGACACTGTTGGCAGGTGTGTTGCAGGATTCACCGTTGTGGGGCTTGAACCAGACAGCCCTGTTGTTTGCGGGAATGGGGGTGTTGTTCTCGTTTGGCTGGGTTAGTTTTTACAGTTGGTCGCGGCAGAATTCAACCCATGAGCGCGTCCAGGCGTTTTGGTCTGCGGGGGACTAAATCGCTTTCTCAAAATGAGTGTCGCCATCCTGCTGACCGATAATTTGGAAGCCATTGGCCTGGTAAAAAGCTACGACATCGAGCCAAGTTTGAGTAGTTTCTAGAACGATCTTGTGGAATTGACACTGTTTTGCTGCTAACTGGAGGTGGTGCAAAATGAGCTGGCCAATCCCTTGCCGACGATTTTCTTTTTTGACAGACATGCGGACGATACGGCCGTATCCCGCCATCCCCTTTTCCGTGATTAAAGCCCCACAGCCGATAATCTCCTCATCTTGCACCGCCAGCAAAAATGTTTCTCCCTGGTAGCTATGAACAATGTCATTGAGATCGGGGTTGAGTGTGGGATCCAGCGTGCCCCAATGATCGGCCAAACCAGCCAGGATGAGTTGTTTGGTGGCCGCTTGATCTGATGGTTGAAACGGCCGTATTGTCAAATTGTTTTGCTCCATTTCCAGTGCCTTCTCCATTGAATAATAAAGCCAAAAATTATATACTGCTATCGACTTGTTTGTGCCAGATAACGATCGGCGAGCCACTCAAACAGCTTTCCAACATTAAACATTGAAAGGGAGGAGCCCATGTTCCGTCGCTATGTAGTCCTAGGCCTCTTGATCAGTCTGAGTATAACTTTTTTGTTCGTGCTTCGGACCACTCTGGTTCAAGGTAGCTCTGATCCAAAGCAAACGACATTTTCCCCACAACAATTATTGACCGCTACGCCACACGATACATCTGTTTTGCAACCTGTCGATATCGACCAGGATGGCGATCTGGATCTATTTTCCGGTGGTTTGGTTGGTGGGCAACTGCTTTGGTACGAAAATCGCGGTTTTTCTGAGCCAATCTTCACGATTCATCTGTTGCCAACCGCCTTTGAGGATGTGGAAGCATTGGCCACGGCCGATTTAGACCAGGATGGTGATTTGGATTTGCTGGTTGGTGCATTACTGGAAGATGCCATCTATTGGTATGAAAACCAGGGTGGCCAACCTGTTCAGTTTGTAGCGCATTTGTTAGCTCCTGGTGTTGATGGGCCACGTGCCATAAAAACGGCCGATCTCGACGGTGACGGTGATCAGGATGTACTCACGGCTTCGAGTGGCGATAACACCGTTGCCTGGTACGAAAACAACGATGCTTTGTTTACCCAACACATTGTTACCGACACATTGGATGGCGCTTACGCTGTCTATCCAGCTGATTTGGACAAAAATGGGGATATCGATTTGGTTGTGGCCGGGTATGGGGCCGATTCAATTGTGTGGTTTGCCTATGATGGTGGCACGGTGCCCACATTTACAGCACATGTGATCACGGATACGGCCGTTCGCGCAGCGGCCGTTTTTGTGGCAGATGTTGATAAGGACGGTCATCTGGATATTTTGTCGGCCTCAGTTGGGGACAATACCATCGCCTGGTATGAAAATGATGGAGCTACACTGCCTACCTTCACGCCTCACATCGTCTCAGACGCAGCTTTGGTTCCTTGGGCCGTCTCTGCCGCTGATGTGGATAAAGATGGCGATTTGGATGTGCTGTCTGGCTCTACCAGCAGCGGGCAGCTAATTTGGTACGAAAACGACGGGGCCACACTGCCTAGCTTTACCCTCCACGAGGTGACAACGGGCGCTTATTCTCGCTCGGTTTTTGCTGTAGATTTAGATGAAGATACCTATCTTGATTTGCTGACGATCAAAACCAGGCAAATTGTCTGGTATGAAAATAACGGTGCCGTCCTGCCGGACTTTACGTTTCATTATGCTGTAACGCCAACATTTGGCGCGCATGGCGTGTATGCGGCCGATATGGACGGCGATGGGGATATAGATGTGCTTTCTACTTCAGCTGATGATGGGCAGGTGGCTTGGTATGAAAGTGATGGGGATGCAAAGCCAGAATTTACTGCCAGAACCATAACGACGGACACGATACGGCCGTTGCGCGTCATCGCCGCCGACCTCAATGGGGACAAGCATCTAGATGTGGTTTCTTCTTCTCGTTTAGATGGCAAGATCGCCTGGTACGCTAACAACGGTAGCCAACCGCCCAACTTTACCATGTTTACCATCACGACAGACCTCGAAAATCCTGTCTCATTAGATTTTGCTGATATGGATGGGGATGATGATTTAGACCTTGTCTCCGGGGCAGGCGATGTGCCGGTTGCCTGGTATGAAAATAGCGGGGGATTGACCCCCACGTTCACTATGCACGAAGTGTACACAGACGTAACAGGTGTGTTTGCAATTGTAGCGGTGGACGTCGATGGTGATACAGATATTGACATTGTGGGTGGGTCTGCTAATGAGCATCTGTATTGGTTTGAGAACAATGGTGCTGTTCCGCCACTCTTTACACCTCATCTAGTGGATACATTTTTGTATTCGCAACATGTTTATGCAGCCGATGTCAATGGTGATGGCGACATGGACATACTGGCAACTTCTGGGGCTTATTGGGACAACAACATTGTGGCCTGGTACGAAAATGACGGTGCGTCACTGCCAGGCTTCACCCCGCACACCATCACCACAGACACGATAACCACCAAATTTGTTTACGCCACAGATATTGATAAAGATGGGGACGTGGACGTTTTCTCAGCTTCGCAGGCGGATGACAAAGTCATCTGGTATGAAAACGATGGCGCTGATCCGCCCGCTTTTACGACGCACGTTCTCTCAGACAAAGCTGATGGGGCGCGTTCCCTTTTTGCGGCCGATTTGAACGGCGATGGCTGGCAGGATTTGCTGTTTGCCTCATTTGAAGATGGCAAAATTGGCTGGCACCAAAACATCCCGCCACTGTATGAGTTGTTTTTACCGGTCGTCAACAATTGATTTGCCATAACTAAATAGAAGAAGGACCATCAGATGAAAAAGAGATTGATTTTTGTAGCTGTTTTCTTGCCGTTGCTGGGTTTGGCTTTGTTTTTGCGTACGTTTACTGGCAGCGTGGTGGCCAAACCGCAAATGATTGATGTGGGCGGCTCCATCTCAACTGATACCACCTGGACGTTTACCAACAGCCCCTACATCATCACCGATACCGTCACCGTGGAAGCTGGTGTTACGCTGACTATTGAAGCCGGGGTGACCGTCATGACGACGGTGGATCAATATTTGATTGTGCTGGGGCATTTGGAAGCGGTGGGAACGGCCGTAAATCCCATCATTTTCACCTCGATTGACAATCTGCCAGCCAACAACTGGTCTGGCATCACCGTTTCTGGTTCGGCCAACTTTGAGCATGTAACCATGCGCCATGCTTACACGGCACTGTTTATTTCTAACAGCAGCGGCGGCAATGTTAATATGACAGATACCACGTTGGAAGAAAATCTTGTCTACCCAATTGTTGTGAATACCGATGCCTTGCACCGCCTAAAAATGGACAACGTGACATTTAGCAACAATGTTTCTAATCGCGTAGGTATTGAGACTGCGGGTGGCAACCTATCACTTGCGGGCAGTCCGACGCTAGAGCCGCAGCCCGGTCTGGAAGGATACGAAGAACTAAATACCGATATTCCTACTGTTTTTAGCGTGCCAGCAGGCATAACGCTGACATTGGAACCTGGAACAAACTTGATGATGTTGAGCACAGTGCAGGTAGCAGGGCACGTTTCGGCTAGCGGAACGGAGGTTGACCCAATTACTTGGCAAACAGTGCCAGAAAGCGATGGGGGTGTTTTTTCTGTCATTGTGCTGCCGACGGGAACGGCCGTTATCAGCCAAACGATACTCCAGGGTAGTCCAAACTTGGGTATGGCCGTCGTAGGAGAATCAGACCGGCCTGTTATTATCGAAAATAGTGTGCTGCAAGATATGGGGGACTATCCTTTGCTGATTGAGCCAGCCTCGCTGCATCGCGTGCAAATGGATAACGTAACGTTTCTGAACAACACCGCTAACCGCGTTCTGGTGGATACAACTAGTGGAAATGCTATTGCAGGGGACGTTACTTTGACAGCCCAGCCAGGATTAGAGGCTTACGAATTCACCAAATTTAGTGCCCCTCCTGGGCAATTTACGGTGTCTTCTGGAGTAACTATGACCGTTGAATCGGGTGTGGAACTGCAATTTGGAATAGGGGCAGAAGAGTTTGTGGTAAACGGCCGTTTGCAAGCCATCGGCACACAAGCCCAGCCAATCACCTTCACATCAGCCGCAGATTCAGCACCGGATCAATGGTCTGGGATGATGGTTGAAAATGGATCAGCTCAACTGGATTATGTGGATGTTCGTTATGCGGAAAACAATATTTCGGTCAACAACACGGCCGTTTCCAACACCTTCCTCCTGGAAAATAGCCAAATTCACCACGGTGCGTCTGCGGGATTGTCAGTGCTGGATGGGACGGTAACGGCCGTTTGCACTACCTTCAACAATAATGGCATCACAGGAATTGTTGTTTGGGATACAGGCAATCCTTCTGTGCAAATTTCCAGTTCTTCCCTTGTTGGTAATTCGGATTCGGGTTTGTTAAATAACAACAGTTCTCAAGTAGATGCTCGCAACAATTGGTGGGGCGATGCGACTGGTCCCGCTGGTATTGGCCCTGGCAGTGGCGATGCGGTTCTGGGAGACGTGCTTTTTACTCCGTGGTTGCCGGAAGAAACATGCACAACCGTGCCCTATCAGTTATATTTGCCCAGCGTGATTAAACCATGATTTGATAATTCGCATAGCCATTAGAGTGATATGATTAAAAGACCACCCATCGAACAGCAGGTAACGTTTTTGCACGCGCAAGATTTGGCCGAAACGGCCGTTTTCTACGAACAAATCCTCGGCCTGAAGCTGGTGCTAGACCAGGGCAACTGTCGCATTTACGCTAGCGGTGGCGATGCCTACTTGGGCTTTTGCCAGACGTTGGGGCAGCACATGGATGCCCCGCCTGTTGCCAGCCACGTCATCCTGACCTTGGTGTCGCCAGATGTAGATGGCTGGCATGATTTTCTGGTGGGGCAGGGGGTGAGCATCGAAAAGCCGCCCACGCTGAATGAGAATTTCAACATCTACCATTGCTTTTTGCGCGATCCCAATGGCTATCTTCTTGAGATTCAAACTTTTTTGGACCCCACCTGGCCCAAACCGGCAACTGATTGATGACCGACGAGACAATTGCACCTGATGAAAAATTTGAGTGGCCCCTTTATGTGGATGCTACACTGGCTGGTTTGGCGATCCTGATTCCCATCCCGCTGCTGGATTTGCTGTTTGAATGGATTTTTAAGCGACGCATGCCCCAGGCGATTGCCAAGCGAAACGGCCGTACCCTATCTCCAGAAACCGTGCGCCAACTTAACCGCAGCAGCTTTAGCTGCCTGGGCTGCCTGCTGTGGCCGCTGGAGCTGGTCTGGCTACTGCTCAAGCGCACCTACCGCACCATTTTGTATTTCCTCACCGTCAAAGAGGCCACCGACAAGCTAAGCTACTATTGGCATCGTGCTTTTCTGCTTGATTTGATGATGGCGCGGGGCGATTTGAATGGGACAGAAGAATCAGCCTTGGCGGCTGAGGCTTTACACCAGGTGCTAGACAACCTGACAACCAGTCCGCTAACCCAGCTGGCGCAGCAGGTGGTGGCCAACGTACGCCATATTTTTCGCTCCAGTTGGCGCTGGCTGCGCCGCAAGCAGGAAGATGAGATGATGGCCGAAACGCGCTCACAGATGGCTAATGCCTGGCGCGATTTATCCGCTTATTTTGCCCAGGTTGCTGTGCGTTATGAGCAGCAGTTGGAGCAATTACACATCGCTCGGCTGCAAGAAAATCTGGTTGTCAATACCACATCGGCTGAAACGGCCGTTTCCCCGCCTCCTAAAACCAACGAGCCACCCGATGTTTAACACCTAAAACCCAATACGCAACAAGGAGAGGCCAGCTATTTCCACTGTCTGGCCTATTACCTCATGAAATTAAAGAACATTGATAAACGATTGCTAACTATTTTGCTCATTGTGTTTGTGCAAATGTTAGGCGCGGCTATGGCGCTGCCCATTTTGCTGCTGTACGCTCAGCGTCAGTTCCAGATCAGGCCAGAGTTGAACGCTTTGCTGATTTCCTCATTTTTTGCGGCGCAATTTTTGGCTGGACCTACCATTGGGCGCTTGTCGGATAAATACGGCCGTATTCCTGTTCTCATCATTAGTCAAATTGGCACCGTTATCAGCTTTATCATGATTGGTGCTGCGCCCAATATTGCTGTCTTGTTTGTCGCCCGCATTTTAGATGGCATTACCGGGGGCAACATCATTGTGGCCCAAGCATACATCACCGACATTACTCCGCCGGAAAAACGCACAGAATCTTTAGGTTACATTTTTGCTGCTTTTGGCCTTGGTTTTGTTTTTGGACCGGCACTCGGTGGTCTTTTATCCGCCGCATTTGGACCCAGAATCCCATTTTTTATGGCTGCTGTGGCCGCCACGGTGACTGTTATCCTCACCTGGCGTACGCTCATCGAGTCGTTAACCACAGAACAGCGCCTGAAAAACCGCGCAGCGCGCAATAACAGTTTGAAGCCAGCCCAAGTGTTGCGCAACACACCGCTGTTAGCCATTTTGCTCATTGCCTTTATCGGGCAGTTTGCCCTGGGCTTACTGCAGGCAACGTTTGCTTTGTATGGTGATGCGGTGCTGTTCGCTGAGTACAGCGACCGCATTGTTGATCTAGGGATTGGCATTTTGTTGGCAACGGTGGGACTTTCTCAATTTTTAACGCAAACAATGTTGCTGCGGCGGGTGCTGCCTCGCTTTGGCGAGGTCAATCTGGTAATTATTGGTGGTCTGATACGGACTGTAGGTATGTTTTTCTTTGCCGTGGCCACCGTTCCCTGGCTCGGCCTGCCTGGTTCGATCTTCTTTGCCATGGGCATGGGGTTGATGATGCCGCCGCTGCAATCGCTTTCCACGCGCACCGTAGCTGATGAGGTGCGGGGCGGGGTGCTGGGTTTGTACCAATCCACTGTTAGCCTGGCCACGATTTTTAGTACGGCGTTGGGGGGCGTTATTTTTGCCCAAAACCCCCGCTATCCTTATTGGGCAGGCATGACATTGTCGCTGTTTACTTTAATTCCTGCGTACTTTTTCTTGCGACGGCCGTTACGCAAACCCAAGCCAAAAACGGCCGTTTACAAATAAACAAGTTAGCAATTGCATAGCAAAAAAACACATTTTTTGTAATAATGGAACTGCATGACAAAACAAAGTGAATCTCAACAAAGTATGAAATTAGCTGTTTTTGGGGCAACGGGGGGCACGGGCAAAGAAATTGTCTCTCAGGCCCTAGATGCCGGGCACGAAGTCACCGTTTTGGTGCGTGATTCGTCCCGATTATCTGTCACCCACGATAAGCTTTATTTGGTTATTGGCGATGTGCTGAACCCTGAAAAGGTAGAAGAAACGCTAGCGGGTTCTGAAGCTGTTTGTTGCTCGTTGGGCCATACAGCTAACAATCCAGACAATGTAGTTTCAGAAGGCACGCGCCACATTGTTCAAGGGATGCAAAAGCAAGGCATCCAGCGCCTGGTGATGGTATCGGCGTTGGGCGTGGGAGATAGTCAAGACCAGGTCTCTTTGGCCTTCAAGATGATGATGAAGACGGTCTTGCGCAAAGCGTACGAGGACAAAGAACGTCAGGAGCGGATTGTGCGTGAGAGCAAGCTGGATTGGGTTATCGTACGCCCTGGTGGCTTGACAAACGCATCTGCGACTGGCGAATATCAATTTGGGTTGGATCCGTCTATTGGGGGTGGGCAGGTTTCCCGTGCTGATGTGGCCACCTTCGTTTTGCAGCAGCTTACAGATGATACTTTTTTGCATCAAACTCCTGCAATTGCATAAAAATCCCCGCTTAATTTGCTGTGAAGCAGCCGTGAATAATTGAATCCGCAAGTGACTTTTGCCCCACTTGTGGGTCTTTTTATGTTGGGTTGTAAATCAGTTCACAATGGTTGCGTACGGCCGTATGCAGCCCCCCTTTCAAAAAATTGTTACTTTGCTATGATGCCTTGGCATCGATATTGTGTACAAAGCCATAACAAAATGGCTGTATTGATAATTGGTTCATTTTCTCATGACAACATTTTTAGCGCTGTTATTGGCGCATCTGTTGGCGGATTTTCCGCTACAAACAAATCGTATCTTTCGCCTAAAGATAAAAGGCAATTTAGGCTTGGTGCTGCACGTGACCATTCACATCATCATGGCAGCTTTGCTACTGCGGCAGCCCGGCCAATATCTGGATTTACTACTTGTTTTGGGCTTGGCCCATTTTATAACTGATTGGATTAAAGTGCGCTTTCCTGGCAATCCCCAGTGGCCGGGTTTTGTTTTGGACCAGCTAGCGCATTTGGCAGCGATTGCCTTGCTTTCGTTGTGGTGGCCGGAGGTAACGGCCGTATTGCCCCTGTGGATCATGCTACCCTTGATACTGCTTGTCCTGCTGCCCGCTGGGTTGATGCTGCTCTGGGTTTGGGCCAATGATGTCCAAGAGCAAACCCGCTATCAGGAATCGGCCTCAGTTCATTGGGCCAGTAAGCGCCTGCTCACCATTTCACAGCGAACGGGATGGGTGGCCGTCTTTTTGGTAATTATTTGCCGTCTCATTATTTTGTAGCGCCTGGCTCTATAAATCCTTATTAGTACTTACTGGCTATATTTTCCTACTGCTTAGTTTGCGCTCTCCGTGGTTTAATACTTCTCAAAATAAGCGAGCCAATTTTTCAACCCCATTTATGGAAGAAGTATGAGGAGTATATCGTGAAGAATTTGATCATGTTGGTAGATGATGAACCCAATTTGCGTGAACTACTACGGCAAATGCTTGAGCTGGGGGGCTTCGACGTGGTGGAAGCAGAAGATGGCCTGGAGGCATTAGAAAAATTGGAAATGGTTACGCCCGATGTCATGATTCTAGATGTGATGATGCCCAATATGGACGGCGTTAGCCTATGCAAGAAGCTGCGCGCGGGTACTGACTTCGCTAGACTACCCATTATCATGGTGAGTGGCAAAACGCAATACAGGGCGGTGCAGGAGGGGCTGGCCGCTGGTGCTAACCAATATTTGTGCAAACCGATTACCGTGCAGGAGCTGCTCAAAAGTGTTCAATCGGTGTTGCCCGCGCCGTCGCCACTTAGTTGAAACAGCGCTAAGATTTACAAGGTTTGCTTGTCTCTTTAGTTTTCAGAATTTACACCTTCAAGAAAAAGACCTGACACGTTTTTTGAAAAACGTGTCAGGTCTGCATGAACCCTAAATTTTTCGACAACCGTTAGGACAAGTCCCAACTATAGCCTATGGTGTAGTTTCGTACACTGGTTGGTACATTTGGGCTTCGATAAAAGCTGGCAGGTTTTCAGGCCGTTCTACACGGGCCAGACCTTTGGCATAGGCAACTTCAGCTACGGCCGTACCAATGGCTGCCGAAACCTCACGAATGCGCTGCAATGAGGGATACACACGCCCTTGAGCTAAATCATCTTCTTTCACCAGGCCAGCCAGTGTGCGCGCTGCTGCCATAAACATCTCATCCGTTACATGACGCGCTTTCACCGCTACCACACCTAATCCCACGCCAGGGAAGATGTAAGAGTTGTTTCCCTGCCCAGGGACATATGTTTTGCCATTGAATTCAACCGGGTTAAAAGGGCTGCCGCTGGCGAAAATCGCCCGACCGCCGGACCAACGATACGCTTCTTCAGCGGTGCATTCTGAGTTGGCTGTGGGATTAGACAAAGCGAACACAATCGGTTGTTCGTTCAGAGCAGCCATTGCTTCTACAACTGGCTGGGTAAACATGCCCCCCCGGCCAGAAACGCCAATGATGCCGGTTGGCTCTAGCGCCTGCACCGCAGCAAGAAAATCTTTCTGAGGCGCAAAATCGTGGGCATACGGCCGTTTATGTTCTGCTAAATCTGTCCGACTGCTCTCAACCAAACCGCGTGAATCCACAAACCAGCAGCGCTGACGTGCTTCTTCGGCTGTTAGCCCTTCATCCATCATTGCCGAAACAATAAGGTCGGCAATACCAATACCTGCCTCACCTGCGCCCAAGAAGAGCAGCTTTTGCTCAGCCAATTTACCGCCCGTTAGCCGCAGTGCAGAATAGATGCCAGACAGGGTCACACTGGCTGTGCCTTGAATATCATCGTTGAAGGTACAATATTGGTTGCGATACTTGTGCAGCAGCCGGAAAGCGTTGATATTGGCAAAATCTTCAAACTGCACCATGACGTTGGGGTATCTTTGGAAAACGGCCGTCATAAATTCATCAATCAGTTCATCGAAAGCCTCACCACGCAGACGCCGCTGCGGTAGACCAATGTACAGTGGATCAGCCAGGAGCTTGCCGTTTTCTGTGCCGACATCCAAGGTGATGGGCAGCGTTTTGGCCGGGTTGATACCGGCACACGCCGTGTAAAGGGATAATTTACCTACCGGGATCCCCATGCCATTGACACCCAAATCACCCAGCCCCAAAATGCGTTCACCGTCTGTCACCACAATGACGTCTACATCATCGTGGGGCCAGTTGGCCAGCACTTCGGCAATGCGCCCTTTGTCGTTGGCAGAGATATACAGGCCGCGTGGTCGGCGGAAAATGTGGGCATATTCCTGGCAAGCTTTGCCCACGGTGGGTGTGTAAATGATGGGCATCATCTCTTCCAGATTGTCCGTTACCAGGCGATAAAACAAGGTTTCGTTGCGGTCTTCCAACCCAATGAGATAGATATATTTTTCCAGGTCGGTTGGTTTTTTGCGATAGTTTTCCAGCGAGCGTCGCGCCTGTCGTTCTGGCGAAAAGACACGAGGGGGCAAAAGTCCGCGTAGTTTATAGGCATCTCGTTCGGCTTCTGTAAAAGCGGTGCCATGATTGTATAGTGGGTTATGCAGCCGGTCTACGCCGGTCAGATTGGAATTTTTATCAGACATTGAAGTCTCCTTAAGGGGTAGTCAAGACTATGTGTTGTAAAGGCCGCTGTCGGTCAACGGCCGACCCTAAACCAGCGATAATCGTACCTGATGGTTGGCTTAAGTTATAGTCGCAATTGGCACGTAGAGAAGGTGATGTTTGTCAGAACTCAGGTATTGTCCCGGCGCATGACCCCTTCGCGCCAGGCCAAAACGGCCGCTTGCGTGCGGTCTGCCAGATGCAGCTTGCTCAAAATATTGCTGACGTGACTTTTCACCGTTTTTTCGCTAATGATCAACTGCTCGGCAATGCTGCTGTTATTGGCCCCATCGGCAATCAGGCGCAGCACTTCCATTTCCCGCTCGCTCAGCTCTGTGAACACATTCACAGATTCCTGCCGCGAACCGTGCAGCTCTTGCACCACGCGCGCCGCTACCTGGGGATGCAGCACCGCTTCGCCCCGTGCCGCCTGGCGCACGGCCTCGGCCAGCGCCGCCGGATCAATATCCTTAAGCAGGTAAGACAGTGCCCCGGCGCGAATGGCCGGGAAAATATGCTCATCTTGATGGTACGAAGTAAGCATGATGATTTGCGTGCGCGGGCTTTGCGCCTTTACCTGCCGCGTGGCGGTCACACCATCCATGCCGGGCATTACCAAATCCATCAGCACCACATCGGGGGCGTGTTCAGCGGAGAGGGTTACGGCCGTTTCTCCCGAATCCGCCTCAGCCACTACCTCAATATCGGACTGGGATTGCAAAAAGGCACGCACGCCTTGCCGCACCACCTTATGATCGTCAACGAGTAACACCGTAATTTTTTCGCTCATTTTCTTTTCCCAAATGGTGCCGCAGTTTCTTGCTGCGCAGGTTTTCGCGGAAAGAATCCGCGCCTACGATTGCAGGGCTAAGGTAGCCGTGAGTTGGCTGCCTTGCCCCGGTGTGCTGTGGATGGTGAGACGGCCGTTCATCTGCGCCAGTCGCTCCTGCATACTGCTCAACCCCATGCCGTAAGCTGTTGCGCTCGTGTCAAAGCCGCTGCCGTCATCCGTAATTGTCATGGTGAACAAATCATCTTGCCAGGCCAGATGAATGTTAACAGATTGTGCGCCGCTGTGGCGGGCCACGTTGGCCAGCGCCTCCTGCGCCACGCGGAACAGAGGTTGTTCCACTGGCAGTGGCAGCGGCTGTTCTCTAGCAACCATCACCTGGGCGACGATGGCCGTGCGCCGAGACCAATCTTCGGCGTAATTACGCAGCGCCTCCACCAATCCCTTGCCCTCCAGCGCGGCGGGTCGCAGCTCCTGGATGAGGCCGGTTAGCTCCTGTTGCGCTTGCTGTGCCAGCTGCTCTGCCTCTTGCAGATGGGATTTGGCGACTGCTGGATCATCGTCCAGCATGGCTTGGGCCGCGCCGAGCTGCATAGCGGTGGCAAACACCTGCTGTTTCACGGAGTCGTGCAAATCGCGCGCCAGCCGGTTGCGTTCTTCCAGCGTGGCCAGTTCGGCGCGGGTGTGGACCAAGTTTTGCAGCTGCTCTGCCATCTGGTTGAGCCGTCGCGCCAGCTGGCCAATCTCGTCGCCAGAATTATCTTGGGCGTAAGCCGAAAAATCGCCCTGACTCCACGATTCGGCCGTTAGCGTCAGGTTGCGTAATCGGCGACTAAAGCCACGCGAGGCAATAAAACCGAAAATGGTGCCGGTAAAACCAGCAATGGCAAAGATGAACAACAAAAGCGGCAGAATACCCAGAATGGTGTTGAGGGTAAAAAGACCATTCTGAGTGTTGGGCAAATCCATCACTAGCAGGAACACACCCAGCAGTTCTTGCTCTGTGCCAAAGATGGGCACGGCGACAAAAACATCGTTGGTGTCGGGATCTACGGCCGTTACCTGTTCTGGGTCCGTTTCTCCTAGCAGCGCTTGTTCATAAGCAGGCTGCGCCTCAGCAAAAAGCAATGCCTCAGTTGATTGGCTCAAATCGTCGCCTGGCTCAAGCGCCAGCAGCTCGCCAGCTGGATTTACGACCGCAGCAAAGGCAACTTCGCTAAAGCGGACGTTGCTGGCTCCATTGGCAAAGTTAGATTCCACCTGGAATTCATCTCCTTGCTGAGAGCTGTCTAGCCAGGCACGCAGCCCGACTAAATCGGGCGGGGACTGCTCTATAAAGTGGGCGATTTGGGATTCAACCGGGCGCAGTACCGGTTGAAAGGCGGAAGCCATATCGGGGATAAATAAGCTTACGAGCGACGCGGCAATCAAAAAAATGATGAGGAAAACGGCCGCAGCCACGGCTGTTGTGACCCAGGTATAGGAGAGGGTCAATTTCCACTGTAACGTCCGAAAACGTCCAAAAAAGTTGCGCATGATAGGGAGTATAACGAGGAGGAGACGTTACGGGCAACGTCTCCTCCTCAATGTCAAATTTATCCGGTTAAATCTTGGCGACGGAAGGCGAGGATAGCCAGACCCACAAACAAGAGGGTGTAAAGGGCAATGCCGATGACGGCCGTTTCCATACTTAAACCAGCCGCCTGGGGCACAAAACCACTGCTGGTGCTGGCGCTAACTCGATTGAGAGATGCCAGACTGTTGCTTAGGCCAGCGGGCAGATATTGGCCAATCTTAGCCCAGGTGCCGCCCACCAGACCCAATAGCTGCATGAGGACGCCTTCAATCAGCAGCGTGTAGGCCAAGCCGCCGCCTACGGCCACCACGGTGGAGCGGCTGGCCACGGCCAGCAAGAAGGTGAGCGCGGCGTAGGGCAGCAAGGTGTAGGCCGTGCGTAAGATGCTCAACGCCGCTTGCCACCAATCCACCTCAGCAAAAGGCAGGCTGCCCTGGAGATTCTGGGTGAAAACGGCCGTTGTCAACGCGCCAGTGATAAAAGGTGCCAGCACAAAAAGCAGGGCGGGCAGCAAAACGATGGCAAATTTAGCCAGCAACAGCACCGGGCGAGAGATGCCGTTGCTCAACCACAGCTGCATCGTGCGCCAGCCGTACTCCTGTGCCGTCAGCGTGCCAATCAAAATCACGATGAGCAGGCCGCCCAAACCACCGCCGGAAGCGAGGCCGATACCTAAGTTCAGTGCCAGAGGCCAGGCGATCATATCCTCCACCGGGCCATCGGTGGTGATAACTAAGTTTCCACTGCCATCACCCTGGCTAGCCAGATAGATAACGAGCGGAATAAAAACGGCCGCAGCCGCCACCATTGCTAATTCAATCCACAAAATCTTGCGGCGGGTTAATTTCTTTTGTTCAACAGATACCATTTGCCAAAACATGAGGGTTTCCTTTTTTGAGTGGCTAGTGGATGGTGGCTAGTTGCTGGTAAAAGCTACTAATCACTAAAACTAGCCACTAAAACTATTTCGTTAATTCCAGGAATAAGCTTTCCAGGTCAGACTTCTGGCTTTGCACTTCGCTGGGGATGATGCCGTTTTGGGCCAGATGGGCCACGGCCGTTTCGCTTTCTATGCCGCTCACCTGCACATACGCCCCGTTGGTTACAATATGGGTGGCGTCTGGCAGTTGGGCCAGCAGTTCGCCAGCCTGGGCCGGATTTTTTACCTTCAGCCGTACGGATTGCCCGCTTTGGCTGAGCAGTTCTTCCACCGCTCCCTGGGCCACAATTTCCCCCTGGCGAATGACAGCGATGCGGTCGCACACTTGCTCTACCTCGTGCAGCAAATGGCTGCTGAGGAAGACAGTGATGCCATCCTCGGCTAGCTGGCGGATGAGGGTGCGCACTTCACGCATCCCGGCGGGATCCAGCCCGTTGGTTGGCTCATCCAGAATGATGAGTAAGGGGTGGTGCAGCAGTGCTGCGCCAAGGCCCAATCGCTGCTTCATGCCGGTGGAAAATCCCTGTACCTTGCGTTCGGCAGCTTGAGTGAGGCCTACCAAGTCTAAGACTTCTTCGATACGGCCGTTTCCCACACCAGGGTGCAACCGGGCAACCAGTTCTAAATTTTCGCGTGCGGTCAAATACGGCACAAGTGCCGGCGCACCCACGAGCGAGCCAACTTGTTGCAATTCCCGATTTTGGCTGGGCGACACAGGCTGGTCAAACAGGGTAATGCTGCCTTCTGTGGGATGAATCAACCCCAGCACCATGCCGATGGTGGTGGTTTTGCCCGCGCCATTGGGGCCAAGAAAGCCAAACACTTCCCCTTGTCGCACGCGCAGACTCACGGACTGAACGGCCGTAACCTCGCCAAAATTTTTGCTTAAATTATCGGTCTGTAAAACGATTTTACGCATGATTCCACTCCTGGACTATATCGCAGAGGGGCAGGGGGGCGGAGGCGCATAAGGGGCAAAAAACTGCGGCATGGTTTGGCTGCGCTCAGTGCAAGCCTGCGAAATCTGCGGATGATTAACTGTTCTCAGTGTAGGTGAAATGTCAGATCGTCACATCAGACCAGAGGACCAAAGCGGCTCCGCCTGCGGACCCATTATGGGTGGCGGCGTGGGGGGATCGTTTGTTCATCGTGCCGTCCTTGCTTCCAAAATCTGGTAGGCTACGGGCATGAATCGTTTTGTCTGGTTGTCTTTGTTACTGGGCTTTATTGCTTGCCGAACTGAGCCGGTTGTTGAGCAGACGCCAACGGCCGTTTCCACTGCTACGCCCATTGCCAATGCCTGTAATAGATTTGCCGAATTGGCTGTGGGGGAGGAAACGGCCGTTTCCCCCGCCAAGATTATCTCATCGGAAACACCACCACCGCGTTACGCTGTACACACCCTGTTTGTGGATGAGACCATTGCCGATCTGGCTGTTGAGGCGGGTTTTGACACGATTGTGCAGGTTCTGCCCTGGCGCGATGTGCATCTGGCTCCAGGGCAATTTGAGTGGGCTGCAGCAGATGCTCTGGTGCAAACGGTGCGCCAGCGCGGGCTAAACTTGGTGCTGCGGCTGGACATGCCGCCTGCCTGGGCCAGCCAAAACGATCCGGCCGGGCTGCCGTTTAATTTGGCCGACTATGCTGATTTTATAACGGCCGTTGCCCATCGTTACAAAGGACAAATTTTGGGCTACATTATCTGGAACGAGCCGAATTTAGCCGCCGAATGGAGCCGCTCCGGTGGGAATTTAGAGGCGCATTGGGCCAGTTTTGCTGGCTGGGTGGCTGACCCGGCCGATTATGTGGGTGTGCTCGGTGTTGCCTTTCGCCGCATTCGCGCCGCCGATCCGCAGGCGCTGGTGGTGGGCGGTGGCTTGGCACCCACGAACGAAATTTCGCCCCGGGCTGTGGACGATCGCCTGTTTTGGCAGCAGCTTTTTGCCGTGGGGATGGCCAACTGTGTGGACGTGCTGGCGGTTCATGCTTATGGTTTTGGCCTTTCGCCCGATGCGCCAGATGATATTCACAACAATCTCAATTTAGGGCGCATCGCGCAGGTGTACGAAGTCATGCAGGCAGCCGGGGAAACGAAGCCGGTTTGGATTACGGAACTGGGCTACACGGTGGCCAACGGCAACCAGCCTGCCGTTTCCGAAGCGCAGCAGGCGGATTATTTATTGGCCGCCCAGGCGCGTGCCGCCGAAGAGTGGCCCTGGGTAGAGTTGTTTACGGTGTGGAATTTGGTGTACGGCCGTTCCCCCAACGATGAAATGGGCGGCTACAGTCTGGTCAACCCAGACCTGACGCCTCGCCTTGCCTTCTATGCCTGGCAGCGTTTAGAAAAGTAGCCGCGCTTTCTTAGCGCGTTTCTAGTTTTGGGGCAGGGTGATGGTGAATTGGAAGCCTTCATTGGGCGCGGTGTTGATTTCCATACGGCCGTCCAGCAATTGCACCCGCTCTT
>JBNKLQ010000104.1:0-19017 GCA_050292445.1 Promineifilaceae bacterium (SeqCode) | reverse complement strand
CGAAGCGTTTTTTTTCGAGCATAAAGACACCTCATTATCTGCCTCACCGGATGATTTTTAGCGCCGCACCAAGGGCCACCAGCCCGACCAAAAAGCATATTCCCCCCAGGAGCCATGTCGTTTTTACCAGGAAAACTAGGCCCACTGCCAGCAAAACCACACCAAAGCCAATGCCTAGACGCTTAACCAATTCATCAGCCCGCGTCTCGGTTTGCCCGCCCAGTACCAGCGCCCATTTCAGGATCACACCGCCATCGACAATGGGCAGCGGGGCAAACAGCGCCAGGAAAATGAAACCATTGGTTAAAGTCCATATTTCTCCCAGGTAACCTACGGCCGTTCCCAACGGCACTACCATCAACCAACCAAGCCCTAGCAGCAGCCCAATGCCACTGTAAACCGGCCCACCCAACGAGCGCATAATGTGAGCACGAGGCGGCAAATCATTATTCCAATAAAGGGTACGCGGCATGTCTGGGCCAAGTAAAATAACATCCATCGGCGCATTCGCCAGCCGGGCACCGATTGTGTGGGCGCAGGCATGACCCACATCAGCCAACATCCCCAACAGCATTCCTACACCGCCAACGAGGATATACGCGCCCCAGGATTGGCCCGGCCAGCGCCAGCGACCCAGCCAGGACAACAGTGCCCACAAGCCCAACACCATCATCCAAAATCCTGGCCTCACCTTCACCGGCGTTTTATTAAAGACAAATAACGTAGGAATTTTCTCAACTGCTTGCATCGAAACCACCCCTTTTTGTTGCAGCCACAACCCCGTAGTCCAACTTCTAGATTCAATTGGACGCTGATTAACGCAGAAAACGCTGATCTTAATCTCTTATCGGCGTTATCAGCGTCCCATCAACTTTTACTGCTAAAAAAGTCCTGTATTGCAAAGCAGGGCAGGACACAACAATTATACCAGGCGAGGGAAGGTATGCTGATGGACAATTGTCTGATCCGGCAGCAGGTGAACAAAGTTGAAGCCGGGCAAGTAGTCCCGGTCTTCACGGACAAAATCATCATTAGGCCAGGCGTTAAATTGGGCAAACAGGCTAGGAACGGCCGTATACACAATGCCATCTTTCACCGTCTGCATCGACTGGTGGACGTGCCCGTAAAACACCCCGCGCAGGCGCTCCCGCGCGGGCAGCAGCGCCTGGTGAAACGCCGTGCCATTGAGAACCGGCATGTTCAGGTCCATCCAGATGGAGTTCATCGGCAGCACAGGAAAATGGATAAAAATGGTGAGCGGGGGACCAACGGCCGTTGCCTCCGTCCGTACCACCTCCATTTGCGCCTCAGACAGCAGCCCATGCGGATCGATCTCGTCCGGTCCCCGCGCATCCAGCACAACAAAGCGGTAGCCCTTCACTTCAAACGCGTAGGACAACACCTCTGGGTCGGTTGAAAGTGGCTCACGAATCCCCAACTGCATGTAGCGTTTAATGTCCCGCGAACGGTCGTGATTGCCGGTGACAAAATAAACGGGCATCTGGAGCTGGCTAAAAACGGCCGCAGCCCGCCGATAAGAAGCCTCGTCTGGCTCCGTCACCACATCCCCGGTGTGGACCACAAAGTCAGGCCGCGTGGGTAAGTTGTTGATGATTTCGACGGCCCGCTCTACGCAGGGTTGGGGTTGGTAGCCGTGTCGGGAGAATTCGGCCGTTGGCCCAAAATGCGAATCGCTGATGTGCACAAAATAGGCAGGTTCTGTTGACTTTTCCATCTAGTTTCCCTAAAACGGAACACAGAGTTGCGCAGAGGAGCCACAGAGTTACACAGAGATTAAAGAGATTTTTCCCTCTTCTCTGTGCAGCTCCAAGCAACCGAAGGTTGCAATTCTCCGTGTAGCTCTGTGTTCCAAAAGATTCCCAAACAAAAACGGCGCTGGCTGTGCAGATGCACATCACCAACGCCGCCAAATCAGGAGATTGATTAATCGCTAATCCTTCGGCTCCGCTCAGGACAAGCCTCGACTCTCCAATCTCAAAAAATTAATGCCCAGCCAAAATCACCGAACCAATATCTGCCACCAGCTTGGAAACGGTGCCATCCATCAAGTTAAAGTAGCCAGACGGAGCCACACCAATCCAGATGATGAAAAGCAGGAAGGCCAGCATGATGGCCAGCTCACGGCCGTTTAGGTCGCGCAGCTTTTCGTTGGCCGGTTTGTCCAGAGGCCCCATGAAGACCCGTTGGAACATCCACAGCAGGTAAACGGCCGCTAAAATCACACCCGTCGTGGCAAATGCTGTGTAAATCCAGGCCGTGCTGCCCAACGATTCCGCGCCCATCGAACCCAGCAAAATGGTGAACTCACCGACAAAGCCGTTTAAGCCAGGCAGGCCCATGCTGGAAAGCGTCACAATCAATGTCAGGGCGCTAAAAACGGGCATCGCCTTCCACACGCCACCATACTCCTTAATCTCACGAGTATGACGCTGCTCGTACAAAATACCTACAATAAAGAACAATGCGCCAGAGCTAATGCCGTGGTTCACCCCTTGCAAAATTGCGCCCTGGATACCCTGGTTATTCAGCGAAAAGATGCCCAGCATCACAAAGCCCAAATGGCTGATACTGGAATAGGCGACCAGCTTCTTCACATCTTTCTGGGCAAAAGAAACAATCGCCCCGTAAATAATGCCGATGATTGCCAGCACGGCAATCGCCGGAGCATATTCAACAGAAGCTTCGGGGAAAAGTGGCAAATTAAAGCGGATGAAACCGTAGGTACCCATTTTCAGCAGCACACCTGCCAGAATAACGGACCCGGCCGTAGGTGCTTCGGTATGGGCATCTGGGAGCCAAGAGTGGAAGGGGAAAATGGGTACTTTGATGGCAAAAGCAATGGCAAAGCCGATAAACAGCCAGTTTTGTACGTCGGCAAAGGCAGCCCGCCCGGCAATCAAATCTGGCACAGAGAAGGTGCCGTTGGTGATGCCCATATACAGGATACCCAACAGCATCAGCAAGGAACCGGCCATCGTGTACAGGAAAAACTTGATGGCCGCGTACACCCGGTTCTGGCCGCCCCAAATGCCAATCAGGAAGTACATCGGCACCAGGGTGAATTCCCAGAAGATGTAGAACAAGAACAAATCCTGCGCCAGGAAGACACCGATCATGCCCACTTCCAGCAGCAGCATGAAGATGTAATATTGCCGGACTTGGGTGGTAATGGCGCTCCAAGACGAAGGAATAGCCAGCATCATGATGAAGGTGGTCAGCAAAATCATCAAGATGCTAATGCCGTCGATGCCCATGTGGTATTCAATACCCCAGGCCTCAATCCACGAGAAGCGATCCACCAACTGAAGGCCAGCCTCGCCAGCTTGGTACATCCCTAACACGACCAGCGACAATACAAAAGTAACCACAGATGTACCGGTAGCCACCCCTTTTAGGGTGGTATCGGACGAGTTACGCATGACCAGCAGGAGAATGACGCCTGCCAGCGGGAAAAATGTTAGAAGTGATAAAATGCCCATTCTTTCTCCAAAACCAAATCTGCGGAGTCCGTATCCTTAGATACGGGCGTTGGACATCCTCTGATGCCCACTCCTCGCATGTTTATGAATGTCTCGATTAGCCAGAAATTACCGGCCATAAAAAGTAAGCCAGCAGTGCTACCGTGCCTAGCAAGATGCTCAGTGCATATGTGCGGGCGTACCCGTTTTGCGATAGGCGCAAGCCGCCAGATAACCAGCGCGTCATCTGCCCAGCCCCATTTACCAGGCCATCAATCCCCTGTCTGTCCAGCACATCAGAGGCGAAATTAGCGAAGCCCACAAAGATATCGCGAACGACGCGCTCGTGGAAGAAGTTGTGCCATAAATCCCAGTCAATAGTGTAGCATAAAAAGTCGGCTAGCCGGTTGAACAGGGGAATGATGCCTTTCATGTACAAGGTGTCAAATGGCAGCACAGCCATCCACCAGATGGGTGTTTTTTGTAAGGGATCGGGATCTGTGGCAGAAGACGGCCGTTTGCCATACACCACAAAAAAGGCCAGCGCCAAGGCACCCACCGCCAGCACCGTGGAAATCCCAGCCACCAGTGGCGATAAAACAACCGGCGTGTGCGGCAGATGAATAATCCCTTCTTCCGACAAATGGAACGCCTGAATTGAATGTTCCAGCCACCCTTCCAACGCCAGCCAGATGCCGCCCGCGTGATGATGATTGGCTTCAGCAATGCCTTCGCTGAGGAACGGCAAGTTGAGCAGACCACCCAATGTGGCCAGAATGGCCAGGATTACCAGCGGCACTGTCATCGTCGGCGGGCTTTCGTGTGCGTGGTCGGCGGCTTCGTGCCGCGATTCGCCAAAGAACACCATCTTGAGCTGCCGCCCCATGTAGAACGCCGTGCAAACGGCCGCAATCGTCAAAACGTAATAAACAATCACATTATGCTCATTGCCGTGTGCCAAAATTTCATCTTTAGACCAGAAACCGGCCAATGGGAAAATACCAGATAGTGCCAGTGCACCCACCATGTAAGTGCGGAACGTCCACGGCATCTTGTGCCGCATCCCGCCCATCGTGCGCATATCTTGTGGGTCAAAGCTGTCATGCTCGTCGTGATGACCGTGCGAAATGTGGTGGTGGCCATGCTCCATGCCGTGAATGACGGAGCCGGAACCCAGGAACAACAGCGCCTTGAAGAAGGCATGAGTGACCAGATGGAACATCCCCGCCACGTAGGCACCCATACCCACGGCCGCAACCATAAAACCAAGTTGGCTCACCGTGGAATAGGCCAGCACTTTCTTGATGTCGTTCTGGGTGAAGGCAATGAGACCGGCAACCAGTGCCGTTGCGGCCCCTGTGTAAGCCACCAAATCAGGTGAAGAGATACCAATGCCAGGAATGAGCGCACCGCTTTCCCGCACCAATTCAAACAGCACGTTGCTGCGAGCAATCAAATAAATACCCGAGGTCACCATCGTGGCCGCGTGGATGAGCGCAGAAACGGGTGTAGGGCCAGCCATGGCGTCTGGCAGCCAGACGTACAGCGGAATCTGCGCCGATTTGCCAGCCGCACCCATTAAGAACAACGCCGTGATTGCTGTCAGTACACCACCAAGTGATGCCTGAAACAGGCCAAACTCAACCATGTGGCCACTCTCAAACATCTCCACCGCACTGTCAAAAACGGGCTGGAACTCTAATGTTTTGAAGGTCCAGAAAGTAAGCGTCATCGCCAGGATCATGGCCAGATCACCAACGCGGTTGGCCACAAATGCCTTGCGGGCCGCGTTGGCATTCATGGGCTCGCCCTTCTCATTCACCCGATCAAACCAGAAGCCAATTAGCAAGAAGGAGCACAACCCCACACCTTCCCAGCCAACAAACAGCATCAGGTAATTGTTGCCCGTCACCAGGATGAGCATAAAGAACAAGAAAAGGTTCATGTAGGTGAAGAAGCGGGAGAAGTTGGGGTCGCCATGCATATAGCCGATGGCATAGATGTGAATCAGTGAACCAACACCAGTCACAACCAGCATCATGGTCACAGAAAGGGTATCAACCTGCATCGCCCACGGGACGTAGAAATCGCCAGCATGGATCCAGTCGAACAACACAACAGTTTCGGCATGGAATTCATTGGCTTGCAAGCCCACGAGCATCGCAATGGCAATTGCCAGGGAACTGAGCGCCATGATGCTAGCAAACCAGCCAGACCATTTTTCACCGGTCTGCCGATTGTGTTCCACAAAGCGCCGCCCTACCAGACCATTGAATAAGACGCCAATGAGTGGCAAAAACAGGATTAAGGGAGCTAAACCAAAAATGCCCATAAATTACTTTAATTACTAAATTACTTTATTACGCAATTACTTTCTTGAAATGGTAATTGGGCAACTGGGTAATTGAGCAATTTCCTCCTCTTCCAGAATCAGCCTTTCATCAGGTTGATTTCATCAATGTTGATGCTTTTCTTGCTGCGGAAGATGGTCACGATAAGTGCCAAACCGACCGCAACTTCAGCTGCCGCCACGGTAATCACAAAGAAAACCAACACTTGCCCATCCAAATCGCCCAGATGACGAGCAAAGGCCACAAACGCTAGATTGGCTGCATTCAGCATCATTTCAATTGACATAAACACAATGATGGCGTTACGACGTGTCAGAACGCCCAGCGCACCTAACGAGAACAGAATGGCACTTAAGGCAATGTACCAATTAATGGTGAGTTCCATAAGTCTATGCCTCTTTCTTCTTTTTACTGCGGCTAAAAACGGCCACACCGATGATTGCTGCCAGCAGCAGCACACCAGTCACTTCAAACGGCAGCACGTAGCCTTCAAACAGGCGTAGCCCCAAAGCGGCGGGACTGGCATCGATTACGGCCGTTTCTCCCCCACTCCCAACGCCACCTTGCGTTAGTAAAATGCCAAAGCCTACCAACAGGAGCAATACCAAAACAAAGGCAACCGCCTGATGGTATCGTTCGCTGCCACGCCCCCCGGTAAGGCCCTGCAATTGTTCCGCACCAAGAAGCATGATCACAAACAAAAACAGCACCATGATCGCCCCGGCATAGACCGTAATCTGCACCATAGCAATAAACGGCGCGTTTAAGACCACATAAAGCACGGCAATAGCCGTAAAATTTAGCACTAGCCAAAGGGCACTATGGATGGCATTATGGCTGCGCAGCATCATAATGGCTGATGTCACCGACACCAAAGCCATCAAAATAAATATATAAACTACAGGTCCACTTCCCATTCCAGTCGCCTTTCCTTCTGCCTAACGCGGATTTTCCATTTCCGGGATGGATTTCGTATATTTGCCAGGCTCCACGGTTTGTGGTGTCGAACGGCCGTTTACCGGCACATCCACAATCAACATATCCTTGGTATACAACGCACTCGCCCGGTCATAAAAGCTCAGTTCGTATTTGTTTTCCAACACAATCGCCTGCGTCGGGCAAGCATCCTCACAATAGCCGCAAAAAATACAGCGCAGCATATTGATTTCATACGTGCTGGCATACCGTTCGCCGGGAGAATACCGTTCCTCATCCGTATTTTCCGACGCTTCTACAAAAATCGCGTCCGCCGGGCAAGCAGCGGCACACAGCGAACACCCAATACAGCGCTCCAGCCCATTGTCGTACCGCTTAAGTTCATGCCGACCCTTAAAGCGGGTGCGTACCGGCCGTTTTACATTTGGATAATCAACTGTCACCGGGTCTTGAAACAAATGCTTCAGCGTCGTCGCCATCCCTTTTAAGAGTGCACCAATCATATAATTCTCCGAACTAGCCTAAACCAAAAAGCCGCAACAGCGGATCCAAAATACCTTCTTCATACAACACAATGAAAAAAGCTATGATAATGAAGTTAAACACCGAAATGGGCAGCAGCCGCTTCCAGCCCAGCCCCATCAACTGATCGTAACGGAAACGCGGGAATGACGCACGTATCCAAATCATCATAAAGAGGAAGAAGACAATCTTCAAAATCATGTACAAGAAGCCCAAACCAGGTAATTGATCCACAAATGGGCCACGATAACCGCCAAAGAACAGCACCACAATAATTGCGCTAAAGATAATCATCTTCATATACTCGGCCATGAAGAACATGCCAAAGCGCATCCCGCTGTACTCAACGTTGAACCCAGCTGACAATTCCTGCTCGGCTTCGAGCAAGTCAAACGGCGCACGCTGCAACTCCGCCATCATGCCTATGAAAAAGATGATAGCTGCTGGTGGATACCGGAAACCAAACCAACCATTGGCTTGAGCCGCCACAATGTCGCCGAGGTTCATCGAATCGGCCATCATAATGGGAATGAGCACCGTCAAACCCAGCGCCAATTCGTAGCTAATCATCTGCGCCGAAGCACGAATGCCACCTAATATGGCGTATTTACTGTTAGAAGACCAACCGGCCAATACTACCCCGTAAACACTAATAGAGGTAATCGCCAGCAAGAACAAAACCGCCACATTCAAACCGGGCGCAATGGCAAAATAAGGCGTAAATTCCGCGCCAAAAATATTGATTTCACCTGCCCAAGGAATGACCGCCAACAAAATAATCGCAGGCATCACGGTAAGCATCGGAGCCAGCATATAGGTAATGCGGTCCACCTTACCCGGCGTCATATCTTCTTTGAAGAACAACTTGACGGCATCAGCCGCTGGCTGCATGATGCCGGCCAGCAATTTGCGCTCTGGACCACCACCGCGTCGCGGCAGCGGAATGTAGCCAGCCCGGTTTGGTCCAATCCGCGCTTGAAGGCGCGCCAGCAGTTTGCGCTCCAGCAAGGTGGTATAGGCAAAGCCAGTAATGACGGCAAGTGAGATGATAAACCCCACAATCAAAGCGCGCAGCGCTATCTGTCCTGGTGTCATACTTTTCCTCTTCTAGTCATTAAGCCATGATGTCATGAGGGCCGTCAAAGCCCCCATGTTACATACTTACTCAGTTATTTTAAGCTCGGCAAGTCCAGCCTGGTATGGTACACCGCTCAACAAAGCGACACCCTCTGGCGCACGGCCGTTTACCTGCAATTTAACTTTCGTACTCTTCCCATTCACCGCAATGGTGACGGTTTCAACATCGGACAACTGACGTACGGCCGCATCGTCTTTGTTCATGGTCAAAGTCGGCTGCGCCATGCGTGGGGCCAATAATTCCGTATGATTAATGAGCGTTCCAGGGGTGTATAAAGCGGCCGTTCGGACAACAGACATCCCGGCTGGCACGTTACCGTTCACGTTATTAACTTCAAAATGATCCACAGAACCAGATTCAGCCTCAGCCGCCCACTGCATGCCCAGACCAACCCGATTTTCATACGCATTGCCGCCATAATACAGATCGTCACCACCGACATCGGGCCACTGCTTCTCCACTCTAGCCAGCGTACGATAATCCATCTCTTTGTACTGCGGCACTGCTTTGGCCAGGTCGCGGAAAACGAGGCTGGCCGCAAAAGCTGGTTTTTCCAGACCCACGCGCTCACCAATCTGGGCCAAAATTTGCCAGTCGGGGCGCGCTTCGCCAATGGGTTGGATGGCGGGGTAGTAGCGCTGAACACGCCGCTCGCCGCTGGTGAAGGTACCTTCACGCTCAGCCCAGCTTTGGGCGGGCAACACAACATCGGCTTGTACGGCCGTTTCCGTCAAAAACAGCTCTTGCACAACTAAAAAGTCCAGCTTGCCCCGGTCAGCCATCAGCCCATCACCAATGGGGTCAGCCGCCAAAACAAACAACGCTTTTAGCTCGCCATTTTGCGCTGCGTCGTAAATGTCGCCAGCATTCTTGCCGGGGGTGGCAGCGGCCTTGTAACCCGGTTCCAGCGCGGGATGGATGCCCATATCCCAAGCACCCTGCGTGTTGTTGTGCGGCCATACCGGAATCAAGCCACTATTCGGCCGTCCGGCCCGCGCTTCTTCATTTTTAATCAGCAAAAGGTTGGCCAGTAGCTTGGCCACGGCATCGGTTTCCTCATAGGTGAGTCCTTCCGCACCGTAAAAGGCAACCACGTTGTTGGCCTGCATAATCACATCGGCGGCAGCCTTTAGGGGGCTATTGTCCGCATCGGCGGCAGCCACTTTGGCATCGTTCACCAGTTGGTGAACAGTCGCCACGGCTTCCCCTGGCCGATAATGAATCACGTGGCGAGAACACTCATCCAGGCGAGTGGGCCGCAGGTTCAAAATGACCAATGAAGCACCGCGCTGAGCCGCTTGTTTTACGCGCAGCCACCAGACTGGCACCTCTTCATGCAAGTCGCTGGCCACGACCACGATGGCGTCGCCCTGCCCCAACTTGCCCAGGCTACTGCCTTGGCTGATGCCCACTTTAGCCACGACATCACCACCAGCCAACCGGCGATTGGCCAGATCAATATGATTGCTGCCCAGCCCGTTACGAATCAGTTTTTGGAAGAGGAACATATCCTCATTACTAACACGATCACCACTGATACCGGCAACGGCCGTTTTATTCTGCTGCAACTTTCCGGCTACAGCATCCAACGCTTCATTCCACTCAACCTCAACTAGTTCGCCATTCTTGCGCAGCAGCGGCTTTTTCAACCGATCCGGCGCATCAGCAAAATGATGGACAAACCGATCTCTATCCGAAATCCAGATTTCATTCACCTGCTCGTTTTGCCGGGGCATGATCCGCTTAATTACGGAACGTCCCCCGCTTTTTGCTTCACGGCGGGTGCTAAAGGTCATGTTTGCCCCAGACGGGCTGTGCGGTGACAAAGTTGCTACCGGATTCAATTCCCAAGGTCGCGCCCCAAAGCGGAAATCGGCCGTGGTCAATGCCCCTACCGGGCAAATATCGGTCGTGTTCCCACTCCAGTAAGAATCAAAACCGGGATCAGACATTGTCACAATTTCCAGACTGCGTCCTCGATTGTGGAACCCAATCACGGGATCATCGACAATTTCGTCCTGAAAGCGCACGCAGCGAGCACATTGAATACACCGCTCACGATCCAGAAAAATCAGATCACCCAGCGGCACATGCTTGTCTAGTTTCAGTTTCAGGCTGTAGTCCATGCGGCTGGTGCCCTTGCCGTGAGCCATTGTCAGATTTTGCAGCGGACATTCGCCCCCTTTGTCACAAATGGGGCAGTCCAGCGGGTGACTGGTGAGCAAAAACTCAATGACATCCTCACGCGCTTTGGTTACTGGTTCGGTGGTCGTACGCACCACCATACCCTCGCTCACGGCAACGGTGCAGGCAGTCTGCAAGCCGCGAAAGTTCACCTGAGGTGTTCCGTCTTCATTCAGAACCAATTCACCGGTCGCGCGATCACGCACCGGCAATCCAATCTCCACCAGGCACATCCGGCACATACCCACGGGTGCCATTTTGGGATGGTAGCAAAAGACTGGAATCGGGTTTTCAATCATTTTGGCGGCGTCAACCACCAACGTTCCCTGGGGCACGCTCAGTTCAACGCCATCAATCGTCAAGGTAACCTGGTCACTCATACGTTTCCTCTTCCAGAGGGGTTAGTGTATTTAAAAACTAATTAATCAGTGGCGGCAGGAACGGCCGTTTCCTTCACAGCCTGTTTCCCACTCACCTTTGCTTTGTATTCATCAAAAAAGTGCCGAATCGTGCTCAATACTGGATTGATCGCAAAATCACCCAAAGCACACAGCGTCTTGCCCCCAATCTGGCCAGCCACACTCTTCAACACTTCCAAATCCTTCTCAGTACCCTGCCCGTGGTAAATTCGGGACAGTAATTTATCCATCCAAAACGTTCCTTCACGGCACGGCGTGCACTTACCACACGATTCATGCTTAAAAAAGTGGGCCATTTTCATAGCCGCCCACACCATGTCGGTCGTCTCATCCATCACCACCACAGAAGCGGACCCAACCGTCGATCCAAATGGGGTTAATCCTTCATAAGTAATGGGCGCTTCCAAGGCATCCTCTACCACCACGGGGCCAGAACCACCGCTAGGCAACAACGCCTTGAATTTCTTGCCACCGCGAATGCCTCCGCCGTAATTTTCACCATAAACCAGCTCACGGAAAGACATACCCATTTCAATTTCGTAGTTGCCGGGATTGTTTATGTGCCCACTCAGGCACACAATCTTGGGGCCAGGGCTTTTTTCTGTTCCTATAGATTTATACCAATCTGCGCCGTTCATAATGATGGGCGGCACATTGGCTAACGTTTCTGTATTATTTACGACCGTTGGCCTTTTATAGAGTCCTTCAATGGCCGGAAATGGTGGCTTGGCCCAAGGCTGGCCTAAGTCACCTTGCAAGGAAGCCAGCAATGCCGTTTCTTCACCACAAATATACGCCCCGGCACCGTAATATCCAGACATCTCACAGCTAAAATTGGTGCCCAAAACATGGTCACCTAAAATGCCAGCTTCATAGCATTCTTGCAGCGCCTCTTCAAAGTGCCGCCCAATGCCCATAAACTCGCCGCGCATGTAATTGTAAATTTGCTTAGCCCCAATCGCATACGCCGCAATCATGGCCCCTTCAATCACCTGATGTGGGTTTTTCTCCAAAAGTTCGCGGTCTTTAAACGTCCCCATCTCAGACTCATCCGAATTCACCACAATATATTTGTCGCCTGGTGCTTTGGGAATGAAGCTCCATTTAAGACCAGTGGGAAATCCTGCTCCACCTCGTCCACGCAAGCCGGAAGCCTTCACAATGTCAATGAGCTCACCCGGTTGATATTCATTTAAAGCTTTTTGCAAAGCATCGTATCCACCGTTGGCCCGATAAACCTCCAGCTTGTGCATATTTTCGATGTCTCGGTGACGCAACAAAATATGAGCCATTATCTAACCCCATTCATAACAAACATTTGCCACTATTTAGCAAACGCAGAAATTTGCTCAACAATTGACGGTTCAGATTCTTCAGCCGCTGCCTGAGCCCGCAAACGAGTAATCAACTGGTCGAACTTTTCCTCATCCAGATGCTCTTCAAACTTTAAATTGCATTGCAGCATCGGTGCCCGGTCACAGGCCGCCAAACACATGACCGTTTTCAAGGTAAACAAGCCATCGTTGGTTGTGCCATCTACGGGAATGTCTAACTTGCGAGAGGCCATCTCCACAAATTCGTCCGCACCGCGCAAGGCGCAGGCCAGATCGTTACAAACTTCCAGCACAAATTTCCCTACTGGCTCTTCGTAGTACAATGTGTAGAAGCCAGCCAGCGACAAAACATGTGTCGGGTCCAAGTCGAGGATTTCAGCCACTTCGTGCATCGCTTCACGGCTGGTAAAGCCATACGCTTCTTGTGCCAAATGCATCAACGGCAAAACGGCCGATTTCTTATGCGGAAACCGCGCCAAAATTCCTTTAATCTCTTCAGGATACTTTTCTTGAAGTAACATACTCTTTCCTAACGGCCGTTACCGGTCAATTTCACCTAAAACAATATCAATCGAACCAATGATCGAAACCAAATCGGCCACAAATCCACCTTTAGACATGATTGGCAGCGAAGCCACATGCACATAAGACGGTGTGCGGAAATGAACCCGCGCTGGTTTTGGCCCACCGTCCCCGCGCAAATAACAGGCAAACTCACCACGTGGCGACTCGACACTTTGGTATACATACCCAGTTGGAGCATTGAACCCTTCAGTCCATAGCTTAAAGTGGTGAATAACCGCTTCCATGCTGTGCCCCAATTCAGAGCGCGGCGGTGGTACAATTTTTCTATCGTCGATATTCACTGGACCGCTGGGCAATTTATCCATCGCCTGCCGGATAATGCCTAAACTTTCCCACATCTCTTGAATCCGGCAGCGGTAACGGGCATATACATCCCCATCCGTCCCCACGGGCACGTCAAACTCATACGTTTCGTAACCACTGTAAGGCTGCGCCTTGCGGATATCCCAATTCACACCAGAACCACGCAAGCAGGGACCCGTCATGCCCCAATCCATGGCCTGTTCGGCCGTCACCACACCAATCCCCTTTGTCCGGTCCAGCCAGATGGGATTGTTTTTGAGCAACGCTTCATAATCGGCAATTTTGGCCGGGAAGAAGTCCAAAAACTGCCGTACGGCCGGTTCAAACTCTTCCGGCACGTCCCGCCACAGCCCACCAGGGCGGAAATAGCTCACCATCATGCGCTGGCCAGCTACCATTTCAAACAAGTCCAAAATGTACTCGCGTTCACGGAAACAGTAGAGAAAAACCGACATCGCCGCCAGATCAAGCGCATGTGTACCCAACCACACCAAATGGCTGGCAACTCGCGCCAGTTCCGTGAGAATAACACGAATCACCTGGGCACGCGGCGTCGCTTCCACTCCCAACAGTTTTTCTACGGCCAAAATATAGCCCAAATTATTGGACATCGGCGAGAGGTAGTCCAAGCGGTCCGTCATCACCAAAGCTTTGGTGTATGTTTTGGACTCCATGCTTTTTTCTACACCTGTGTGGAGAAAACCAATATCCGGGGCCAGGTTGACAATATTTTCACCGTCTAGCTCCACCAACAAGCGCAACACACCATGTGTACTGGGATGCTGGGGACCCATACTAAGGAGCATATGCTCTTCAGCATTATCAATCGTCATGCCGGTGCCAACTTTGGCCCGCAATTCTTCTACAGTTAACTCTTGTATCGTGTCGCTACCAGAGGGTATGGTCATAATCAGCCTCTTTGTTGCCTAGCTGTCTCTCTATTAATCTTTAGCGTATGGTTTTTTGGCGTCAATTTCTTGCCAATTAAAGGAAAACTGCACTTCTTCATACCCTAGCGGATAATCTTTGCGCAGTGGATGCCCTTGCCAATCTTCCGGCAAAAACAAGCGACGCAAGCTGTCGTTACCCTGGAAGCGAATGCCCATCAAATCCCATACTTCCATTTCCAACCAGGTAGCAATCGACCAAACAGAAGCCACTGTCTCTGGCCCTTCTTCGGGGTCTTCCACCCAGGTGCACAAACGCAGCCGATGATTATGATCGTAGGAATAAAGATGATAATTAACCGCAAACCGGGGAAACTCTGGCAAAAAGTCGTCGGCGCAAATATCGGACAAAAACTTATAGCTTAATTCAGGATCGTCCCGCAGCAGTTGGCAGATGCCTTTGATTTGTTCCTTACGGATGTAAAGCGTCTGCTCACCGCGAAAATCATTGGTGTCTTCGATGGCATCCGGGAAAGCAGCTTTAATTTTCTCAACAACACGTTGATCTGCATTCATACCTTATCGTCTCCAGAGTGAATATCTCTGATTTTAAGCGTGGTCGGTGAGTTTTTCGCCACGAATCTTTTCGTGCAGGGTCATAAAGCCATCGATTAATGCTTCTGGGCGTGGCGGACAGCCTGCCACATAAACATCAACTGGCACGATCTCATCAACACCTTGCACAATGGCATAGTTATTGAAGATACCACCACAGGAAGCACAATCACCCATGGCAATGACCCATTTAGGTTCAGGCATTTGATCATAAAGACGGCGAACAACAGGAGCCATCTTACGTGAAACGCGGCCAGCCACAATCATGAGATCAGATTGGCGTGGAGAGGGACGGTTTAGCTCCATCCCAAAGCGGGAAGCATCATAGTGGGCGGCTTGCGAGGACATCATTTCAATGGCGCAACAGGCCAGGCCAAAAAGCATAGGCCACATAGCGTTGGTGCGCCCCCAGTTAACTAAATCTTCTAAACGAAGGGTGATAACACCCATATCCCCTAATTTTTGTTCTACTCCCATTCCAAAATTCCTTTCTTCCATACCCAGACATCACCCAAAATAAAGAGCACCATGAAGACGCCCATGACGGCCAAGCCATACAGGCCCAGCTTGCGGAAGGTAACTGCCCAGGGAACGAGGAGAATAATATCTACATCAAACAGAATAAATAGAACTGCGATGCGATAAAATTTAACAGGTAAACGGCGCTGCGCCTCACCAATAGCCACGATGCCTGATTCGTAAGGGATTAGCTTACTGCGCGCATTTTCTTTCGGCTTTGGGCCCAGGTTTAAGGACAAAACAGGGAGAAGGACGGCAAAAAACAAAGCTATTCCGATTAGTACGGCAATGGGAAGATACTCAATAAGGATTGGATTATTTTCCATAAGTCGATTTTTTCTTTTTTGAGGCTGCGCGTATGGCTATTTTCGTATTGATTTGGTTGAAAATAAATGCAGCGAAATGTTTTTTTCTTCCTAAATGATCCTCTGTGCATTCTATCACAAGCAATATGGGGCGGCAACAAAGGTCACCTGAAAAAATGGCGTCCAGAGCGCGTATTTTTGCTGTTTTTTTAGCTAATTTCAGGAATAAAAAACCCAACGGCCGTTCCCAGCCGTTGGGTTTAAAATGACAGTGAAAAAGCTGCTTTCTTTAGGTCAAATAGTCGCGCAGCGCCTTACTGCGGCTAGGATGACGCAGCTTACGCAGTGCCTTGGCTTCGATCTGGCGAATACGCTCACGAGTCACGCCAAAACTACGCCCCACCTCTTCCAATGTGTGGTCCTTGCCATCGTTCAAGCCAAAGCGCATTTCCAACACTTCCCGCTCCCGCTCGCTAAGGAAGCCCAGCACATTGCGGATTTGCTCCCGCAATAACTCTTTGGAGGCAGCATCTACCGGTTCCAGAGCGCTTTCGTCGGGGATGAAGTCACCATACTCGGTAGAATCTTCGTTACCCACCGGAGATTCCAGCGACATGGGGTCCATCGAGATGCGTTTGATGTCCCGAATTTTGGAGACCGCCTGCCGCCATTTGCGGTTGAGCACGGGATCGATTGGCTGTTCGTCGCGCAGCGCCTTCTTGATCGTTTCTGATTCTTCTGGCGTCAGGTATTCCAGTTCTAGGGCCAATTCCTCATCACTGGGCTCATGGCCTAGTTTTTGCACCAGATCACGCTGGAGCTTGACGATCTTGTTGATAGTCTCGAACATGTGCACGGGAATACGAATCGTGCGCGCCTGATCGGCAATGGCCCGGCTAACCGCCTGACGAATCCACCAGGTGGCGTAGGTGCTAAATTTGTACCCTTTGGTGTGGTCGAATTTTTCTACAGCGCGCAGCAAGCCAACATTGCCTTCTTGCACCAGGTCCAGCAAATGAATACCGCGACCCATGTACCGTTTGGCCACGCTCACAACCAGCCGCAGATTAGCCCCGGTGAGGCTGACTTTGGCTTCTTCAGCCAGCTCGTACACCATGAACTCGTTATATTTGAGGCCCACCAAATCCTCCGACAACCATTCACGGAAGGTTTCTATAGTAGGGAGCTTGCCATCTTCTCTATAGGCTCTGGCCATTTGACGAGATAAATCCAAGGGCAGCAGGTAAACGGCCGTTAACAAATGAAAACACGCCTGGGCTAAATCGGTCCAGGTATCATCCTGGCCCCAATTACCATTATTGAGATATTGCCGCAGGTAAGATTCCGTACGCGTTCGCCACCCTTTGCGCAAGTCACGCGCTTCATCAATAAAAGCCATCAGATCGAGACTGTCCACCTGAAGTGCTTTACGCGCTTCTTCCACCACCTGCCAATTTTCCAGCAGATTGGTGTAGTTGGTGATCATTGCCCGAAAATCAACTTCTTCTTCGGAATCAATGCCGTCTTTTGTCACATCATTATTGAGACGGTCCAGCACGGTAGCGGCCGTCAACTGGGTAGAAAGCCAAATCTCTTGATCGGCCGTCAGCAAAGGAACCTGCCCAATCTCTTTGAGATAAGTGTGAACAGGATCATCTTCTACCGTTCCGGTAAGATAGGAAGTCGTCGTTTCTTTATTATCATCGTCCGTATCGGTAAGCAGGTTGGAAGATTCGCCAAAATCATCCAGCGTCTCACCGTTTTCTGAAACGATGCGAATATTCATTTTTTGCAAACGGGCATAAAGCCGCTCCGCTTGTTCTTCATCCGCCGAGGCCAACAAAGCCTGGACGTCTGCTTCGTTAATTTCACGAGAGCGGCGCGCCTTTTTTACCAAAGCTTCAATATCAATAACTTCAGCTTCGTCTTCGCTTTCATCTTCGATATCTTCATCGAAATCGTTGTCTAGTTCAGATAAATCCATCGTATATTTTCCTAACCTGAATGAGGAGTTTCCAAGGACTTTTGTTTTCTATTTTTTCTACTTCAGAAAAGCGTTCACGGGTTGAACAATGTTTACCCACTAAGTTTTGTTATATTGGGATTTTTAGAAACGGCCGTTCAAAGCATCTTCTGCACGGCGGCGGCTGGTAGCAGACATTGAATCTCTGGCTTTGTTGAGCTGTAAGACAGCCAGGGGCAGCTCTCGTAGCTGCTGTTGGTAAATTGCCAGGGTTTCCATATCATTTTCTGCTTGGGCCTCATGAAGTAGATGTTTCACCTCACTTAGCAGCTGCCTGACCTTGGCCAGACGCCAATCTAATACGGACAAAACAAGGGTGTCGGAAATACGCTCAAGCTCCGTTTCTGGTGATTGGGGTAATGTCAGCAAGAACTTCAACCGATCCTGAAGCGTCTGCTCTAGACTATCCCACAATTCATCAATCGTGACAACCGACGTCGAGGCAATCAACTGGTACATTTGTCGCATGATGGCCCGGTCTTCGGCCAGCAAAAAATCTTCGTCCGTCACCTGTGGTTGGCTACATTCGCTTAACTTCTGGTTCACGCGCAAAATCACCTGCGGGAAGCGCACGCAATGATGCAAAAAATCAGACTGACGCATATCGGTAGCCAGCGGGTTGAGGTTAGTTTGACCTTTACGGGGCACGGTGGTCCAACCGACATGGTTCTTTGGCTGTGCCGGTTTGGCTGCCTGGCTCATTTTGGCCGCCTGATGCGGCTTCACCGGTAGGCGTATTTGACGCAGTGCCCGTTCATCAATTCTTAAGGCACGGGCCAGCTGCTGCCAGTAATGGTCCCGCTCGATGGGGTCCTGAATGTCTTTGATGAGGGGGAGGACCTGTTGCGCAACGGCCGTTTTGGCCTTGGCATCATTCATATCCAACCCTTGCGTCGCCACATCAATCACATAGGCGACCACTGGTTTGGCCTGAGCCACCAGCTTCGTCCACGCTTCCGGGTTTTCCTGAATGATGTTGTCTGGGTCTTTGCCATCCGGCATGGTGATCACCCGAATGTCTGCCTGGAGCCGGCCCTCTTGCTGCACTAAACCGTGCGCATCAAACTTCACGTCCACTTCTCGGTCTAGCGTTTCACGAGCCACCTGTAAGCTGCGCAAAGTGGCGTTTTGCCCGGCCGCATCCGCATCCAGCGCCAGGACAAACTGCTTGGTGTACCGCTTCAGCAAGCGTAACTGCTGCTCCGTCAACGCCGTACCCATTTGGGCCACCACGTTGCGGAAACCGGCCTGCCACGCCTGCATCACATCCATGTACCCTTCCACAATCACCGCCTGCCGCGCTTCACGAATGGCCCGTTTGGCCGTGTCCAATCCATAAAGCAGGTGGCTCTTATCGAAAAGGTCAGTCTGGGGCGAGTTGAGGTATTTGGGAATGCCGTCTTTTTCTAATGTGCGC
>JBNKLQ010000103.1:0-19032 GCA_050292445.1 Promineifilaceae bacterium (SeqCode) | reverse complement strand
ATTACGAATTTTGGAATTCCCAATACAAGCTCTTCCGTGAGGAGGCCCAGTTGGGACCCGGCAGCGTTGGGGAAAACTGGACTTTGACCAACGGCACCGAAGCTGATTTTGCTGTGGGGGATATTTTCCAGGTGGGCGAAGCAGTCGTACAAGTCAGTGCCCCGCGCTACCCTTGCACCAAACAAGAACGCAAACTTAAGCTGCCCGACTTTTTCAATGAGGTGCTGACATCGCAGCGCACCGGTTTTTACTTACGGGTGCTGACTCCAGGAAACGTGCAGGCAGGAGATGAACTGCAACTGATGGAACGGCCGAATCCCATCTTCACCATCCAGCTCATCAACAAACAAACCCTGGGCGAGCCAGATGAAACCGTGGCGCAAGAGATGTTGGCTTTGCCTGAACTGGCCTCAGGCTGGAAGAAAATCATTGAGCATAAGCTGAAAATCAAAGCGGAGCAGGCATATTAGATCCAATATTCAATACAAAGAGACAAAGAAACGAAAGGAACAAAGAAAAATCTGCGCCCGCAATTTGTGCAAATCTGCGTAATCTGCGGGAAAAAAACGGCCGTTCACAATGGAACGGCCGTTGCCACTTTTCAAGCACATCACATCAAAACGTTCACTTTCACATATAGCCATCCACCAATTTTTCATCCGGGGCTTTTTCTTTCAACACCAGTGGGGTACGTCCTTGAGCAATCAAGCCAGCCCCAGCCACAATAAGCAATACCGCCCCTACCACGCTCACCCAGCCAGACAGTATAAAACTCATCAGGCTAAAAAAGCCTACAGCCGCCACGCAGACGATGAGACCAGCCCGCATCAATCTGGGACGCGTGCCGCCGCTGGCTACCAGCAAAGCCAGGCCAACGGAGAATGGTTCTAGCGTCCACAGAATAGCCCACCAATCCCACAAGCCGGTAGCCGCACAAAATTGGAAGATGAGTCCATTCATGCCAATAATGATGGCCGGAATCATGAGCCAAATATTGCGTACAAAAACGGCCGTAACCAGGAAGCCAACCGCCAGCCCTAGAACCACTAGCGGCCAGAGATGTTCCCAAATCCCCCAAATTCTAAAAACGCTGCCTAGAAGTAGCAGGGAACTAGTAACCAGGATCGGGAATCCGGGAATAAACAACCATTTTAAGCTGCGCTCTTTGGGCAAAAGAATTGGAGCGGCGATAAAACTTAAGCCAATGGCCGCAATCAGCAAAGGCCATAAACGCCAAATACCAAATTCCCAGCCAAGTAAAGGCCAAATGGTTCCATCTAGCAAAGCCAGGCCACCCAACAGAATTAATAACAAACCACCGATATTTGCCGTTTTATTTTTCATGTTTTACTCCTTCAAACCAGATTTTAACCTTACCAGAGAAAGTGTCATACCCGCGTAGGCGGGTATCCATCTTGTTCAACTGAGTGGATTCCCGCATTCGCGGGAATGACAACCAAAAAGTGCAAACAAAGTGAAGATTGTTTACTTATGTGTTATCTAATCTATATGAAGAAGTTTAGGGGAACGGCCGTATCCGTGCCTAACCGCTAGCTAACCATTAGCTATCAACGGATAATCAAAACCAAGAGGATTACGAAAATGAGGCCAACCGCCAGGCGCAGCAAACGACGGCCCCACAAAACTGCCAATTCTCCAGGCTGAGCCGAGGCAACCGCACGGGTAATGGTATACCAGAGCACAACCATAATCAGAAACACTTGCAGCGGCCACAAAAACACCCAATCCTCCCACCGGTCGGAGAGAGCATAATAACTTAACAAAACACCCTCACCTAACAGCAGGCCTGCCGGAATCATGAGCCAGAACTTGCGATGGTTGATCATGGCCAGGCAAAAGGCAATGCCCACTAACATTAGCTCAATGGGCCAGCCTGCGGCAAAGAACCACGAGGACCCAGACCGCCCAGAAAACATGATGATCAACATGTTGAACAAGAGGATGACACCTGCCCCACTGGCAATGGTACGCCCCGCAGATGGTTGCTCTTCATTGGAAACGGCCGTAGACGCCGCAGGCAGCTCCGTAACAGGTAGCTCTTGCGCTTTTAAGGCAGCCAGGTCAGCGGCGATTGCCTCACTGGTGGTTGCGGCCGTATCTTGCGCCGCAAATTCTACATCCGCCAACTTAGCCCGGGCCGTGCCGGAAAACACCGCCACTGAGTCACTAGGCGCTTCGCTCGTAGAAAAGGAGAGCGGCAGCGAAATGTGTGCAGGCAGCGCAATTTGGGCCTGGGCAGCAGCCGTTTTTAATGCTTCTGCCATTTCTGTACCGGATTGGAAACGGCCGTCTCGCTCTTTAGCCATTGCTTTTAAAACAATTCGTTCCAGGGGTGCAGGCACGTCGGAGTTGAGTTCTGTAGGCAGCGGCAGCGGATCATTCACATGCTTCAGCAAAATGGCCAGCGGCGTATCGGCATCAAATGGCGGACGGCGGGTGAGCATCTCGTAAAGCACAACCCCCAGCGAATACAAATCGCTGCGCACATCACTGACGCCTTCCAAGCCTTGTTCGGGGGCCATGTAGTTGAGCGTGCCCAGCAGCGCCCCAGAAACCGTATGCCGGGTTCCCCCCACAATTTGGGCAATGCCAAAATCGGCCAGCACCGCCTGGCCGCGCCGCGTCAGCAAAATGTTAGCTGGTTTAATATCCCGATGGATCATACCTTCCTGGTGAGCATACGTCAGCCCATCCAGCACATCCAGCAAAATACGCACCATTTCCCCCCAGGGCATCTGCTCATCACGCACGCGATAATCATTGAGGCGGGTGTGCAGTGTATCGCCATCCAGCAATTCCATAACCATGAAATAGATGCCGTCCTCGACGTCAAAATCATGTACCTGGATGATATTGGGATGGCGCAGGGCGGCCACGGCCTGCGCCTCGTGGCGAAAACGGGTCAAAAACATTTCGTCTTCTACCAGATCAGAACGCAGCACTTTAATCGCCACGAAGCGATCCAGCTGCGGATGGTAACCACGATAAACGCGGGCCATACCGCCGCTGCCCAACGGTTCCAAAACGCGATATTTCCCTAAGTTTTGCCCAGACAACGATGTACGCGTCACAGTTTCCCCTTACAAGAAAGAGATCATTAAAACTAAGAAATCTCACGCTAAGCCGCAAAGTCGCCAAGGGAAGAATCTTTGCGCCTTAGCGGCTTTGCGTGACATAAAGTTAATACCGACAATGTCTAATAAAAGAATCTCTAGTCTGAATCAGTGCCTGGGTGGATGAAGAGCCAGCCCCGACTCAGCAAACCAGTTCCAATCAGGCCAATGCCCACCATACCTTGCCACGATTGCCAGTTTGGGGCAAATATTTCCATCAACCCACTGCTAACAATCCAGACGCCGACAAAGAGCAAGCTCATGGAGGCCCAGGTTGATTGACGCATGACGCGCAAGCCTTCTACAAACGCGCCAATGCCGGGAATAAAGATGAAGAAGCCCCACCAATGGAAGCTGCCAAACATAGCTTGTAGGTCAACGAGATTGAGCTGATCAGCCAGAAACGTAAAGCCCAATAAGAGCATCATAAAGCCAAGCCAGCGGCCCAGACGAAGAACGGCCGTCACCCCCACACTACTCCTCGTACCACCCAACATCCAGAAGGCCACACCCGGCATCACGATCATCAACGGCCACCACACTTCCCAGTTCAGGCCAAACAGGAACATAAAGGCAGTTGTTGCTATGATCAACCCCAAGCCAGTGCTAAGCCGGGGCAGAAAAGCGAAACGGCCGTTTCCGGACCACATCGTCCGCCCCAGCCCGAAAAACAAAATCGCTGGCAGCAGGATGAACCCACTCCACCAGTTTTCGAACTGTCCAATCCCTAGCAGATTAACGGCCGTAAAGACCAGTCCCACAATAAGCAGCGTCCCCCCAGCCATATCTTGCCAGGACAAGCCGTGCGACGATTCATTTTGCTGTACCACATCTTGTTTCATCGTAACCTCCACACTTCAAATAGAATCTTGTATGAAGGAATAATAACGAAACACAGGGGAAGTTTGCCTATCGGTTAGCTAACAGCTGGCTATCTAAATTGGAGGTAAAAAAGGGTGACAAGGTGAACGGCCGTTTAGCGTTACGATTGTTTCCCTACCAGTCTACAATAGGCGATGAAAGTGGACGGGCATATTCACCTTGCGAATGGTTGACTGTCTGGTGCTCATAACCTCATTCTGTCAACCGATTGTAAATGTTGTCCTCGTCGGTAAAGACCTTACTACCCACGGCAACCACCTTTTGGATGATAGGTTTGACACTGTCTTGTTGCACATTGGCTAACATTTTGACAATAACCTCACTGTTGCGTTGGATAAGATCTAAAATGGGTGGCTTTTCCTTTGCCAAAGTGCCGCGCCCTCGGCTACCTTTGCGCCGATTGCGTCGTCCCTTTCGTCCTTTGGCCGCTACGGCTTGGGGATGCCCTTTATGACCGGCAACAACATACACTTCATCAAATTCAACCTCGCCACTCAGGGTGACTTCCTTTTTTTCTTAACAATGCCTGACCGCTTTGGCCTATGCTAAATTTCATATTCGCTTTTTGCAACCTGGCTCTGATCCTTGAAATCCATTAAGAGCCATTTTAATTATCGCTTCACCCAATGTTCCAATTTCCTCATGGCACGATGGCAAATCCGTCAATGGCGCTGCTAAAGCCCGCTGCTGCCGCATCCCAGTAGAGTGCGTAGCTGCATGTGGTGGTGGCACCCAATGTCAGCGGCATACAAACAAAGAGGTCACTGGCATCGCCGCTGATCCCGCCTGCGGTGAAGACAGTGCTGCTGCTCAAGTAAATATCACCGTTAACAGCATTCACCCAGGCCCCGCTAATGTCTTCGCTACCCGAGGAGAGGTCAGCAGTGGTGCCGTTGAAGTAAAGTGCCCAATCACCGCTGCTGTTCTCGCCGTAAGTCGCATTGTCCAAGACCAGGAGCATTTGATCCGTGCCAGTGAGGGTGCCTGCGCCAAAATTGCCTAACGTGCTGATGAGCAAACGGCCGTCTGCCGTCAAGCCAATCGCATCCACATCCTCACCTGCCGATGTTAAACTCACGTCAGAGCCATCCAGGAACCATTCAAAACTGCCCACTGTAGTATCGCCCAGGCTGGTAGGCACAAAGCGCACGATGTCCGAATCATCCACATCTGCTAATGTGCCAATGGTTTGCGCACGGACAAAACTCATCAAGATAGAGCCGTCATCGAGCAGAACAAACGCATCTAAATTATTGATACCGATACCCATGTCTGAGCCGTCAAAAACCATCGACCAAAGGCCGGTAGCGCTGTTGTAGGCCACAATGTCCTCTGAGGAGAAGGTGACGCCGCCCGCTGTGCCGCTGCCGGTGGCGCTCAGGTAGATAGTCTCGCCAGCCGAAGGTGGCGGGGTATTGGTTGGGCCTGGTGTGGGCGATGCTGTTGCCGTCGCTGTAGCCGTGGGCGTGGGGCCAGGCGTGTTGGTGTTGGTAGGAACGGCCGTATTTGTCGATGTTGGCGTATTGCTGGGTGTAGGGGTCGGGCCGCCAGCACTAATGATGACCAGTTGGGGCGGATTGGCCGCCTCGCGGCTGTCAAACGTCACACGGTCGGGCGAGGAGGAGCTAATCATAAAGCTGTATAGTCCGCTGCTTGTGACATAGCTAGTCACATCAACTTCCACCCAGGTTCCGGCGGAAACGGCCGTTGAACTGCCAATCACGCCACCGGCAGGCGGGGCCGTGTTATAGGTCAATGTTGATTCCACCCAACTGTTATCGCCGACGCTGGACGCAGTGATGCCCTGGCTGCTGCTGGCGTTAGCAAAAAGGCGCAGCGTGGCGCTGTTGATGTTGCTGACACCCTGTACATCAAAGCGCAAGTAGCTGTTGATGATGGGGGAGCCGTCTGTGGCCAGGATGGTACCGGGGAACACGTTGTCGGGACGATTGCTTAAAACGGCCGCATCCGCCACCGGATTTAACGTGACGCTACCACCGGAACCAGGCGTTGCCGTGGGGGTGGGCGTTGGCGTAGGTGTCGTGCCGGGATCGTTGATCGTCATAAATACGGTGGCTGTATCGCTGCCACCGTTGCCATCGCTGATGGTGTAGGTGAAGCTGTCGGTTGTTGTGGCAGAGCCATTGTGATTGTAGGTCACGGTGGTGCCATTGGTGGTGACAGATCCGCTGCTGCCCTGGGAAACGGCCGTTATCATCAAGGTATGATTATTCGCATCGCTGTCGTTATCCAGCACGTTTACTACAACCGAACCACCCGTCGTCACACTGGCGCTGTCATTGTTGGCCACAGGCGGAATATTGCCCTGGCCTGCCGGAATGGTGTAGCTGTAGGCCACATCCCGATTGCTAAAACCACCCTGCGACTCCCCGTTTAGAAAGGCACGCACGTATTCCACCGTGGCGGCATTCGATCCAACGGTAACACGCATGTGACCGGAGTTATTCACAATATCGGCATTGTTGTAATAATTGCCGTCTTCCAGCCAGCCCGTACCGTAGCTGGGATCTGATGGCTGCGGCACCAATTGGTAGACAATGCCGTCCAGTTCCTCATAGGCAAAAACATGATCGTGGCCGTGAAAATAGATGTCTACCCCATTGGCCACCATTAAATCGTGAATGGGCATGGGCCAAGACGGCCGTCTCACATTAAAGCCGTAGCTGCCGTTGGCATTGTTGCCGCCCCACTCAAAATATGGCGCAGCCTCGATGCCACCGCGAGGAAACAACTCATCGGGCGGACCACTGGTGGGATGATGGGAAAAGACAAATTTGAAGGTGGCATTGCTTTGTTCCAGCGTGTTTTTCAGCCAGAAATATTGATTGTCTCCCAACGTCCAATCCCAGCCATCGCCGCTGCCAGCGCCGGGGTCAGATCCGCCTTCGTTACTGTGTGGTTTGGTGGTCGTGTGCCAGAATGGATCGAGCACGACAAACAGGGTATCCCCCCATTCAAAGGCAAAGTAGCTCTCCCGCAGACCATCGCCAGAAACTCCTTCGCTGCTCCAATTATCTGTGTCGCCGCTGTAAAACTGGTTGGGCACCGGATTGGGATAATAGAGCTTGCGGGCGTTAGTGCTCATCACTGCCGGATTATTGGGCGTGCCGTCGCGGAACCAGCCTTCTTCATTTTCCACGTTTCCCAGCGCCATGAAAACGGGAATAGAGCCGTTGAGCTGCCCTAATGCCTGCCGCTGCAGCAGGTAACCATTCAGGATGCTAGTCTGGGATGGCCCCACGCGAACCGAATCCCCCAGATCAATCATGAAGTCGGGCTGGTCCAGCGTTTGGTTGGCCAGGGTTTGAAAATACATGGTTTGGTCGCCCAGTACGGGCTGCCCCAGGTGAGAATCAGCCTGGATGGTAAAGGTGTAGGTTTCGCCTGACGCCCGCTGGGTGTGGAATGTTTTTTCAGGCCGGGGAATAAAGGTGCTGCTGCTCAATTGACGGTACATCAGCCGGTAGTAGTAGCGGGTGTTGGACTGTAAGCCATTGATTTCTAAATCAATGGGCACGTTGGCTGTGGAGAATACGGCCGTTGTCTGCTGCGTCAAATTGCCAGAGACAGTGCCATATTCCAAATACATCTCCAGCGCTTCATCGGCCAGCACGTTGACAGTGATGGAACTATCGGTGGGGCGGCCCAGCAGCTCGGAACCGGTGAAAGTGAGGGCGCTTGCCTGTTGCGGCTGGGTGGGGAGGGATACGGCCGTTATCAACAGCAAAAACATACTAACAAGCCAACGAAAGGCCTGAACTTTCGTGAGGGAAGGGGAACTTTTATTGGGCAACATGAAGCGATCTCCTCGCTCCCCCACACAAGAACGACGACTGACACAATTTATACGGTTTAAGATTTCTCGAACTTTACGCAAGGCGAGAAGTGTTTCTGAATCGATTTGGCAACGATGTGGCCCACATTTTAAGCGAAAAGGGAGGGCTAAAGCAAATGTTTCATAAAAATTTTATTGTGGGGAGGGGAAATAACGAATTTCAAGTATCTCGATACTTTGATTTTGAATGCGAAAAGACAAACCTACTTGATTTCGCAAGTGCATAGGCGAAGGAGGCATCATAACACGTCAACATTAACGCCTCGCCGGGGAGCAGCGGCAAAACTGAAGGCGTGACATCCCAAATCATTGCTGTTCCATGATTCGAAGATCAGTCGTTCAGTACTATGTGATTGTCCCGGTTGGAACAGTTTCGGAACAGTTTTGGAACATTACACCGTCTTCCCCTGTGTTAACCTGATTGACATGACAAAACACCGCATTTTGATTGTCGATGACGAACCCAAAGTCGCTTTCTTTTTCCAGAAGCATTTGGAAATGGTAGATGACGGCTATATCGCAAAAGCTGTCAATTCAGGCATGGCTGCACTGGAAGAACTACAGAAGGAACCTTATGATTTGGTGCTTACCGACTTGCGGATGCCACACATGGATGGCTTAGAATTGGTACGACAGGTTCGCAAAATATCCCCCCAAACCAAAACGATCCTCATTACTGCTTATGGATCCAACAAGGCGTGGAATGAAGCCGGTCAGCTAGACGTTTTTCGCTCCCTCTCCAAGCCGTTGAAGATTTCTCAACTGCTGGAATCGGTGCGGGAGGCGTTGGCACCGCCGACCAGCGATCAATCAGGCGTTACCGTTTTGGCAGGAGAGAACTTCGACCAACTGACGAATCGTATTGAGGCATTGCGGATGGATATCGGCGCCAGGGCAACGGTTTTGGCCGATACGACCGGTCATATCATCATCAGCACCGGATCGATTGCCGAATTTGAATTATCTTCAACAATGGCTTTATTGGGCGGCACGGTAGCGGCTTCCAACGCGCTGGCCCAGCAGCTTCATTACTCCCGCCCGATGCACCTCTCTTACTTTGAAGGGCCGCCGTATGATTTGTATGTGGTTAATTTGAGCCAGCACTACTTTTTGACCAGCGTTTTTGACCGGCGCAAGGAGGCCAGTCGCATTGGCCTGGTGTGGCTTTATACCCGACGTGCGTTGGAGGAGCTGCTGGATTTGCTGAACAATAAAATGACTGCTTCACCGTTGGGACGGGAGTTTGCTGATTCGGTGCAATTGGAGTTAGATACGTTGTTGGCGGGACCGGGGGAGGCGACGGTGCAGCCCAAAATAGTTAGGGAAACGGCCGTTCCTGCCACCTCCACTATCGCCAAAGAAATCCCAGCCAGTACCCTGGCCGACAAAATCACCGACATATTGGAACAGTTTCATCAGCAAACAAAAATTGCTGTTGAGTATCGACTAGACGCTCTGGAAGCGCCGCTGCTACCCGGAACAAGCACTCTGATTCAGAAGACAGTAGTCGAATGTTTGAAGAACGTTTACCAGCACGCCCAGGCAACGATTGTGGGTATTTCATTTAGCCGGAACGGCCGTTTCCTGCAAGGAAGCATTGCTGATAATGGCGTTGGTTTCGACATGAACCGGCCGCCGACCCTAAAAGCCCTGGCTCGATATCAGACAGAATACATAACACTTGGGGGTAGCCTGGAGGTAATTGGTCGTCAGGGGCAAGGCACCAAAATCAACTTCCAAATCCCCTCTCAGGCTGATTAATACTATCCATTGACGAGAAAAGATCATGTTCATTAATTGGAAAATGCGCGAACTGCAAGTCAAATTGGTTTATTACGGTCCGCCGTTGAGCGGCAAGACCACCAATCTGGAACAAATACACGGCCGTTTGCCGCCGCAGCGACGTAGCAACCTGGTTTCGGTTAAAACACGCGAAGATCGCACCCTTTTCTTTGACTTTATGCAATTAGAATTAAACGAAATCAAAGGATTGCAACCCAAGTTCAAACTGTACACGGTGCCCGGCCAAAGCTACTATGCCGCCACGCGTAAACTCGTCCTAAAAGATGTAGATGGCCTTATTTTTGTTGCCGATTCTTCAGTACAGCGGCTGGCTGCCAACCGGCAGTCAATAAACGACATGTGGCGACAGTTAAAAGAGCTGGATCGCTCGCCGACAGACCTGCCTTTTGTGCTGCAATGCAATAAGCAAGACTTACCAGATGCGGTGGAGCCGAATCTATTGGCCCGGTTCTTAAAAGTAGCGGAAGCGCCTACATTATCGGCAACGGCCGTAAATGGTGGCGGCACTACCGAAACATTGAAAATTTTAATCAGCCAGGTAATTGCCCGTTTATAGGCAACGAATTATGACTCAAACAAAACTTCACGATCGCCCTTTAACTTTCGATGAGAAACAGCAGCAGCTAATTGACCACTGTCTCCTGCGGCTCGCCGACCAAACCGGTTCGCCGTTGGTGATGGTGGCCGATGTAAGCGGACGATTGGTATTGTATCGGGGGCGATTGCCCGCGATTCAGAGTACCGGATTGGCCGCCTTGGGAGCAGGGAGCTTTGCGGCGGGACGAGAGATAGGCCATTTTCTGGGCTTGCACAATGGTTTTCAACAGCAACTGTTGGAAGGCGACCAGGCCAATTTATACACCCTGGCAGTGGGGCCAGAGCTGTTGTTGATTGTAGCTTTTACCCGCAAAACGATGCTAGGTATGGTCAGGCTGTTTTCACAACAGGCGCAGCAGGAACTGCTGGCACTGGCCCAAGAAGCGGCGATTGAACGGGAAAAAGCAGCGCTGGCGGTGCAGCCGGACCTAGAAGCCGGTTTCGGTGAGGCGTTGACCCAACAGTTAGATGAATTGTTTTCTAATGATGATTTCGGGATGGGTTAGCGCATGTTTACGTCAAAGCACAAAACCCCCGCGATTACGTTGAGGCTACAGAAAGTGATAGCGGATTTGAACCAATATCCTGGTGTGCAAACGGCCGTTCTATCCACAGAAGAAGGTCTGGTGATGGACGGGGCCGACTTGGCACCAGTTAGCAACCAGCTGGCAGCCGTGGCCGGTTTTATGCTGGCGACGACTCAGCTTTCTCTGAATATGCTGGGGTTACAAGAAAGCCAGGAATTAGTGGTTCAAGAGAAAGGCGGTAGTTTTTTGGTATTTCGCCCGTTTCAAGTGGGGCAGTCACGACTCATTTTAAGCGCTATCTTTGAACCGGCGATTCCTTACAAACGCCTGTTTAACAAGACCATACAGGTGATTCAACAAACGGTGGAGAAATCGTAATGGCCATCAAGGGCGATTTGCACACGATTAGTTTACCAACCCTGGTTCAGCTTATGATCCAGGAAGGCGGTCAGGCGGTTTTGCAGCTGACACACACGGAGGGCATGGTTGGCCGACTTTATATGGACAACAGCAATCTTTGTCACGCCAGCCTATCCCCGGCCAATGCCCCGGATACGGCCGTTCAAACCGGTGAGGAGGTCATTTATGAACTACTGAATTGGCATAGTGGTGAATTCAGTGTCGAAAAACAGGTCCCGCCTCCGGCGCATACCATTGAGCAGAGCTGGAGCTATTTATTGATGGAAGGGCTGCGGCAATTGGATGAAGAACAACTCGTTGCCGAGGAATCGCCTCAAGAAGAAAGTCTGGACGATCTTCTATCTAATTTATCCCAATCAGATTCGGCCATCATCCAGGAATTGATGGCCCAACAGGAGCACGACAACATGGCAAGTAAAAGTGAACAATTACAATCTATTCTCAATGACGCTATTCAAAGTTCGACTGAGATCATTGGCGCGGCTGTTGTTGATAATGACGGGTTGCTGCTGGCCAGCGCCCTCAGTGGGCCGATTGACGGCAACCGGGTAGCGGCCGTTTCCGCCGGTTTGATCAGCCTCGCTTCACGTTCAGCGCAGCAGCTCAACCAGGGTAATGTGACCCGCACCTTAATCCAGGCGGAACAAGGCAACGTCATCGCCATTCGCACCGGAGACAAAGCTTCCCTTGTAGCCTTGACACCCACCGGAGTCAATCTTGGTATGGCCTTTCTTGAATGTAGTGAAGTTGTTTCCGCTATTCAAGGCATCCTGTAAACGGCCGTTCCCACACAATTACGGAGAAACCAAATGACTAAGAATTTTGACATTGCCGAAATGCGCCGCCTGGGCGGCTTAACCGATGAAAGCATCGCCTTACTGGCCGACATGAAACCGATGTTGGAAAAACATGCCGACGCCCTCGTAGCTGCTTTTTATATTAACCTGGACCAACACGAACACCTACAATTACTGCTCGACGCCAAAGAGGGTCGGCGCCAGATATTAGGCCAGCATCTACGCGCCTGGCTGCTCAGCCTGGCCACCGGAACCTATGACGAAAGTTACCAGACTCGGCGCTACGTCATCGGCAAACGACACGTAGAAGTTGGCCTCGATCCGCGCTGGGTTGTGGGCGCTATGTCTTTTTGCAGAGGCCAAATCATGCCCATGATCGAAGCCGATTACGGCAGCGCGCCCGACAAGATGGATCGTTTCCTGGCGCTGGATCGCATCATGGATTTGGACCTGAACATCATGCTCCAATCCTATGATGACCAGCGCATGGATATGTTCCTAGAAACGACTGGCTTTAGCAAAACGCTGTTTGAATCCATGATCGCATCTGCTGGCGATTGAGAGTTAGAGTTGTTCCCATTTAACAACTACGCATGATTGTCATGCCTGTGAAGGTCGGCATCCATTTTCACTAGAGGAGTGGATTCCCGCCTACGCGAATACCAAGCGTAAAATTTTATAAAGGAACAACTCTGCTGTAAATAAAGGACAAGGTACCAAATGGAAAACATCCTGAATGATTTAATCACACTGACCGGCTTTACTGACCAGGATCCGCAAACCCTGCGCGACGTAACTGAGCAAACGGCCGTTTGGAATGAAGAAGTAACCCAGGTGTTTTATGACACGCTGTATGGGCACAAAACAACAGCGGCCGTCTTTCGTGAAGGCGAACGCCCCGCCAGGGAAGATACGCTGCGCAACTGGTATCAAATTGTGACCGAGGGCAACATTGACGCTAACTTCTGGCGCTGGCAATGGTTTGTGGGTTTGATCCATATTCCACGCGGCATCACCAATCCCTTTATGATGGGCATGATGAGCCGGGTACAGCAGTTGTTCCGTGCCAAATGCCTGGAAACCTTCGAAGCAGAGCAGGCCGAAAACGTATTTGGCGCTTTTAAGCGCATCACCGACATTATCGCTGGCCTCATTGCCGAAGGGTATTTCCAAAGCTATGTGCAGGCGATGGAGCGGATGAGCGGCCAGAGCCGGACACTCATTGATCGCATGGTAAACCTGGAAGTAGAAGAAATGGTGGCTGAAATGCGGCAGGCTGCCCGTTAGCGAGTTGTTTGCTCGGCTTCAGGCGGGCTGCTGGTCAAAACAACCCCACGGCCGCGCACACTCTGCAAAGGACCGTGGGCTTTGCCACCTAATTTTTGCTTGAGTCGGTAAAGGTGGGTGCGTAAGAGAGCACGGGCATCAAATTCTTCTATATCCATGCCATGAGACACATGCGCTAACTCAGCATAACTGAATACGGTGTCGGGTTGTTGTACCAGGTGGTGCAGCAGTTTGAACTCAATGGGCGTTAATTGCAGGGGCTTGCCTTGATAGTGGACGGATTGGGTTTGTTCATCAATGGCGATGCCAGCGGTGTGGAGAACGGCCGTTTCCCCATTCCCCCCACCTTCGCCTACCGGCGGCTGAAGCGTTTGCATTGCCTGTCGCAGAAGTTTCACAGCTTCCTTCTGTCGCTTTTGCTGCTGCTGCTTCTTGAGCGCCCTTTCCACAACAGCAAACAGCGTTTCCAGTGAAACGGGTTTGCGTAAATAATCAACCGCCCCGGAGCGCAAAGCGGCAATTGCCGTATCGGTAGAGGCATGAGCCGTAAAAACTACAAACGCCGTATCTGGAGCTGTCTGCTCCACTTCCTGTAATACCTGTACACCGCTCATGCCCGGCATTTGCAAATCTAAAATCACCACGTCATAAGGCGTGACAGCTAATACGCTCAACGCTTCATGGCCGGAAGCCGCGTGGCTGGCTTGATAGCCAACCTGATTCAAGGCTTCACATAGCGCCATGCGGGTTGTCTTTTCATCGTCAACAACAAGGATTTTAGCAGAATCCGATTTTTTACTAAACATAAAATTCTATTTTCCAATACTTAAGGACGGGGCAAACATACTGTAAACGTACTGCCCATACCTTCCTCACTTTCAACATAAATTTTTCCGCCATGCTGCTCGACAATACTGTACCCAATTGTTAACCCCAATCCTGTTCGATCCCTTTTGGTTGAGTAAAACGGTTCAAAAACCCGGCCCAGTGCCTCGGCTGAAACGCCAATGCCATTATCCCGGAAGCTAACCTCAACCCAATCACCCTTGGTACGGGTGGTAATAATGAGTGTACTGGCTTCACTCATCGCATCAAACGCGTTGAGGATAATGGCCAAAAACACCTGGGCAATCTGATTCGAGATCACGCGCAGCAGCGGAATGTCAGCAGCCAGGTTTTGCTGCACAGATAGTTTTTGGTGAATCATATGTTTTTCAGCCAGACGCATCACCTGCCCAATAATTGCATTGATATTAGCCATTTCAAATACGCCGCCTGAGGGGCGTGAAAAATCGAGAATACGGGTCACAATGTCGATAAGCCGTTCGACTTCTTCGCCGGCCATCCCCAAATACTCCGTTTGTTTTTCCTTACTCAGATCAAATTGGGTTGCCAGTTGTAGACAACTGTGCACAGCTTGCAAAGGGTTGTTAATTTCATGGGCTAGTGACTCCGCCAACCGGCCCATGGCCGACAGCCTTTCATTTTGCACCAGCTGCTCCTGCGATTGCTGAAGCTCACGAATCAGTTCTGCCTGCTTGAGGTAAAGACGGGCATTGTCAAGGGCCACAGCAATGGCTGCAGCCGCAGACCTGACCAATGTTAAGTCAAGGTTATTAAACAAACCATCTTTTTTGTTTATGAGTTCGATAGCGCCGATCACTCGACCGTGTGCAATCAGGGGAACGCAAAGAATAGAGCGGCTAAATTCACCGGTTAATTGATCAATAGAAGGGGAAAATGTAGGGTAGGTTTGAGCATCATTGATAAGGAGTGGTTTTCCAGTCTGGATGACTTGCCCAACGATACCTTCACCAATTTGTAAATGTATTTCTTCTAGAGATGGATCATGTTTAAGGGTGCTGGCAAAAGAAAGTTTGCCTGTTTTTTCGTCGCGCAGAATGATGGAACCCAGTTCTACATGAAGCAAATCGCGAATCTTATCCATGGCAATAGTCAGGACCTGGTGCATGTCCAGGGATGAGCTAATGACTTGAGAGAGGCGGTAAAGCTGTTCGGTACGAGTGTCAGCCTGTTGTTGAATCTTCTCCAATTGGCTTAATCTGATATGAATGGCAGCCCGCGATAGCAGATCATCGGCATTGCAAGGCTTGACCAGGTAGTCATCTGCTCCCATTTTATACAATTCTATGCGCAAATCGATAGCATCCATGGCGGAAAGAATGATGACCGGGGCGTCAGCCGTTTTGGGATGAGCCTGCAGCCATTTGAAGACTTCTACGCCATTGACCTGGGGCATCATCAAATCAAGCAGGATCAGATCAATGGATTGTTCTGTTTTTTGGGTTCCATCTAACAATTCAAGCACTTCACCAGGAGCATTAGCAATGATTGTTTGGTAATTGTGAGCGGTAAAAATTTGATGAATGAGTGCTGTCATGTCTGTATCATCGTCGATGATTAAGATGGTTCCGGCTTTTTCGGTCTGTTTGTCCATATGAATCATAATAATCGAATATTGATGTATTCGACAAGGGAGAAAGGGCAGAATTTTCTTGATTATGGTACTATATGGTTATAACATGCGTTATGATTATGGCTGTTCTCTTGGTATAGTATTGATAGTAATGGAGCCATGACATCACCAAAAAATTTTTCACCCCCTAAGAAATATGCCGAGAAGTATAGTTTAGCGATTGCTGAGGCTTGGTTTCAGGCACTTGAGCCTCTTCTTGTTGAAACAGATACGGCCGTTACCCTCCCCCAATTACACACTCTCACCCAACAACTACTTTCCCTTATCACCACATCCCCACTCGACGTTGCAGCGATCCAATCATTAGGGCGCGATATTGCCCACCAATGTAGCGCCCAACCGGCCGTTTGGAACGCCACGCAGCAGGTATTGGCTCATCAATTAACCATTCACCTGAGTCGAGAGCAAATCGACGCCTGGCAGCCACGCTTACAGAGCATACTTAATGAATTGGCCGCCGGTTTTGCCCAGGCAGCCAAACAGCCTATCGAAACTGCCTTACAGGAAAACGAAACATGGTTCCGGGCCATTATGGCAACGGCCACTGACGGCATCATCACCATAGACGACCAGCACCGGATATGTTTTGTTAACCCGGCAGTTGAGGCGCTGTTTGGTTACCCGGTTAGTGAATTAATCGGCAAGAATCTGGATTACCTGCTGCCGGAGCGGTTTCAAGCCCGGCATACGCGCTACGTCCAACACTATGGGGAAATGGGTGTCACGATACGGTCTATGCAGCAACAGACGGTGGTATACGGTCGTCACACCTCCGGCCGGGAATTTCCTCTCGAAGTAGCCATCTCACAGGTTAATCTGGATGGTCAAAAATATTTCACAGCCATATTACGCGACGCTACCGAACGCAAACGCGCCGAAGCGGCCTTGCAAAGAACCCAAAAACTAGAAAGTCTAGGTGTGTTTGCCAGCGGGATCGCTCACGATCTCAACAACCTGCTGGTCGCCCTGATGGCTGAAAGCGAAGCTGCTCTGTTCAAATTCCTGCCCGATCAACCCGCCCGAGAAAATATCCAACGCATCATCCAGATCGCCGAACGAGGCACCACTCTCACCCGGCATTTGTTGGCCTATTCAGGTGAGGGGCAGGATCAAATCGTTTGCTTCGACTTTAACAAGCTTATCACCGAAAATCGAGACTTCCTGGAGGCTATGCTGCCCAAAAACATTGCCTTGAAGCTGAACCTGGAAGCTGATTTGCCCTTCATTGAAGCCGACACCGGGCAAATCCAACAAGTAGTTATGAATCTCATCATCAACGCTACCGAAGCGTATCAGGGTCAAGACGGGCCGGTGGAAATTGAGACGCAGCTTGTCGTGATTGAGCCATCGGGGTTTTGGGAGGAAGCCAACCAGCAAGTGCATCCGGGGAAATATATTTGTTTACGGATTCAAGACTGGGGACAGGGAATGGATGCGGAAACGTTGGCCCGCATTTTCGATCCTTTCTTCACAACCAAAGTTAGCGGGCGCGGCCTGGGGTTGGCTGCCGTTCAGGGAATTATTCGTAATCATCGCGGTGCTATGCACGTTTCCAGCCAGGTAGGTCAGGGAACAACATTCTATGTCTTGCTGCCGGTTAGCGAGGTTCGTATCCCGGATGAAAAAGCCATTACGCTAAAATCACACGCCAAAGTTGGTCAAATTCTCTACATTGATGATGAAGAAATCGTTCGCTGCGCCATTGCCGAGATTCTGGAGTTAAATGGATACAGTGTCTTGCAAGCCGAAGACGGGAACGTCGGCCTGACACTGTTCCGGCAGTATGACGATAGAATCAATCTGATCTTACTGGATATGACCTTGCCCATTATGGCCGGCAATGAGGTTTTACAAGCGATCCGTTACACGCATCCCGACATGCCTGTTTTGCTGATGTCCGGTTATGATGAAACGGAAGATATGAGGCAAGCGGCGGCTACCCGTTTCTTGAAAAAGCCATTTAAGATGGAGAGCCTTTTGACCCAGGTAAGCGAGCTGTTGAGTTAGTGGGCTGTCGTGGACGCGGAACACTGGCCAAAGAAAAACCGCCCATTCTAGGGATGATCCAGCGGAGTGAGGTTCAATGACCGGGATGCTTTTTCGGGTCTGGTTTTTTGAAAACCCATGGGTGATTACCACCTATAATTTGTTCCACAGCCCATTACTAATCATTCTCTACCTGATCATTGGGTGGTGGGCCTGACGACATGGCTGCAAGTGGAGCGGCCGTAGCATATAATCAGAGACGATAATGTTTAAGATTCATTTTGTTGTGTCAAAGTCCATAGTTTGCTAGGACTTAGGGGGATTTCACAGATTTCCAGCTCATTATTAAGCGCGTCTTCCACAGCTTGGGCAAAAAGCGGGGCTGTGGGAATGGCACCGGCTTCGCCTGCACCTTTGATCCCCAACGGGTTCAGCGGCGAGGGCGTGACCTCGTGGCCGATTTCCACGTTGGGTACGTCGAGCGCCGTGGGAAGCAGATAATCCATGAACGAGCCGGTCAAAATCTGCCCTTCCTCGTTGTAGATAATTTGCTCATAAAAAGCGTTGCCGATGCCCTGGGCCACGCCGCCCTGAATCTGGCCATCCAAAATGAGCGGATTGATCACTTCGCCGCAGTCATGGACCACCACGTAGCGTAAAATTTGCACGTCTAGCGTGTCAGGATCCACCTCTACAATCATGGCGTGGACGCCGCTGGCGGTAGCGCCGTACTCCGGGCCAAAATAGTTGGTCGCTTCCAGGCCCGGCTCCGTGCCCGGCTTGACCGCACCGCGCATCGGGTTGGCCTGCTGGGCCAACTGCCCTAGCGGAATGGATCGATCCGGCACGCCCTTGACGCGCACTTCACCGCCGCCCAGTTCTAAATCTTCTTCGGCCACTTCCAGCAGTTCACTGGCCAGCTTGAGGATTTTCTGGCGTACGTCGCTGGCGGCTTCGTTGATTGCATTGCCGGCGACGACCGCCCCCCGGCTGGCAAACGTGCCAGCGCCCCAGTGAAACTGGTCGGTGTCACCTGTGACCAAATCTACCTCAGACACATCCACCCCCACCTGATCGGCTACAATTTGAGCGAAGCTGGTGAAGTGCCCCTGCCCCTGCGTGCCGATGCCGGTGGCTACGCTGACACGGCCACTGCTGGTGACCTGCACCCGCGCGCCCTCATACGGGCCAATGCCGGTACCTTCCACGTAAGCCACTAATCCCAACCCCAAATGGCGTCCTTCAG
>JBNKLQ010000102.1:0-19332 GCA_050292445.1 Promineifilaceae bacterium (SeqCode) | reverse complement strand
TGCGTTATAGTGGCCGCGTCATTTCAATGCGGCGAAACGAATCAAAATAGCCTGCTTTTTGGAAACCAAGCCATTTTTCGTCTTCACATAAGTTTTCAGCAATGGAGTCCTGGCGTTTGTGCCGCTGGTGCAATACCGTCAGGATGGCTTCTGTCACTTCGGTGGGATCGCCCACGGTAACTTCTACGATGAGCCGGGTGAGCTGTAGCAGCCCTGCATGATAAGTAACCCAACCACGCCCGCCGTTTTTTAGCTCCACTAGCAGGGCGGAGAGGTTGCGCACGTTTTGCAGGGATTCTGTATCGTTGAGCCAATTCGGCCGTTCTTGTCGATGTGAAAGTAAAATGATGGCATCCTCATGGTTGAGGGTGGTAATGCGCCTGATTTGGTCAAAAATGACCTTGTTAGACTCTGCTTTTGGGGCACGACGGGCCACAATGAGTTCGCGTGTTTCTTCAAACCCATATTTGCGGAAAAGATTATGAGCTGGCTCGTTACCCTTAATCACCTCTAGCCACATTGTCTGGAGAGATTCTTGCTGAGCAGTGTTAATAAGACCTTCCATGAGGGCGCTGCCGGTACCTTTGCGGCGTCCCGCTGGCAATACCCCTAATCGTGTGATCCAGCCGCGCTGGTGCCGCATACCCAGCATGCCCAAGCCCAGCATGATTTCATCTTCAACAGCAATACAGGAATGTTCCAAAGAAACATCATAAACCCGACAATATTCCATCAAGCGGGCGACGTTCATGGGCATAGGTACCAGATAATCGATGCGGGTTTCATTGTACGCATCAGTTAATTGCTCAAAAGTAAAATTGCTTGCTTGATGAAGTTCCATTCGTGATGTTGCTGCTGTAATTTCGGTTGCAGGCTTAAGCGTCATTATAAAAGTAGGCTGCGACTTGATCTGCAAAGGTCTTTACATCGATTGGTTTGGTGATACAGCCATCACAACCGTATTGTCTGGCCATTTCTAAGGCTTTGTCGGGTGGCCAGGCGGTGATTGCTACGATGGGGATATTTTCCATGTCTGGAATTTGCTTGAGCAAAGTCACGACAGTTTGCCCATCTACATCTGGTAAACCCATATCAACCAAAATCAAGTCTGGTTTTTCATCCAGAGCTAGTGCGACGCCTGTTTCGCCATCGGCTGCATGCAGCAAACGGTAATTATGTGGCTCTAAAACACGCTCAACCAACAAGCGATTGGCATGATTATCTTCGATTTGTAAGATGGTTTTCATAGCATATTCATTCAGGCTGATGGTGGGGGAACAGGTAGATCGGCAACGGCCGTATCGCGCCATTTCATCCCTTCATCAATTAGCATCACTGGAATCCCGTCTCGAATGGGATATTTCATATTTGTGTCAGCACAAACCAGCCAGCAATTGTGTACCAGTTCCAGTTTTCCAGGATCGTCTCCATACTCCGTTGATTGCACGGCCAGTGGGCAACGCAAAATCTCTAGCAATTCAGGGCTGATTGGTAAATCACTGATGTTACTCATTAGACTCCTCACTTTTGTTTAAATTAAATTTGTAACTATTCATCTATCGGTCGGGCAATGCACTTTTGGTGGGTGGCAAAATGATCTGGAGAAGATGTAGCACATTCACCAAATTTTGCGCGTGCGATGCTCACGGCAATCATACGCTTCTTCGGGAAAGTCGCAAGCCTTTACGGGTTACGAACGCAGCGAAAGCCAACGGCCGAACTGATAAAATCTGGCGAGAGTGAGCTGCGATTGGTGGCGCGAATGCGGTCGGCCCGGTTGTTAAAGGGCCAGGCTCCACCCCGAATAACGCGGGCAAACCCGGTTTCCGGTCCGGTAGGATTGCTGATGTTGCTTTCTGCATACCACGTTTCTTTGTACCAGTCGGCTGTCCACTCCCACAGGCTGCCAGCCATGCCGAAGATACCAAAAGGACTGGCTCCATCGGGCAGTGCATCCACCGGCATGAGATTCTCGTAACTTTCGCTCTGGAAAATTGCGAGATCGCCGCCGGGTTCTGGCTGGATGTTGCCCCAGGGATAGACACGGTCGTCTGTGCCCCTGGCGGCGTATTCCCATTCGGCTTCAGTAGGCAGGCGGGCTCCCACCGATTCACAGTAGAGTTTGGCTCCGTACCAGCTTACATGATTGATGGGATAGTTAGCGAAGCCGGTAAGCGGATAATACTGTACGGTGCCGTCACCCAAATCCTGGCGAATGAGGTAGCTGGTATACCCTGCCAGTTCATTTGGCCAGGCACAATCGACTCCTTCGCAGGCCCGCTCATAGGAGCCCAGTCGATTGAGAAAAGCCGCGTATTGCTCTACATTGACTTCGTATTTATCCATGTAGAATTGCGAGAGGCGCACCTCATGCCGGGGACGTTCATCTGGAGCGGAAATGAAATCGTTTTCGGCGGCTCCCATGATGAAGGTGTCTGCTGGGACAAGCATCATCACCATGCCGTCCTGGTCGCGTACAATCATTTCTGGGTATCGGTCAGGTGTGGCGGTGGGGGTGTTGGTGGGTGTGGCTGTTGGCGTTGATGTAGGCGTTTCTGTCGGGGTGGGTGATGGTGTTTCAGTAGGTAGGGGTGTTTCGGTGGCGGCTGGTTCGAGTAGGCTGGCTATGGCCTCGCTCTGATTTTCTGGGGTGGGGGGAACGGCCGTTGGTGTAGCGGTCTCAGCCCCCAAAAATCCAGCAATCTGCTGACTTACCGGCGAATCACCAGTCGAAGAATAAAGCAAAATGGAAACTGCCAATAAAACGATAGCCGCCAGCAGCAAATAAAAAGAACGATTTCGCCTAAACTCCCATTCATGGGTTAAGCGAAACGCCTGCTTAACCGCATTGCTGCCCTGTAAATCATATGGAGGTAGGGGGCCGGTGCCATTTTTTGTGGTGAATTTATGTACGGCGGCCACGTCCGCCACAGTAATTTGAGCCAGATCATATTGCTGCTGATGCTCGTATAGCGCATGGCACAACTGATGTGTTTTCTGGGGGTAGCCAGCGGTAACATGATAAATATATTGGGCGACATCCTGCACTAGTGTAAATGAAACAGGCTGCCGTACCAGGGCCACCGTTTCATCTTCATCCAAGGGGGGTAATTGGTAAACAAGGCTATCTGGCAGATCGGGCGCACGGCCGTTTGGTTCATCCGCGATGGCAAACAAGGTATGGGCTGTGGTTTCTCCGGTGAGATCAGTGTGTAGGGCGGATAAGGTGTTGGCTGGCAGTGCGCCTGCACTGATTTGTTCCAGCAGCAGTTCGGTGTTATCGAATAAGAAGAGCAGGTGGCGCGATTGGCTTTGGGTGAACGGCCGTTTCTCTTGCAGCAGCTTTTCGGTGGGGAGCAAAAATTGTTGCTGTATCGCTTTGGCCGGATCGGCAATGAAATCGGTGTGGTTTAGTGTGTCCAGCTCAATATTTTGCCGGGACAGTGCCGTGAGACCTGCGTTGGCAATCTCCCAATAGAGGGCACTTAAACTGTCTAGAGCAATTTGGGCTAAATTGAGATAGATGCCAACAAACGGCGGGTGCAGCGCGCCAAATTCTATTTGTTTGAGAACGGCCGTTTTGCCAATTTTTGCTGGCCCTTGCAAGATTAGCAGCTGATCTGCTGCTAGTTCATCTCCCGTTTGTTCTAAAATCCAGGTGAAAACATCTTGGCGCCCAAAAAAGAGGCGACCGCTATCGGAGCCATTGTAATGGTATGGGTTGTCGGAGGTTGCTGTTTTGGTCATAAGCATAAAAATCAAATAGTGACCACTATTTTATGTGTAAATGAGCGGAGTTACAATGCGACTAACAGAAATGGGTTTTGGGATTGGGTAAAAGCCAAAAAGATTTTTGAATTAGGTCGATCTTATCGCAGGCTTTTTCTTGAGCATATTTCATATCACCTGGTGTGAGTCGCTTATACGGCCGTTTCAACCATTCCGTTTAATGCTGTTTCGACGCGATGAAATTCGGCCTGAATTTGCTCAAGTTTTTCTGTTGCTTCCGAAAGCTCGTTTTCTTTAGCCATCATTTCTAGCTCCCGGCAGAGTTGGGATAGGTGTGTCATGGCCATGCTGGCACTGCTGCCTTTGAGAGTGTGAGCCGCCTGGCGAATTGCTTGATCATCTTCACTCTGCATGGCGGTGGCCAGTTTCTGTAAGATATGCTGGGTGTCTTCCAGAAAGATGGGGGTCATCATTTGAATGAATTCGTCTGTGTTTTCACCAACCAGCTGCACCAACTCCACCATGTCAATAGGATTAGTAAGGGCATTCGTGTGTTCTAACGGACTGTCTGCCTTTGTAGGCTTGGCGATGCTGATTGGCTCTGGCGGCACTGAAAGGAGATCATGGTATTTCACGGCCTGGTAAAGCACTTCTACCAACTGGTTTATCGTAATCGGTTTGCTGATGTATTCATTCATGCCTGAGGAAAGATAATATTCTCGATCTCCTTCCAGGGCGTGGGCGGTAACGGTGACGATGTACGGCCGTTCCTCCTCAGAACAGTCTGCTAAAATTTGCTGAGTTGCTTCCACCCCATCCATCACCGGCATCTGAATATCCATCAAAATAACATCATACTTTTTTTGTGCGGCTGCCTGTACGGCAACTTGACCATTCATGGCCACATCTGCTTGATACCCTAGCTTGCCTAACATGTTTTTCAGAACCCGCCGATTAAGTTTATTATCTTCAACAATTAAGATGTTCAGTGGATAACGAGCAGCCATCGTTTGGAATTGCTCGTTCTGACACATTGCACCATCGCCAACAGACAATGCATTGAGCAAGATGTCGTACAGTTGCGATCTGACAACAGGCATGGTTAGTATGCCCGAAAACAGGGGGGCTGCTGTGTCTGTATTGGCCGCCTGATAGTCATCTGCTGACACAAGCAAAATGGTGGGTAGGGGATGGTTGGTCTCTTTTTGCTGCAGCAAAACCAAAGCGGATGGGTCTTCTTGCCAAACAGCTTTATCTAGCAGCACTGCGTCAAACGGTTGTGAATGATCAATCCAGTAAGCAGCTTCCTGCACGCTGGCAGTTGGATAGACTTCCAGTCCGACCATACGCGCTTCTTTGCTGATGTGGCGTCGCTCGTTGGCGTCTTTGGTGATGACCAGTAGCCGTTTGAGGGCCAGCGTTGCTTTGGACTGCTTCAGGGTGACGGCTGGCGGGTGTTTTTCTGTAGCTACACTCATATGCACGGTAAAGTGAACGGCCGTTCCCGCCCCAGGGTCAGAGCGTAGATAAATATTGCCACCCATCATCTCTACCAGTCGGCGGCAAATAACCAAGCCTAGACCGCTGCCGCCGTGGGCACGGGTCATAGAGCCGTCTGCCTGTTGGAAAGGGGCGAAAACATGCTCGATCTGTTCGGCCTTAATGCCAATGCCACTATCCTGCACTGTAAATTGCAGCACCACATTTTCCGCTTCATAGCTGTGGTCAACAGATAGCTCAACCTTGCCTTCTTCGGTAAATTTGATGCTGTTTTCCAACAAATTGATTAAGATTTGGCGCAAGCGTACCGGATCGCCTACTAGCCAAGTCGGCGTTTTTTCGTCAAGGTGATAGGTAAGTGGTAGTTGTTTCTTATTTGCCGCCTGGCTCACGGTATCAATGGCAGATTCCAGACAATCTATCAGATCGAATGTTTGGTGGTTAAGTGTTAAATTGCTTGACTCTAATTTAGCGAAATCTAAAATATTGTTCATTAGCAACAATAAATGATTGCTGCTATGGGCGATTACATTGAGTATCTCGTTTTGGTTGGCGTCCAGCGATGTCTGGCGCAGCATTTCGGTCATGCCGACAACGGCATTGAGCGGGGTGCGAATTTCGTGGCTCATGTTGGTAATAAAGTGCGTTTTCGTCTGTTCGGCAGTTTCAGCCGCTTCTTTTGCCCTTTGCAGCAGACGCTCTGCCTCTTTGCGTTGGGTGTTAAGGTTGCGGCGGGCCAAAGCCCAAGATAAGCACAAAGCCGCGATAAATGTAATAAATCCGGCAATGATGAGGGGAAGAAAATGAGGAGTTTGTTGCCATTCCATGACTGTGGCTTACCTGTTTTGCTTTTGGAAACTTGAATAGCTGTTTTGCAGCGCCTCAACAAGTTCATTAACGCGAACCGGCTTGCTGATATAGTCGTCCATACCCTCGCCTAGGTATTTTTCCCGATCTCCCGCCAGCGCGTTTGCAGTCATGGCGATAATAAAAGGCTGTTTTAAGCTAAGCAGCTGTTCGCGAATATGGATGGTGGCTTTGAGTCCGTCCATTTCTGGCATTTGTATGTCCATCAAGATGACGTCATACGGCCGTTGCATAACGGCTTCAATGACTTCCAGACCGTTGCCTGCCACATCAGCTCGATAACCAAGGCGCTCCAGCATGCGCAAGGCCACCTTCTGATTAACAGCATTATCCTCAGCCAACAATATTCGCAAAGGGTGGCGTTCTGCCATCGAGTGATCAAACAACGATTTTATTTTTTCGCCACTATTATTTTCTTCGGGAGCGTTTCTGGTGGATGAGACGGCCGTTTCTTTCACGGTAAAGAGATTAATCAATGCATTGTATAAAATTGACGTTTTGACAGGTTTTGTCAGATAAGCATTAAACAATTCACGTTGTTCCTTGGGCAAAGTTTGTCCAAGTGACGTTAGCATTATTAAAGGTAATTTCTCTTTTTTATATTTCTTGCGAATGATTTGTGCCAGTGTGGTGCCATCTATGTGTGGCATTTGCATGTCCAAAATGGCGACATCAAAGTCAATGTTCTCGTGTAAAGCAGAGATAGCTTCGGCACTAGATTTGAAGCAATGGGGGATCATTTGCCACGATTCAACCTGCTTGGCCAGAATGGTGCGATTGGTAAGATTATCGTCCACAATCAGTAAGTGTCGATTTTGCAATATATGAGAGTTTTGGAGAATTTTTGTTTCATTCAATCTTTTAGCTTTGGTAGCCTGGATGGTGAAGTGAAATATGGAGCCTTTACCCACTTCACTTTCCACCCATATTTTGCCATCCATGAGTTCTGTTAATCGTTTAGAAATGGCTAACCCTAACCCAGTTCCCCCATACTGACGAGTGGTTGAAGTATCGACCTGGCTAAACGATTGAAATAGTAGATCCACACGATCTTTTGGAATGCCGATACCCGTATCTTTTACCGCAAAATGGATTTCATGTTTCCTATTTGGCAGCGGTTCTGCAGAAACAAAAATAATGACTTCACCGGTATCGGTAAATTTCACTGCGTTGCCTGTCAAGTTAACCAGAATTTGTCGCAGGCGAGTAATGTCTCCATTAATGTAGTGCGGAACTTCGGCTTCTACAAAGTAGGCAAGATTTAACCCTTTCTTAGCCGCTTTAGAGACCATTAGGTCAAGCGCCTCTTCAATGCAGTGGCGTACATCAAAAGGCTGGTCTTCAAGCTCCAGTTTTTCGGCTTCAATCTTTGAGAAATCTAAAATATCGTTGAGAATGCTGAGCAAGGCTTCGCCACTGCGGTGGGTGGTTTCTACAAAGTCTTGTTGTTCTGCTGTCAAATTGGTGTCTAGCAGGAGGTTGGTTAGGCCAATAATGGCATTGAGCGGCGTGCGAATTTCGTGGCTCATATTGGCCAAAAAGGCCGATTTAGCTTTATTGGCTTTTTCGGCTAAATCTTTGGCTTCAAGCAGCTCTTCAGCTCGCTGGCGAAGTTGATTGGTGAGCAGCCCACTCATCAATGCCAGACTGGCATGTTCAGCAAATACCTGGGCGATGGCAATGGCCCGTCCGTCGAAGGCATCTTTTTCTGGGCTTTGCATATCCAGGGCACCCACAACTTGATCCCCAACACGCAAAGGAATGACCAGTTCCGTTAAGGTTTTGCTGTCGTATCGCAAATAGCGGGAATCCAAACTGACGTCCGGACTGTAAATGACCTGATTTGTACGGACAGAGGATGCAATAAGCCCAACGCCATCCAAACGGATTATGGGTGCAACATCATGTTCATACTCTCCTATAAACGCATATCTTTTAAGTCGATTCGATGACCAGGCTTGTCGCTGCACCGCACCGTTCTTAAGTTGAAGCGGGTTTTCCAGTAACAGTACGCTGCAATCGGCAAAATTAAATTCATCGACTAAATTTTCGGCAATTTGTTGGGCTAATTCATCCAGGCTGGCATATGTTAACAGCTGAGTAGAGGCTCGATACAGTGAGGATAATTCTTTTTCAGCTAGCTTGCGGGCTGTTAGTTCATCTTGAAGTTTTGTATAAAGTTGTCCTTTAGATAGAACTTGCCCCACGGTTGCCATGGCTTGCATCACCAGGTCGATTTCGTCTGGCGTGTACACACGCTCTGTTAATGAATCCATGCCAAAGGTGCCAATCACGTGCCCACCAATGACAATTGGGGCAAGAAATAGGGTGACTGTGCCGCGAAATGCGATTGTGTCCCGCGAGGAAGCCATTAAGGGATCGGTGTGGACATTTGAGATAACAAGGGGTCGAAGGGTTCTAAGCAGCACGTCTGTCGCCTGGTCTTTGTCAATGGGAAAGACGGCTCCCATAGCTGACGGCCGTCCTTCAGCGAGGTATTCAGCAACAACACGGACCTCTGTTTTTTCGGAATTCAGTATGGCTACGGCGGCTTGGGGCACGTCAAAGTTGAGCGCTAATTTTTCGCAGATCATCCCCAAAATTTCGATGGAGTCCACCGTTGAGGAAGATGCAGCCATAAGCTCATTGAGCAGTCTGTTGGCTGTTAGGCTTTTTTCATACTCTTTGTACGAGGCGTTGACCTGCTGCAGAAACTGCTGCCACTGTTCCACTGAAGGCGACGATGTATCATCGAGCTTTAGCTTTTCTAATTGAGACTGAAGATTTAAAGCTTGCATAATAATTCAGCTTGGAACATTTGCTTGCGCACGCATTGGAAATGTTTTTTATTGTAGAAAAGTGGCTAAGGCTTTTGCGACATGAACGTAGGCATTTTCAAGAGACGTCAGATGATCGCCTATGCGATTTGTTTCGTTTTGTTTGCTGCTTGTTTCTATTGCTAGGCAGATGCTAGCGAATTGGTCCAGGCCAATGGTTGCGCTGCTACCTTTTAAGGCGTGTGCTGCCTGGCGAACGGCCGTAAGATCATGATTGGCATAACCGTTTTTCATCTGGTCAATGAGCGGTGTGGCGTCTTCTAGAAAGATCGAAGCCATCTCGCTTAACATTTCCGGCGAAGAATCACCCATCACCAGTTCCAGGGCAGTTTGAACCAGCATCCTAATTTCATCGATGGCTTGATTGTGAACGGCCGTTTCGTGAAAAGAGTCTTCTCTAAATTTCATCATCATATCCTCTGAGCAACACCTTGATTTTTTATGTTACATTTATATGCCATTCTATTTTTTGTGTGACTTTAGAACACTCCCGCTTAGGTACCACATGACATAAATTAAGAGATGCTTAGGTCCTAGATATAGTACCCAGCTTTTTTGACAGTCCATCTAACGGGCGATTTCCGGCTGTAAACCGCTGCCCGCGTTATAATTGCGGCATGCAACAAATATGGATTCAGAAAGCAGGTGCTCCCGAAGTGCTAAAGCTGCAAGATGCGCCAGATCCTATTCCACGTAATGGGGAAGTGCGCATTCGGGTTGAAGCTTCTGGTGTGAACTTTCTTGATGTATTGGGTCGATTAGGTCTCAATTCCGATGCGCCTTCGCTGCCTTATGTACCTGGTTATGAGGTAAGTGGCAAAATCGATCTGATTGGCCAAGGGGTACCTGATTTTCGCGAGGGCGAAGCTGTTTTTGCGCTTACGCAATTTGGTGGCTATAGCAATGTAGTTTGTGTGCCATATAAGCAGGTGTTTAAGCGGCTCGACTGGATGAGCGCTCAGGACGCTGCTGCCTTGCCTCTAGCTTACCTGACGGCCTACATGATGCTCAATGTAATGGGTTCTTTGCGAGCAGGGGAAAAGGTGCTGGTTCATGGTGCAGCTGGCGCGGTCGGCCTGGCTGTCCTGGATTTGTGCCGTATTTTGGGCGCAGAAACATTTGGCACAGCCTCTCCTGAAAAGCATGATTACTTATTGTCTCATGGCTTAAACCATGCAATTGATTATCGTAATCGTGATTATGAGCGGGTGATCATGGATCTGACTGGCGGCAAGGGTGTGCATTTGGTGTTGGACCCGTTGGGTGGGGTGCATTGGCCCAAGAGTTATCGACTGTTGATGCCAAGCGGCCGTTTGATCCATTTTGGTACCAGCAGCTTTGCGCCAGGCAAGCGCCGCTCCTGGTGGGCACTGTTTCGGGGGATGATCATGCTGCCATTTTATACACCGCTTAAGCTGATGAATGATAATAAAGCGATCATGGGTGTGAATTTAGGGCGTATGTGGGAGCAGGCGGATATGATGCGGCCGTGGATGAAGCAAATTGTGGCCTGGTATGATGAGGCGTTATTCCGGCCCAAGATTGATCGTGTTTTTTCTTTTGCTGATGTGGCGGCTGCCCATCATTATTTGCAGGATAGACAAAATATTGGCAAGGTGCTGCTGTTACCTTAAGGAAAAAACATTGTCTGCACGTTTTGTGATGTTAGAGCGCAGAAGTTGGAGACCAGAGATTATCACTCTCCGATCTCCAACTTCCGAAATAGACAAAACAGCAGCGTGTTAAATGGAACGGCGCTTTAATTCCAGAACGATGCCCATGCCAATGAGACCCAGACCAAATACGGCCGTTACCCACACGATAATATTGTTATTGGTTGTGGCGGCAGCTCCAGACTCTGGCAAAATGATCACAGCATTGCCACCGTAGGTACCATCACTGACGCAGAAGTTGTACCCAGTTTGCACCAATCCTTCATCTGGCAAGACTGGCGCATACAGCGGGTTCTCTGAAGTGATGAAGTATTTGGTGGCATCTGGTTTGGCTGTCACGCGCCAGTAGCTTTCCCCGGCATCTGCCAGGCCGTACGTGCCATTATCGGCCGTTGTAAGCGTAACCACTGTGGCCTCATCACTGCTGACAAATTCAATAGTGACGCCTTCAATTGGGTCTTCACCTTCTACACCCGTATCAACACAAACACCATCACCATTCACATCCCGGTAAACTGCCCCGGTGATATAGCCCGTGTCGCCTTGCTCACCTTGCTGAGCCTGGACCGTGCCAACCACCAACAGCAAGACGGTGCTTAACAAAAGCATTGATAAACCGGTACGTTTCATTTGTTTCATCATTGACCTCCTAAAAAGTAAGACAAACAATCAATTTGAATTGGACTCAGCGGGATAAGCCACTACAATGAGCCGGTGGGAATTATCTGTATGTGGCCAACAAGTTACCAGAGTGAGCCGTTCATCTGTTGTTGGCTCGATCCACGATGCATTTTCTTTGCGAACCGCTAACGGTTGGTCTCGTTCTGGCAGAATCTCCACATCGGCAACGGTGTATCGATGGGGTTCTGTCTTATCATAAACGACGATTTCTGCGCCCACTTCCAGATCGACTAACCCGTTAAACACCTCGCCATAGATATTGTGATGCCCATTGAGAACTGTGTTTCCGGGCTGTCCCAAAGGAGCGCTGGTATTGTGCCAGCCAGCTTCGTAGGCGGCGGGGACTTGCCACTGGTAGTAAGTTTGTGCCCCACTTTGAACGGCCGTCAAACTCACATCTGTTACCGGGGCATCTACCTCAATGCTGGGTATCACAATGCGCTGTGGCTGGTTGTCCAGGCTGGCGCGGGGGGCATCGTTCAGCGAGACGACGCCAGCGGGCAGGGTAATTTCAGTGCTATTTTCTTCGCTAACGGCCGTTTCTGCTCCAGCTGTGGCGTTTGGTATGGGTGTAATAACAACGGTGATTACCGGTAAGGGCGTATTCGCTGAGGCGGATTGGGCGACGGTTGGTTTGATGAATAAAATCGCACCGGCGAGCAGTACCACAATGAAACCAATTGTGATAAGCACCACCCCAATAGGAACGATTTTTTCGTTTGCGTCCTCTTTTGCCATTAGCTTACAGTGGCCGACTGATTATGTGAAAACGGCCGTTTACGGCACCAGTATAAACCACAAGCTGGCTTATGTAAAGCTTTGTGTGTTGCGTGGAGAATGAACCGTCATTGCCTCTGGCCATGCATCACGTTTCACGCAGCATTATTGGCTGCGTCTTTCAGCCTGGTTACCAGTAAGGGCAGTAGTTCGCCAGCCGGACCGGTAAGCACGAACTCCATCCAGCGGGTGAGGAGCGTTTCTTGGGGGTTGATCTCCACAGTAGCAGCACCGTTTTCTATGGCCATGAGGGGCAGCGAGGCGGCCGGATGCACCAACCCCGAAGTGCCGATAGACAAAAAGAGATCGCAGGATTGGGCGGCTTGAACGGCCGTTTGTAAAGTGTGTGCCGGTAAGTTTTCTCCAAACCAGACCACATTCGGCCGTAGCAAGCTGTTGCAGATGGAACAGCGGGGCGGCACCTCATCACTTTCTGGCCAGCTGCCTGCCAAATGTTCGTGGGCAAAACACTTCGTTTCCATGATATTGCCATGAAGAGCAATTACATCTTGGCTGCCAGCACGCTGGTGCAAACCATCCACATTTTGGGTGATCAGCGTGAGCTTAGGCACAATCTCAGCCAGTTCCACCAACGCTAGATGCCCCGGATTGGGCACCGCTTTGCTTATTAGCCCGCGCCGCCAGGTATACCAGTCCCACACCAGTTTGGGATTTCGTTGAAACGCTTGTGGTGTAGCGAGCTCCTGTGGATCATATTTTGCCCACAGTCCAGTTTGTGCTTCTCGAAACGTAGGCACGCCACTTTCTGCCGAGATACCCGCACCAGTTAGCACGGCTATATGATGGGCTGATTGTAGCTTTTGGAAAAGGGTAGGAGGAATTTTAGGTTGGTCTAACATTTGTCATAAAATCTCTAGCAATTTGGTTTGATTTACAGATCATACTTTATTTGACTATAATTGGAGCAATAAAGCATCTTTTTTGGAGCAACAATTTGAGTACAGATACCTCGTCCGATAATTACTTTGCCCATAAGATTGAAGCGGAATTTGCTCGTATTCTCGATTATTATGGCATTGAATGGCAATATGAACCACGCACTTTCCCGCTAGTTTGGGATGATGTGGGAAATGTAACCAAAGCTTTTTCTCCAGATTTTTATCTTCCCGGTCAAGACTTGTATGTCGAATTAACAACTCTGCGTCCTAAACTCATTCGCCACAAGAATCGAAAAATCCGCCAGCTAAAAGAATTGTACCCAGAGATAAATATAAAGTTATTCAAGCGGGATGATTTGCGGAACTTGATGATTAAATTTGGCCTGGATGCCCATGCAGCTCCTATTATTGGTACAGAGGCACAAGAAGACGAATTGTCATGAGTTTATCTTTACCTCCTGAAGCATTTGGCGAGTTAAATGCTGGGATCAACGAGGTGCTTTTTTCTGCAGAGGAAATTGCCGCCAAAGTCCGGCAATTAGGGCAAGACATTTCTCGGGATTATAACGGCCGTTATCCGCTCGTTGTTGGTGTATTGAAAGGCGTGCTTCCTTTCATGGCTGACTTGCTTCGGGCTATCACAATTCCAGTAGAGATAGATTTTCTGGCCATTACTAGCTATTCACCCGAAACGCGAGAACGTGGTCTGGTGCGTCTTGAAAAAGATCTTGAAGAATCTATCAAGGATCGCCATGTTCTCTTTGTGGAAGATATGATCGATACCGGATTAACTTTGAACTATCTATTGCGAAATTTACGTGCCCGTGAACCAGCCAGTATCGAAGTATGCGCCTTATTTAACAAACCTCGTCGTCGCCTGATCGATTTGCCTATTAAATACAAGGGGTTTGATCTACCGGATCGGTTTGTGGTTGGCTATGGTCTTGATTATCGGGGTAAGTATCGCAACCTGCCCTTTGTTGGTTTGCTTCGGCCAGAGATTTTCCATCCAGAAAACAATAATGGCAGCTAATTAGGAAAATAAAAAGCGCACCTGATAAAACCAGATGCGCGCGGCCCCCTTGCTCCCCTAAAAAGTGCGAGGAGCTCCAAGTAACCGTTAGGCTGATTCACCGCTTCCTCCAGATTTCTGACATCCGCCCCTTTTCAGGTGACGCCGCCTCCTTCCTTTGGATCTTCCTTTCCAACCCCAGCCACACTTTTCGCAATGGAAATTGTGCTTTTGTTGTTAGAAAGTCTTGCTTTGGTTTCCTGAACTTACCTGTTCCTTCTTTCGAAATCCCGGGCATTGTGTTCAAGTTCCCTCTGCTTCGGTAAAGCACCGTCCAATTTCTCGGAGCTTCCTCTGTCCTATGGAAATGTGTCGCTTAGTACTCATTTCCTATAAGATAAGCTATATTTTATTGGAATAAGGGCGTGATGTCATGTGATCTTTATCTTAAATTGAAGTGACATTTGTCATGCTAATTCGAGCCATTTGTCATAATATTTTTTTCTATATTCCCAGTATAAATTTGGCCAATGAAAAATAAATAAGCAAGCCCGTTGCATCAACAATGGTGGCAATCATTGGCCCGCTGATGACAGTGGGGTCGATGCGGAATCGATCGGCAACAATGGGGATGACTGTTGCCACCGTGGTAGACCAGATCACAATGATGGGGAGGGTAAGTGCTACAACCAATGCCACTTCAAACCCCGTATGCCAAAGCAACGCACGGACAATGCCGACAGCTCCCATGACTAAACCAAGTAGCAAGCCAACGGATACCTCTCGCCGCCAGGCTGCAGTGAGATTGCTCAACCGCACCTCGTCGAGTGTGATGGCGCGGATGATAGTGGCTACCGTTTGCGAGCCAGCATTACCGCCCGTGCCGGTGATGAGGGTGATGAAAAAACCTAGTGCAACTACCAAATCCAGCTCGTTTTGGAAGAGGCGAATCACTTCGCCAGAGAGCGTGGAGGCGACAAACAGTAGTAGCAGCCAGCCAATTCGCTTGCGCACAATTTGGAAGACGGAGACAGCAAAATAAGGTTGGTCCAGTGGTTCAGAACCACCCAGCCGTTGAATATCTTCGGTTACCTCTTCCTCAAAAATGTCCAGTACGTCATCGACGGTGACAACACCGAGCAGTTCATTATTTTCGCTGACCACAGGCACGACAAAATAGTCGTAGCGCGTCACAAACTCAGCTAGCTCTTCCTGATCGGCTGTAACGGGGACAGAAGCCACATCGCTGTACATGAGAGATTCGATGGTCTGGTCTGGCTGGGAGAGAATGAGGGTGCGCAGCGGCACGACACCAATGAGCTTGTTGTCGCGGTCAACCACGTACAGATAGTGCAATGTTTCAGCATCTTCCAGGGAACGCAGATAGTCAAACGTTTCGTTAACGGTCCATTGCCGACGCAGGGCGACCACATCACGGTTCATGAGGCGGCCAGCGGTTTCTTCTTCGTAAGCCAGCAGTTCCTGGACTTCGGCCGCTTCCTCTGGCTCCATGAGGCCAATTAGCCGGTCAGAGATCTCGTCGGGCAAATCTTCTAGAAATTCGGCGGCATCGTCCATGGGCAGCTCGTCGAGCAGGTCAGCCAGACGTTCATCATCGACCTTTTCGACCAACTCCTGGCGTACCTGACCGCCGGTTTCATCCAATACTTCACTGGCAATTTCTATGGAGAGCAGTTCAAAGACGGTAACGGCCGTTTCTGTTTCCAGTTCATCCAGCAGTAGGGCAATATCAGCCGGATGGATTCGCTCCAGTTGGGCTTGCAGCTCGGTCAATCTACCCTCAACTACCATTTGTTCTATTTCTTCAATTGGAGGGAAATTCAATGTTGTGTCATCCATCATGGATACTCCTGTTTTGGGGGGAACGGCCGTCTAAAAAACGATCCAATTACAGCATAAATTGGGCCTGAGGTAGCCACTCCATTATAGCGGAGTGGCTTAAAATAAACAGCGAGCTGCACGGCGATTTGCCCACTGATCAGGCCAAATCGTGTTACAATTCTTTGGCGAAGGAGTATGAGATGATTACCGCGTTGTTGACATTGAACTTCCTGTTGATGATCGTTTTGCCCGTTGTGTTAGCCCGTAAAATTGCCATGTCGTACCGGGTGGGGTGGGGGTTTTTTGGCATCGGGGCGGTTACCTTCATTTTATCTCAGGTGGGACATTTGCCATTCAACTGGTTTGTTTTGCAGCAATCGGGCTGGCTTGATGGCAGCAACCTACTTATCCTTTCCGTTTTTTTAGGGCTGTCGGCAGGTACGTTTGAAGGCGTGGCTCGTTATTTAACGTTTCGCTTTTGGGCTAAGGATGCACGCAGCTGGCGTCAAGGGTTAATGGTAGGCATGGGACATGGGGGGATTGAGGCCATTTTGGTAGGCGTGCTCGGGTCAATCAACTTTGTTATCTTGTTGGGGCTGCGCGAAGGTTACTTTCAGGGGATTTTGGTTACTGTCCCTGTGGAGCAACTTACGTTGGTTGACCAGCAAATTGAGGCTTTGTTCAGTGTGCCAGCACCTCAGGCTGTGTACGGCGCGGTGGAGCGCGTGTTTGCTATGATGCTGCATCTTTCGGCTTCGCTGCTGGTGCTGCAAGCGTTTACGCGGCGGCAGTTGCGTTGGCTGGCAGCTGGGATTATGTGGCATTCTGTTATCGACGGCGCTTTGGTTTATATTTTTCGGACCTGGGGAATCGTCTGGTCGGAAGTTGGGCTGGGTTTGTTAAGTTTTGTTAGCTTGGGCATTATCTTTTGGCTGCGCGTGCCTGAGCCGGTTGAGGCCGAACCATTGCCGCTGCCAAAGCTACGGCCGTTAACGCCTTTAGATATCTCTGGTGATTCATTAGAGCGGAGTAAGTATTCGTGATGACTTCGCATAGCGAATAACATGAGTAACTCAATGATAGAAACAATCAATTTGACTAAAAAGTTTGATAACAATACGGCCGTTGATCGGCTCTCACTCTCCATTCCAGAAGGCGAAGTTTTTGGCTTTCTGGGACCCAATGGCGCGGGCAAAACCACCACCGTACGTATGCTTACCAGCCTGATTGCACCGACGGCGGGAACGGCCGTTCTCATGGGTCACCGACTGGGTGAGGATGATACAGAGATTCGGCGCAACGTAGGCATTCTCACCGAGACGCCAGGCATGTATGAGCGGCTTTCGGCGCATAAAAATCTTTCTATTTACGCCCGGCTGTATGAAGTAAAAGATATTGACGGACAGGTGGAAAAATATTTGCGCATGCTGGGGTTGTGGGAGCGACGCAACGATGCGACCGGCACCTTTAGCAAGGGGATGCGGCAAAAGCTGGCCATTGCCCGCTCTTTACTGCACGAGCCGCGCCTTCTCTTTTTGGATGAGCCAACAGCTGGCTTAGACCCCGAGGCGTCTCGCCTGGTGCGCGATTTTATTGGCGAGGTAAAAGAGCAGGGGCGCACGATTTTCCTCACCACACATAATCTTGATGAAGCCGACCGACTGTGCGACCGTATTGCCGTCTTCAAATCGCGGCTGCAGGTACTAGACACGCCGGAGGGATTACGTAAGCAGTTGTACGGCCGTCAGGTAGTCTTTCACCTGGCCAATGAAGCACAAACAGGCTTGCCCATCCTGCAAAACTTGCCTTACGTAAAGAAAATTGAAGCAATTGAAAACAAGCTACTGGTGGCGGTTGATGATCCCGAGGTGCACAATCCCGAAATGATTCGGCTGTTGGTCAACGGGGGGCAAAATATTCAATTTGTGGGTGAATTGCGCCATTCGCTAGAAGAAATTTACTTGCAGCTGGTGAATCAGGCCGAAGTGGAGGAAGCAGATGGACAAAATTAAGACGATAATAAACAAGGAGTGGGCCGAAGTATTTAAAAACAGGCTGGTGCTTTTTTCGGTTGCTTTTTTGCCATTGATGCTAACCGCCTTGCCAATTATCATGCTGGCTACGACCCAAAACCTGACGCCAGAAGAAATGACCAGCACAGCTTCCACACCAGACGAGTTTTTTGGTGATCTATGTATTGGGCTGAATGAAATGGACTGCACACAGGTTTACATGCTCAATCTTTTTACGCTGATGTTTATGATTTTGCCGGTGATGGTGCCGGTAACGATTGCTGCTTATAGCATTGTTGGTGAGAAAACCACGCGAAGCCTGGAACCATTGCTGGCGACCCCCATTACTACGATGGAGCTAATTATAGGCAAGGCGGCTGCGGCCGTCATCCCGGCGATTGCTGTAACCTGGTTATCGTTTGGTATCTACATGGGCATAACCAGATTCATGACAAATGATGCGGTTTTTGCGCGCATCCTTGATCCAATGTGGTTACTGGCGGTCTTCCTGGTGGGGCCTTTGCTGGCGGTACTGGCGGTCTGTGCGGCGATGATGATTTCCTCGCGGGTGTCTGATCCACGCACGGCGGAGCAGCTGTCCGGGGCAGTGGTGCTGCCGGTCATTCTGGTCATGATGGGGCAATCGTTTGGCCTGTTTTTGTTAAGCCAGGAGTTGATTCTGGTAACGGCCGTTGTGCTTGTATTTCTTGACGCCATTCTTGTATATATAACAATTAAAATGTTTCAACGTGAAACCATTTTGACACGGTGGAAATAGAATACATTAATTCGTGTAGCCATATACGTATTACAAATCACATACAAACAAAAAGGACAATTGGGATGAAAAACAGGGAAGGTGCGTGTTGAATTTAGCTGGACTCAAAATTGGACACGCAACAGATGAAAAAAATCAAACAGGTTGTACTGTTTTTTTATGCCCACCCAATACGGTGGCCAGTGTTGATGTGCGCGGTCCGGCACCAGGCAGCCGCGAAGCCGTGCTATTGCAGCCAGACAAGCCCATCCAGTTTATCCAGGCGGTGATGCTAACGGGCGGCAGTGCGTTTGGTCTGGCCACGGCCGATGGGGCGATGCGCTACCTGGCTGAACATGAGATTGGCCACTTTACGCCTATCCGTCCCATTCCACTTGTGCCTACGGCCGTTGTCTACGATCTGTTCATGAACGGTGGCCAGGGGTTGCCCGACGCTAAATCGGGCTACGAAGCGTGCCAAAATGCTACCGATGTGGACGTGCCCCAGGGGAACGTCGGAGCCGGTGCAGGGGTAACGGTAGGTAAGTGGGGTGGTTTTCAAACCATTATGAAAGGTGGCTTTGGCCTGAGCAGCGTAGAGATTGATGGTGTTGTGGTAGGGGCGGGTGCCGTCGTTAATGCCATTGGCGATGTCGTAAACAAAGATAGTTCTGTGTTGGCTGGGGCGCGGGATGCAAACGGCCGTTGGCTGGTTGAAGAAAATCCATACCGCCGATTCCCTCAGC
>JBNKLQ010000101.1:0-19402 GCA_050292445.1 Promineifilaceae bacterium (SeqCode) | reverse complement strand
GAGCTAACCGGCAGCCAGTTTGAACGCCCCAAAGATTTTGATCTGGCAGCTTATTGGCAAACGTGGCGCGATCAGTTTGAAGCGCGACAAAACAGCCTGACCGTCACGTTGCGCGTGCCACCTCACAGTGGCCCACTGTTGGCATTGGTCTTTGGCGAAGGCATTGTGAATTCATTGCTGGCTTCCTCCCCAGCTGAAGATGCAGCTGGTTATGCCACAATCTCGCTCACGTTTGACACCATCGAGACCGCTTGCCGCCAGCTGCTGGGATTAGGAACGGCCGTTGAAGTCCTCACTCCCCTAGAACTGCGGCAAATGCTTTACGAACAAGCAATTCAGGCCGCAGGCCAATACCAGGTCGATTTGTAAGATTCAACCAACCTTCCCACAAGAAATCTGTAATACTCCCCACCTATAGTTTCTCCGTTAAACATCCCCGCAAACGGTCCGAAAGTGTGAAGAGATACGGCCGTTTGCCCTACTCACAAGGAGAAACAGCATGAAAAGCAAAAAAATTCTGATCCTGCTTCTATTACTGCTCGCCGCCCTTTTTCCGGCATCGCTGACTCTGGCCCAAAACCAGACTGACGCTAACACTCGGGGGAAAATCGTGGTAGCCAACCGAGCTTCTGGCACCATTTCGGTAATCGATACACAGACAGATGAACTCCTGGGAACGTATGATTTGCCTGCTGGGGAAAACGATCCAGAACCAATGTATGTCGTGTTTACGCGCACAGGCAACCGTGTGTTTGTAGGCGACCGGGCCAATGATCAGGTTGTGGTTTTCCGAGCCAGAGATTTTAGTGTAGAGGACGTCATCCCCGCCGGAGAAGGTGTTTTCCATATGTGGGCCGATGCGCGCGGCAGCCAGCTTTGGGTCAACAACGACATCGACAACACCATCACCGTGATCAATCCTGGGACACTCGCGGTTGAAGCCACCGTTGATTTACCGGCTGATTTGGTTGCTTTGGGTGGTAAACCACACGATGTTGTCCTTGGCCCATTAGGGAACTACGCTTACGTCACCATGCTAGGCTTTGCTGGCGACAATGATTATCTGCTGCAATATGATGCCCACACCTTTGCCGAGGTAAACCGGGCACCTGTAGGCAAAGACCCCCACGTCTCCCTCACTTTCCATAATGAGTTCATCTACGTTCCGGCACAGAACAGCAATCTGGTTTCTGTGTTCAATCGCTACACGCTGGATTTGGTGGATGAGATTGCCGCTCCTGGTGCTCACGGTGCAGGAATGCCGCTGAACGGCCAGGTATTCTATACCACCAATCTCCCCGACGGCGGCACCGATGGCCTGATTGCCATCGACCTACGTACCAACACCATTCTGGGGACAACGGATACGCCTTATGCCGTTCCCCACAACATTGCCCTAACACCTGCCGCAGACAAGCTGTATGTCACGCATTCCGGCGGCACGTCTGATAAGGTAACGGTTTATGAAATTGGCGCTGATGATTTACCAGTTCTGGTTGGTGAGGTTACCGTCGAGTTTAATCCGTTTGGTCTGAGCTACGTGCCCTAAAGCAAACTAGCTCTCATTGTTGAAATTTTAAGACGGCCGTTTGCGGGAACGGCCGTCTTTTTTGCTACCTATGTCAGTCATCCGTCAGCCACCTGTCATTGATTTTGCAGCTAAAGCGGCCGTTGGGCGGCTAAACTAATTTTAGCGTTTCTCTTGTTTGCCAGCCTTCCCAAATTCAATTTGCCACTGTTTCACCATTTTTTAACGATTCATTTGCGGTGGAACAGTACCCTGGTACTACAATGCCTAAGGGAAGGCGTAAACATCCTCGTATCGGGAAATCAATTTATTGAAGGAGAGTAAAATGAACGAAGTATGGCAAGAACGGTGGCAAGCATTAGCCGAACAGTTGGGGCAAATGTCCACAACCTTTGGTCAGTCCTCAAATCCAGTTAGCCTCAGCCTACACGCCCTCACTGAAAGTTTGCTAGCTTTCGGCGGGGATCAATTTGAATTCTTTTGGGAAGGTTTTACTTCAGGACAGCTACTGCCTTCGATGATGCTGCCCCAAGAGCATATATTGCGCGCAACACTGGATCAGGTTGCCTTCGATATGAGCCTCATTCAAAAGATTCATGTCCAGCGGAGTCAAAAAGCGTTTACCCCGGCGCTAGAAACGGCCGATAAATTGGCGCAGTTGGCCCTCAATGTGGCTATCAACGGTGGGCTGTTACCACCATGCAGTGTCCTCACCTATTTTAACAAGTCTGCCAATATTCGGATCATTCCCTATGCGCCAATGGCCCTCGTTGGCATTCCATTTTCTGGCACAAAAGTCAACAAAGATTTATTGGCCATCCCCCATGAAGTAGGACATTTTGTTTACCATCATGCACCAGGTTTAGCAGCCAAACTACATGCCCTCATTCCGCTTTATCCAGACTGGATCAACCATTGGATTGAGGAAATTTTTGCCGATGTGTATGCAGCTTACGTGGCGGGTCCTGTATGCGGGCTCAGCTTGCAAGAAATATTATTGGACAATTCTCAGGAAAAATTTGTCGTTGATGACGGGGAACATCCACCAAATCCGGTACGGCCGTATAGTTTTAACCAAGCCCTGCGACATCTGGGTGATACAAAGGTTGCCGACGAATTAGATGAACTGTGGCAAGAACAGCTTGCCCTTCGCCATCACCCTCACACGTTTGTACCGTATCACAGCACAACACCAGCCAATTTGGCCCAGGCACAAGAACTTATCGGGCAAACGGCCGTTAGCTTCATTGATTTTCTAGACGAGCAGCCGAACATGACACGGCTAACACCCTGGTCCGACGGCAAAAAAGCCACCGACACGCTATTTGAATCATTCACCACATTTTGCAATGAACCACCTGCTGTGGAGCAGTATCATTTGTTAGTCGATGGGGAAAGTGTGGGCGTATGCAAAACAGGCGGGGCTTTAGAAAATGTACGGCTCAAAGGAAGTACCCAAACCTGGCGAGACTGGATCAAAGTGGAAAGCCAGGTACATAAGGATATCTTGCTGCCAGCACAAGCATGGACACCCGTGTTCACTGCCGGTCATTGGCCCGTTAAGGGCCCTGAGGGTAACTCCGATGGCGGCATTTAGTTGGTAACTATTTTACTGGAAACGGCCGTTTATTTTGTCAATCATCTCTTGATCAGCCAACTTTTTGGCAATTTCCAGAGCAGCTTGCCATTTTTGAACGGCCGTTTCCCTAGCGCCAAAAATATGATGAAAATCTCCCTGGTGAACAAGACAATAGGCAACATGCAAATGGTCCTGTAGGCGCGTAAATTCATCATGGCATTCCTCGGCCAGAAGCAATGCTTCCTCGTACTTTTCTTCTGATCGTTTGATCAGACATTGCAAAAAGCGTACGGCCGTCATGGCCTGCCGATCCCCCATCCGTTCCAGGCTCGCATAACTCTCTTCTGCCAGCCGATTGGCTTCTTCTAACCGCCCCAAAATGCGGCAAGTTGCAGCCAGCCCTCTTTTTGCCATCGCAATCTCACCCAAATCATCCAGCACTTCTGCAAGCGCCAAAGCTTCCTCAGCATATTGTTGGGCAACCTCATTCTGTTTTAGGCCAATCATGATAAACACCAACAGACGCAAGGTTTTACAGCGGCCCAGCTGGTCGCCAATTTGTTGCTGCTTCGCTGCTGACTGGATAGCCAATTCACTGGCAGTGCCATTATTCTGTTGACGATGCCGCAGCCGGGCAAAGCGGTACAGGGTAGCTGCAACGCCTTTTTCATCATTGTGTATTTGGCGCAAAGCCAAGACGCGGTCCAGGCGGCGCTCAGCCTCCTCCGGCAACGTTTGCTCGATATCCAAACGTGCCAGCTCGAACTCCGCATCGGCAATACCGATGCCATCTTCCAGCTCATCGTAAAGGTCTAGCGCTTGTTGAAGCCATTTGCGCGCCTCCGCCTGATCGCCTTGCTCCAGGCAAGCTTGTCCCCACCACAGCCAGTTTCGAGCCAATTGGGGTTCATCTTCCAGGCGCACTGCGGCATGAAAGGCAATTTTGAATGCGTCTCGCGCCTGTTCAAACCGACCCCGGGCAAACCAGGCATCTTTAAGAACGGCCGTTAACCGCAGCACCGCGTCCCATTGTTGGGTTGATTCGGCAAATTTTACGGCCGTATCCAAGTTGCCCCATTCCGGCTGAAGCATTTTATAGTGCGTGACATGGGCTTCAGCAAAGGCAGAGAAATAAGAGACATACCGTTCTTTAGCCGTTGGGGCATCGCCTAACTTTTCTGCAGCAAATGTGGCCAACAAAGCGTGCTGCCGATAGCGGCGGTGTCCCTCTTTCTTCAGCAAAGAGAGCTGCACCAATTCCTGTAACCGATCCTCAACAAGAAAAATGTCCGCCTGGGCAATCTGCGCGATTTCATGAATAGCTCGCAGCGAAAAGCTGCGCCCCGCAAACAAACCCAACAAAACAAACAGGCGACTTTGCATCCCATCCAAATGTTTCCAGCTTATTTCAAACGTTTCCCGAATTCGCTGTTCATCCTCCGCAAGGTCTAGCGGTTTAACTTGCTGCTTCAGCTGGACAACAAAATCAGCGAGCGTGCGGTACGGGCGGTACGCTAAATAACTGCCAGCGATGCTGATCGCCAAGGGTAAGTTACCAACCAGTTGGCAAATTTCGGTAACAGCCGCCGGATCAGCGCTGACGCGTTCCTCGTCCACATAATGAAGCAGCAAAGAACGGCCGCTTTCCAGCGAAAATTGATTTAACAACAGCGGCCTGGCTCCGACACTGCGCACAACGCGTTCCATCCGGCTGGTAATCAGCACCGCACAGCGACCAGCATCGGGCAGCAAATAGCGGATTTTTGAGCCAGCCCATACATCATCCAAAATGAGCAGCGCCTGCTTATTTGCCAACAAACGCTTGACCGCCGCCAGACGTTCCTCACCGGCGTATTGCTGGCTTAAATCGTAGCCATAGGCCGCCGCCCATTGCCTAGCAATTTCCTCTGGCTGCTCATCGACCACGTTGGCCCACAGCACCCCATCAGGGAACTGATTACGCAGAGCATGTGCCAAATGGAGCGCCAGCGTGGTTTTACCGATGCCGCCCATGCCCACAATACCCAAACGCGGTGAACTGGAAACGGCCGTCAACGCCTGTTCTAAACGGGCCAAAGGCTCTGAGCGACCAATAAAAAAGGGGGGCAGCAGCGGCGCCAGAAACGGCGGTTTGGCTTCTACTTCAGGGTTACGTAATGGCGGCAAGGGCACAGTTGTGGGCTTGGTTGCCGATTTCATCTCCCGAATATTGACATACAGCTCCTCTGTCGTGGGAGAAGGCTCATCGACATCCAGCCAGGTTTTTAATGCCTCCCGACACCGCTCGTATTGCGTAAGGGCTGCCGCCCGCTGATCATTGCTGGCTAAGAGCCACATCAAATGTTGGTAAGCAGACTCCCGCCACGGAGCCAGTTCTAAGGCTCTTTTTGCATAAAAAATACCTGTTTCGTAATCGCCGGTTTCCTTCATGGACCAGCGAATGATGGTATCCAGCGCCTGCCATGCCAGATCATCCAGACGAAGCCGCAAACTATTCATCCAGTCATCAAAAATTGGCAAATCGGGCTGCGAAAAGCCCGCTAAAAATTCACCCTCGTACAAATCAATTGCCTTTTTTAGGGATTGAATATCTGGCTCAGGTTGGTGGCGACTTTTGGTGATTAGGGCTTCAAATGTTTGTACATCACACCAATACGGCGCGTGTTGGTTAAAGGTGATTTCTGGCCGCTGGGTATCCAGGTAAGAGGATAATTCCGCATTGCGCAGTGCATTCAGGGCAACACGTAGGTTTGCCTTAGCAGATTTTTCTATTTTATCTGGCCAAAAAATGCTGGCGAGATCCTCACGAAGGTGCGACCGATTATTGAGGACAAGATAACCTAAAATGGCTCTGTTTTTTACAGCAACCTTAGAAGTAAACGTTTCGACGGAACGGCCGTTTCCCCACCCCAGCTCGAACTTTCCCAACATGGTAATCCGCAATTCACGCTGATCCGCATTGAAATTGTCCATCAAAGATACAAATTCCTTACTCTCAATTTACGGTGCATTAACGATTGATTATTATGATACAGGGTAAACATCTTCCCTCTACCTAATCAGATTGTTTTGCATTATAAAACAGGTGAGTGAAGACGCAATCATTTGCTTACTTCGTTTGCAATTACCCGTACCTTGCCATCACCGTCTTTAGCACCACAAGGAAACGCACCAGGAGACAACGTATTGGATTACTGTCATGGTGATGGATCAGGATCGAGAGGCAAACGTCGTTTAAGTAAACGCTGGTTATTTAGCAATGCGGTTTCAGCATGCGTTGCCAAACAACTTGACCAGCGTTTTCTTGCAATGATTGACTGAATTCTTTTAGGAGAAAAAGCAGTCAATCATAAATACCAGGAGGGGTATCGAGAAACGGCCGTCCATCGGGGCGGTCGTTTTCGTTTTAATTAGCGAGAGGGGCGAACGACCAACCAGGTGCGCCCAAGAACGGCCGTAAATCCTCATCGCACAACACGTCACGAACGCTATTCTCTAGGCTAATTTCACCCGCCAGCACCGCCTTTTCATATCGGCTAGCCCACCGATAAACCAGCCCCCCGGCACGACGCAGTTCCACCAACATCAGCTGAGCCAATGGCCCGGCCTCATCCAAAAAGCCCGAAGTTTTATAATCTTGCTCAATGCGCGCATAATCATAGGGTAATCGCACAATTTCTGACTGCCAGCCACGGCGCTCCGTCCAGATGAAACGGCCGTAGCTCAACTCACGATTCCCGTCAAAAGAAGCACCCACAGAACCAATATTCACCACAGTCGTGGCGTCAATTTTCCGGATGAGTGACCGATGGGTGTGCCCTGTTACAAAAATTCGTGGCGGAGGCGCAATTTGTACCCGCAGTTCCTCATCGGTCGTGTTGGGGTAAACCCCATCCCGATTATCCCGCATAGAACCATGCATCACACGCAACTCCGTGCCATCGGGTGCACACATCGAGAACCGATCTGGTAAACAGGCAATGACCTCTGCATAATCGGCCACCTGCTGATAGGCCCAATGGGCAAACCGCCGCACTTCATAAGCAGGCCCCGGCACCAGATTCTCAGCGCTGGCACACTCTAAAACATAATCCTCGTGGTTTCCGCGAATGATCTGCCAATTATCGCTGGCCTGTCTGGCTAAAACCCATTCCAAACAATCGCGGGAAAGTGGACCACGATTGACAATATCTCCATCCACAACCACAACATCTGGTTGCCACTGCTCTATGTCCGCCGTCACGGTTTCCAGGGCGGGTACGTTTCCATGAATATCTGAGATAACTGCTACTTTCACTTAAAATTTCCTGTTTGATAGATAAGAGCACAAGTCTAACAAGAACGGCCGTTTTGCTCAAACTCCTGACAAAAGATGTCATAAACCGATGTTAATCTCTCAATCAATATGATGAGTAGAAGGGGGTATCCAATGGAAACTAAACAATTAATGGCTCATTTGCAAAAACTATCGGTAGAGATTGGACCACGTTATGGCGGCTCACAGGCTAATCACCGGGCTGCTGACTACATTGTCCAACAGTTCACTACAGCAAAACTGGTCGTAGAACGACAAAAGTTCACCTGCCCCAATTGGACTGACAGCGGCACCCAATTATGGCTGAATGGGCAGACACTGCCAGCGGTTAGCAACACCTTTTCGCCGCCGTGTGACGTGACGGCTACGGTCGTTCCCGTTAGCACGCTTGCTGAACTGGAAGCAGCTGACTTGGCCGGGAGAATTGCTATTTTGTACGGCCGTTTAAGTCAGTCAACACTGCCGTCCAAATCCTGGTTTCTTATCTCCGATGAGGAAAAACATCTGATCGAGCTGCTGGAAGCAAAACAACCGGCAGTCCTTATCACGGTGCAAACACGCCCTGGCGATCTGGAACGAATCATTGAAGACCAGGAGTTTCTAATTCCATCTGCAACCGTTAATGCAGAAGTGGGTCTGAAGCTGCTGCAAGCACCAGAGGCGACACTTCATTTACAAATCAACACCAGCAGCACGCCTGGCTATTCTGAAAACATCGTCGGGCGAACCGTTGCTGGCAGGCCAGAGAAAGTGGTGCTGTGTGCCCATTACGACACCAAAGTAGATACGCCTGGCGCTTGTGATAATGGATCAGGAACGGCCGTTTTACTCACCATGGCCCAAACACTTAGCCAACATACCTTTCCATTCACGCTCGAATTTGTCGCCTTTAGCAATGAAGAATATCTACCCCTTGGGGACGATGAATATGTCCAATGCGCTGAAGACACCTTTGAGCAAATCATCGCCGCAATCAACATTGATGGCGTGGGGCAAACAATTGGCAGCAACAGCCTGGCCATTTTCTCCAGTTCAGAACCATTCCAGCAGCAAATTGCCTCATTGCTGAAAAGGCACCCTGGTGTGGTTAAGGTCGATCCGTGGCCAGCCAGCAATCACTACACCTTTTTCTCGCGAGATGTTCCCAGCATCGCGCTAAGCTCAACGGGGCACATTTACAACATTCATCTGCGTTCAGACAGGATTGATCTGATAAGCGCCACCAAGCTGGCCGAGGTTGTGGCTATTGTTAGAGACATTGTGGAGAGCCTTACAAATCATTCCCCAGTTTGGACGCGCCCAAAGGAGACAAATTAATGCCATCCAATGATCAACTCAATTTACAACCCAAGACAACGTTTACCGCACCAACGCTAACCTTTGACTTTCCCGCCGTCCATGTAGGCATCGCCGAATACGAAGAAGGACCAACTGGCTGTACCGTTTTCTATTTTCCTCAAGGTGTGCGAACGGCCGTAGACATTCGGGGCGGCTCCCCAGGCACAGTCGGTAACTATGAAGAGAACGACGCCATCTGCTTTGCCGGTGGCTCGCTATATGGCTTAGAAGCCGCTGCTGGTGTCAGCGCAGAGCTATTTGCCCAACGCAACTACAATCCCGATTTTATGAAGATTGCGGCCGTTTCCGGGGCTATCATTTACGACTTCGGCAGCCGTAAAAACAGTATCTATCCTGATAAGGCTCTGGGCCGGGCCGCACTGCGAGCTGCAAAATCCGGGAGCTTTTCACTGGGGGCACGCGGCGCGGGCTGTTCCGCAACGGTAGGCAACGGCTTCAATTTTCAGATGGGCGAGCAATCGGGACAAGGTGGTGCTTTTCGGCAGGTCGGCGAGACCAAAATTGCCGTCTTCACCGTGGTCAACGCCATTGGCGCAATGGTTAACCGGCAAGGTGAAGTGGTGCTAGGCCATTTGAACAGAGCTACAGGCACACGCTCCCACGCCTTTGATGATTTGGAACGACGGCTGGTAAACGGCCGTTCCACCACCCCTTCTCCCGGTAACACCACACCAACCCTCGTCATCACCAACCAGAAGCTGAGCCAATGGGAACTCACCCAGTTTGGCCGACAGGTTCATGCCTCCATGGCTCGCGCCATTCAACCCTTCCACACGCCGTTTGATGGAGATGTTCTTTATGCTGCCACCACAAACGAAATAGAAAACACGACCCTTAACAGCCTGGCCCTGGGTGTGCTGGCCGCCGAAGTCGCCTGGGACGCTGTCCTAAGCGTGCCAGCCGCGCTGCAGGCTGCTTCGAGTACCTGACAAAAGATGTCATGAACCGCTTGTACAGTAAAAAGTGAAAAGGGGGCCAATTACTTTTCACTTTTTACTAAAGAAGCCGGAGGCACAAACCATGCCAAACTTTCAACTCAATTCCAATTACCAACCAACCGGAGATCAACCTCAGGCAATTGCCAGACTGGTAGGCGGCTTGCAAAATAGCCTGCACCAGCAGCTTTTGTTGGGAGCCACCGGTACGGGGAAAACGTTCACCATTGCCAACGTCATCCAGCAAACGCAGCGCCCCACCCTTATTTTGGCGCACAACAAAACGTTGGCCGCCCAACTTTACAGCGAGTTTTGTCAATTTTTTCCGCACAATGCTGTGAGTTACTTCGTAAGCTACTATGATTATTACCAGCCAGAAGCATATATTGCCCGCACCGACACTTACATCGAAAAGACCACAGAAATTAATGAAGAAATTGAACGGATGCGGCTGGCTGCCACACAATCATTGGCTACGCGAAGGGATGTGGTTATTGTGGCCAGCGTTAGTGCCATTTACGGTCTAGGCGATCCGGTGAAATACAACCAGGCGCGGGTGCCATTTGCTGTGGGTGAAGTGAAACAGCGGCAAAAAACATTGCGCCAACTTATCGGCATTCAGTATGAGCGAAATGAGATGGACTTTAAGATTGGCAGTTTTCGGGTACGGGGGGATGTGTTGGAAATACGGCCGTCTTACACCGAATCCGCCTACCGCATCACCTTCTGGGGGGACGAGATTGAGCAAATCACCGAAATTGACCCGCTCACCGGTGAGCTGCTGGCCGAACTGGACAGCCTCACCATCCATCCCGCCCGCCACTTCATTCCCCCCGCCGATGAGATGGAAGATGCCATCACCCGCATCGAGGCTGAATTAGAGGATCGATTGACGCAGCTGGGCGCTGAAAAAAACCTGTTGGCCCAGCAGCGGCTGGAACAGCGCACCCGGTACGACATCGAAATGCTGCGCGAGCTGGGCTACTGCCAGGGCATTGAAAATTATGGCATTCATTTTACGCCCACCCGCCTGCCGGGCAGCCCGCCCTGGACTTTGCTGGATTACTTCCCTGACAATTATTTGATGGTGGTGGACGAAAGCCACATGACCCTGCCGCAAATCCGCGCCATGTACAATGGCGACCGGAAGCGCAAAGAAACATTGGTTGAACACGGCTTCCGCCTGCCCAGTGCCTTGGACAACCGCCCGCTCACCTTCGCCGAATGGGAAGAACGTGCTTACCAGCTAATTTTCACCTCGGCTACGCCTGGCCCATATGAGTCAGAACACGCAGAACAAACCGTCGAGCAAATCATTCGCCCCACCGGACTCATCGATCCAGAAATTGAGGTACGGCCGATTCGCGGCCAGGTGGACGATTTGCTCTTTGAACTACGCAAGCGCGTCGAACGGGGCCAGCGGGCACTCATCACCACACTTACCAAACGGATGGCTGAAGATTTATCTGATTATCTACGCGAAATGGACATGAAAGTACATTATTTGCATAGCGAAGTAGACACGTTTGAGCGAGTCGAAATCTTGCAAGATTTGCGAGCTGGTGTGTACGATGCCGTCGTGGGGATCAACCTGCTGCGTGAGGGACTGGATTTGCCCGAAGTGTCGCTGGTGGCCATTTTGGATGCGGACAAAGAAGGCTTTCTGCGCTCAGACCGGGCACTCATCCAAACGATTGGCCGGGCCGCCCGCCACGAAGCTGGGCAAGTCATCATGTACGCCGACCGGATAACAGATTCGATGCGGCGGGCAATTGATGAAACCAACCGGCGGCGCGCCTTGCAGATGGCGTACAACGCCGAACACGGCATCGTGCCCCAAACCATTGTCAAGCAGCTAGATAAATTGTTGAAGGTGCGTGAGGAGGAAACGGCCGTTTCCGAACCATCCCCCATTTACCAAGCCGATGATATTTTGGTGCAAATTGATGAACTGGAAGATGCGATGAAAACGGCCGCAACCAATCTGGAGTTTGAAAAAGCCGCCCGCCTGCGCGACCAGATCATAGCCCTCCGTCAGCAGCTGGAACCAGCCTGACAACAGCGTTTTTCAGCAGTAAAATCAATGGGACGCAGATGAACGCCGATGACGCTGATCAAAAAAAGAAATCAGCGTTTATCAGCGTAAATCAGCGTCCGATTCCATAAAGAAATCAGATTTCTGAAAAACTGTGCCTGAACCAACAGTACACTAGCCCAAAAACAAATCCGCAGGTAAAATTAGAACATAAGTTCAAGTAGCATTCCCCTATCCTGGAGGTAGATATGGATTTCGCAGCGTGTCAAATGCAGCTAAGGCAAAACGGTGAATTGATTCGTGAGTTGGTAGCCGGCATTTCGCAAGAGCAGGCCACAATAAAACCATTCCCGGAGGATTGGTCAGTTTTAGAAGTGGTGAACCACCTTTATGATGAGGAACGTGAAGATTTTAGGCAGCGGTTTGATTACCTACTTCATCGTCCCGGCGAAGAATGGCCGCCCATCGACCCGGCAGGCTGGGTAACTGCCCGCAAATACAATGAGCGGGAGCTGGCTAGTTCGCTGCAAAACTTCCTGGACGAGCGACAAAAATCTTTGGCCTGGCTGGCCGGTTTGGATCAGCCAAATCTGGAAGCGTTTGAAACGCATCCGGTGGCGGGCAAGTTCCACGCGGGCGACATGCTGGCTGCCTGGGTGGCCCACGATCTGCTGCATTTGCGCCAGCTCGTTGAGCTGAAATATTTTTTGGTGGGGGATGTGGTACGGCCGTATTCCCCCCAATACGCCGGAGAATGGTAGCCTATGAGCGAAAACGAAAAGAAGTTGTTCAAAGATTATTTTGATGTGGCCTTGGCCCAACGGATGGCGGCAATGATTACGGCCGTTCATCCCCAATTTCCTGCTGATGCCTTCGTGAACCAAATTGCGCCACAGCTGGATGGGCTGGAGATGAAAGAACGGTCCACCATTTTTGTGCAGGCGCTGCATGACCATTTGCCCGAAGGTTTTGCCAACGCCTGGCCCATCTTGGAAGCAGCCCTGGAGGCTGAAGATGGCGTGCCCAACGATGGCTGGCATCATTGGCCCATCGCCCAATTCATTGAAACCTTTGGCCTGGAAGATTTTGATGTAGGTGTACGCGCAATGCGCGAGATTACTAAACGACACACGGCCGAATTTGCCATACGGCCGTTCCTCATCCATCACCAAGACAAAATGCTCGCCATTTTGCACACCTGGACCGAGGATGAAAACCCGCACGTGCGGCGGCTGGTTAGCGAAGGCACCCGCCCTCGGCTACCCTGGGCCGGTCGGCTGTATCAATTTATCGAAGACCCCAGCCCCACCCTGGCACTGCTGGAAAAGCTCAAGGACGATCCGTCGGAATACGTGCGCCGCTCCGTGAGCAACCATCTCAACGACATCGCCAAAGACCATCCACAATTGGTCATTGAAACGTGCCGCCGCTGGTGGCAAGATGGCTCATCCGAACGCCGCTGGATTGTGCAGCGCGCCCTACGCACGCTGGTAAAAGATGGCGATCCCAACGCTTTGGCGGTGCTGGGCTACGGCCCGCCCCAGGTTACTCTGACTGATTTTACCGTTGCCCCGGACCCGTTGCGGCTGGGTGAAAAACTAAATCTTGCCTTCACGCTGCAAAGTACGGCCGTCACCGAGCAAAAACTCATGATTGATTTTGTGATTCATTTTGTGAAGGCCAATGGGCAGACGAGCGGCAAGGTATTTAAGTTGAAAACGGCCGTACTCGCCCCCAACCAATCGCTCACCCTGGAAAAAAGCCATCCCATCAAGCCCATTACGACGCGCAAATATTACCCCGGCACCCACCGCGTCGAAATTCAGATCAACGGGCAGCGCATCGGCGAACGCAGCTTTGAGCTAATCGTTTAATAAATGGGACACTGGTAAACACAGATTTTCACTGGTTTTCCTCTCCGTGGTCCTCTGTGTTTTCTCTGTGAAACTCTGTGTTCCGTATTTTCCAAAAAGGAGACCCGATGAAAATAAAAGCAAATGATTCAGAAGCAGAAGCCCATCTAGCCCTGCCGGCCAGCGGAAAAGGCCCCGGCGTTTTGGTTTTACATCCGTGGTGGGGACTGAATGAGGACATTACAAACGTGGCAGACCGACTGGCGGAGGCGGGGTTTGTGGCGCTGGCTCCAGATTTATACAACGGCCGTATCGCCACCACCATCGAGCAAGCCGAAAAATTTAGTACGGAATTAGATGATGAAACGGCCAATCCAATCATTGAGGCAGCAATAGATGAGCTGTTGGCACATGAAGCCTGTGAAGCGGGGCAGATTGGTGTTTTAGGCTTTTCTATGGGAGCGATGTTTGCCGTGTGGGCGGCACACAAACGGCAAGCGCAGGTAAGCGCTGTTGTGTTGTTTTACGGCGCTGGCTGGACAAACCAAACAGATACGCAGGCCAGCTATCTTGGGCACTATGCGGAAAACGATTCGTATGAAGACAGCGAATTTATTGACCTTTTTAAGGAAAAGCTATTAGAAAACGGCCGTCCCACCACCTTCCACATCTATCCCAACACCGGCCACTGGTTCTTTGAACCCTCCCGCCCCGATGCGTACGACGAAGCAGCTTCTCAACTGGCCTGGGAGCGTACATTGACATTTCTCAAAGACACGCTTACCTGACCTGTCATGCCCGCGCAGGCGGGCATCCAGGAGTCACAAGCGGTGGATTCCCGCATTCGCGGGAATGACAATCTTAAGGCTGCTGCATTACTTTTTGCATGAATTGGTGGGTAACGGCCGTAATCTCATCCAGTTCATCTTCTAGCAAAATAACATGGCCAGACTGTTCCCACCAATGCTGCTCCGCCTGCTCCGACAAAACACCTTCCAGAATAATCTCGCCCACATCCTCTGAAACCGTTTTGTCGTTGCGCCCCTGCATGACCAGCACAGGCTGTGTGATTTGCGGCAGTTGGCGGCGCACTTCCAACCCCAATCGAATCAGTTCCATCACCGCCCGCAGCGGATTCACCCGGTAACCTTGCCAAAATTCATTACTACCCACATTATCCTTAGGAAGTGAATGCACCAGCGGTGCGGCCACGTACAGCCGCACCATGTTGTGCGTGGGAATGGCCAGCTTAATGGCAGGTGCATAACACAACACCCCGGCAATTTCTTTGTGCTGCGCCGCCAGGAAAAGCGCCAACGCCCCCCCAGTTGATTCGCCACCCACAAACACCTGGTCACACACTGTGGCCAAATGTTGGTACGCTTTTTCGGCCGTCCAGGCCCAATCGTGCCAGGTGGTTTCGTTGAGATCGTCGGGATGAGTGCCATGGCCAGGCAGCAGTGGTGCAGAAATAGTGTACCCCTCGGCATGCAGCTTTTCCGCCAACAGGCGCACCTCAGCCGTGGTGGCCGTCAGGCCATGCAGAAGTAATACGCCCGTTTCATTGCCTGGCCAAAAGAATGTATCACCCTCCAGGTGCGGGTTGTGGATGGGGCCATCCTGGCCCAGATAAATTTGCACCACATTAAGGTCTTCTTCATCGGCAGGCGGCTCGAAGAATGGCAAGAAGCGGTCAAGCTCGGTTACGGGGATGGGATGTGCCCCCGGCGGCAACTCGTTGTTACGGGCCTCCAGCCGCTGGCGCAGCACCACGGGCGGAATGTTGAGATAGTACAGCGTGTAATTTGCACCCAGCTCGGTAATACGGCCGATCCACTTCTGGCGACGTTCACGGCTCCACAAACTCCAATCTAAAATGACATCAACGCCCTGGTTTAGGATGGGAACGGCCGTATGCCAAAAACGTTCCCTCAACTTCTCAGCCATCTCTCCGTATTCTGCATCAAAAATAGTGGCGTCGGTCAACTCAATCATCCACTCATCCAGCGAAAAGCGGATGGCTTTGTGGTTTTGTTCTAGTTCTTTGGCAAAGGTGGTCTTGCCCGAGGTGGGTAAGCCACAAAAAAGATGAACGGTTGCGTCTAATTTTTCCTGCGCCATTTTTTAATCCTTGCTACACTCAAAATTAATAGCGTAGGTATAAACCAGGTAAATTTAATTGTCAAAATTTTGAAGAAGGAAATTTATACAAAGAAACGAAGGGAGGAAGGCACAAAGAAAATTCTGTTTTTCCTTCGTTCCTCTGTTTCTTCGTTCCTTCGTATTGAAAAAAAGAGGTAAATCATGGAAAAAGTAAATTTGGCACAAAAATTAACGCTGTTTAACGACCATTGGCACCCGCGCATTGTGGGCGAACTCAACGATTCGCACGTAAAGGTAGTGAAGGTGCAAGGTGAGTTTGTTTGGCATCATCACGATCATGAAGATGAGTTGTTTTTGGTGCTAAACGGCCGTCTCCAAATGCAGTTTCGTGACCATGACGTTTGGCTGGAAGAAGGCGAATTCATCATCGTGCCGCGCGGCGTAGAACACCGCCCGGTGGCCCCGGAAGAAGTCCATTTATTGCTGCTGGAACCAAAATCCACGCTGAACACAGGCAATGTGATGGATGAGAAAACCGTTGTAGCCGACTGGATTTAACCAGATGATGCGTGAGGCGAGAAAGATTTTCCTCAGGTGTTCCGCATCATCTGGATCACAATGCAATGGACCATGAATTTATTTGATACGATAGCCCTGATGATCGTTGTTGAACAGCCAGGCAACCACAGAGCCAATTTCGATGGTTTCCGGCAGGTAGGTTTTCATGGTGACGGATGAGGTACCGCGCGTGTGCAGCATATGCTGAGTACGGCGCATTCGCTCAAACCGCTCTTGCCAGGTTTTGCAGTTAGACGGCCGTAAATCCACCCACCCCTTTTGCGCCCAGGCATCCACGCTTTCATCGTCTAAATCCACCTCATGGTAAATGCTTTCGGGAATGTTGATGCGTGGCCCCCGAATAAGCGAACGGCCGTCTGGGGCCAAAATTGGCACGCCAATGGAAGTGATTTGGGTGCGCAGCAGCTCATTTTCCATGATGAAATGATAAAGCGTTTCAGAAAGCTCCGTGGCCGTCGTGTCCAGCACATTGCGCAATGTCTGGTAATTGAGCCGCAGCATATGCGCTTCATAAAGCAGCTTCGACAGCTCCGGCGGACCGAGCTGCCCCAAGGCCACGCTGTGGCTCTTCGTCTCCTCTTCAATGCGGGCCAGCTTGTCCAGCGCGGTCTGGCGCAGCACCCCGGCCCGAAAGCTAGGATTGATGATGCTGCTGTCTATGCCAGCAATCACATCGTAGCCGGTATTGCTGCCCTTAATTTCCAGCAGCGCCTGCTGGGCAATTTCCTCCGGCGTGACAAATTCCATTTGGTTTAGATGGGTAATCGCCTCAAACTCGCCACGGGCAAAAAAGCCATTTTCGCCCGTATCCACCCCGGCCATGTGCAGCTTGCCAATGCGGTTGAACTGGTTTTCATCGCCGCGCAGGGTGAGACGGCCGTTTAAACGTTGCACCTGGCTTTCATAACGAAACTGAGGCATGCCCCGCACCTTCACAGATTTATAAGCCACCCGCCGATAACCAATCATCGCCCCTGGTTTAAGTTCTTTCACCAGTGGACCGTTGGGCGTGCGGGCCATCAAAAACATCAGGCCAGTGTGGGCAAAGGCTACGGCCGTTTTGCTCATTAATTTGGCGCTGGGGCGGTCTTCGCTGTGGGTGTAGGGGATGTTCAAACCCATGCCGCCGGTGCCGGTGGTGCCAATCTTCAGGTAAAGGCGGGTGCCCACCTCGCGCATGACCCGGTGAACCATTTGCACATGGCGGATGAGCTGCGGCAGCGCCTGGGAAATGAGCAGCGTGCTCACGTTTTGCTCCAACGATTTGCCCAGCGCGTCCAGCCCTTCCAAATCTTGATGATCGACAATTTGGCGCAGCTGCTGCAAAATGTCGTAGGTTTGCTGGCTCAAGCTTTCCACGTCTTGGTAGCTGATGGCTGTGGCGGTGTTGATGCTATCAACGATAACGTCGGGTTGATGCTGCTGGATGAGTTGAACAAGCGCGGAACGGCCGTAGGCCTCGTCCAACTTGCCAAACAAATCATCATACAGCATGTCGCGCCGGTGACTGCTTTGCAGCAAACGACGGCGGCGTTCCAGGCTAAACGCATCGCGCACAAACACATCGCCCCAGGCCCCAACAAACTCAATATTGGGGAACTCTTTACGGACATCGTACAAAAATTCGCGCACTTCGCCACGAAAGAGACTGGCAATAACAATTTTTTTTGGCTCCATGGCCCGCGCCACGGTGCGCACAATTTGGGAGCCAACCAGGCCGGAACCTCCTAAAACCAAAAAGCAGCGGTCAGACATAATACCTCCAGAAATAGTGGTGAGTGGTTGGTGGTTAGTATACCGGTTTCATTGCGGAGACGCAGAGAACGCAAAGGATTTTCTTAAGGATGCCTCAAATAGATAAAATCACACCCTCGTTGGGACGCAACAGAAAAGTTCCGTCTGTGGGAGCTGTTTTGTTTGCTTGTTGTGTGCTGAGAAGAACGGCCGTTTCTCCCCCACCATCTGGCAGCTCCCACAACTTTGGCTCACCCGTCATGTTTAGCACAACCCAAATAGTTTGTGCCCCGTGCTGGCGCGCAAAAGCCAGCACGCCATCGGGGGCAGGCAAGCTGTGGTAGCGGCCCTGGTTCAGAGCGGCCGTTTCACGGCGCAGCTGAATCAATTTTTGGGTAAACATTAGCATCGAATCAGGATCATCTTGCTGACTGGCAACGTTGACGGTAACTGAATCGGCGTTGAGCGGCAGCCAGGGGGTTATGTTCGGGGGACAAAAACCAGCGTTGTGGGCCGATGCCCACGGCATTGGCGTGCGCTCTGGGTCACGACCCAGCCCCAGCCCCGGCACCATCTTTTCCCAAGGGTCTTGCACCTGCTCCGGGGCAATCTCGCCGTCGCGCATCCCCAGCTCGTCACCGTAATACAGCGTGGGCGTGCCACGCAACGTCAGGAGCAGCAGCATCGCCACCCTGGCCTGGGCCGCGCCCACCCGGCTGGCAATGCGATGCTGATCATGGTTGCCCAGCACCCAATTGGGCCAGGCACCGTGCGGCAAGGCAGCCTCGTAGGTTTCGATCAGGTCGCAAACGGCCGTAGCGTCCCACGGCGTAAAAATGAGGTTGAAGTTGAAGGGAAGATGGAGGCCGTTAAGGGAACGGCCGTAATGTTTCACCAGTTCATGGGGCGGCAAATTAATCTCGCCAATCAGCACCCGATCATCGTACTCGTCAGCCACTTCCCGCAGCCAGCGGTTGAAATGCTCACTATCCGGCGTGTTGCGCGTGTAAGTTTCAATAACCTGCTTGGCCGGGTCCATCCCCGGCTGCCAGTTCGGGTTCGGTGGATTGTCGCGGAACTGGACATCCTTCATCACCCGATAGCTCACATCAATGCGAAAGCCATCCACCCCCTTGTCAAACCAAAAACGCAACACATCCAGCATAGCTGCCCGCAGCTCAGGATTGCGCCAGTTCACGTCCGGCTGCTCGGCCAAAAAAGAGTGCAGGTAATATTGCCCCGTCTGGGCATCCCATTCCCAGGCAGATTGGCCATCAAAGCGGCTCAGCCAGTTGGTGGGCGGGCCACCATCTGGGGCCGGATCGCGCCAGATGAACCAGTCGTGCTTGGGATTGTCGCGCGCGCTGCGGGATTCCAAAAAC
>JBNKLQ010000100.1:0-19521 GCA_050292445.1 Promineifilaceae bacterium (SeqCode) | reverse complement strand
AACAACCCGCATCTTTTCATCCGTCGCCGAAGGAATGGGCTCCGCATAATACACAACCACCTTCAGACCGGATAAATAATGCACCGTCTCATCTACAAATGTGCGAAAAGCATTCCCATTCTTCATATTTCCCTCTAAATAATTAGCGTGGACTCCAAAAAGGCATGGAGCCTTCAGCCAGAAATTGCTTTTGACCGTTGATGGCATTGATGATGAAGATTTGGTTACGGCCGTCTGCCACCATTGAGAGCACCAGGGCCTTGCTATCGGGCGACCATAAACGATGGCTCAGGGCGTATTGATCAAAGAAGGGCAAAAATTGCGTCAAAAAGGTCAGTGTGGGGACATAGCTAAACAAGAATCGCCCCTCATCTGCGGTAACATCATAAACCAGCAGGCGCAGCATGGGCAAATTTTGCTGCTGGGCGGGTTTACCAGCAGCACTTTTATCTAGTCGGGCGTTGATGTCCCCTTCCGCACCGCGAGCAGGGCTAAGGGCGGCCAGGTAACGGCCGTCTGGCGACCAGAAGAACGCAATGATGGGATCGCTGCTCAGCAGTCGCACCTCACCAGTGGCCGCGTCGATCAGCCGCAGCGGCCCAATAAAACTGCTGCTATTCGGCTCTGTGCCGTTGGTAAAGGCTAGCTGGTTTGCCGTCGGGCTCCAGGCCATAGCCACCTGGCCAGCATGGCGCTGCTGCTCCACCGCCTCCGATTGTGTATCGACGACGGTCAGGCGACTGCCGCTGCCCGGAATTTCTTCAGCATAGGCCAGGTAACGGCCGTCTGCCGAAATGCCCGGCGTCTGGAAAAAGCCTGGGGCAGCAATGTCATCGCCGGTCCCATCACCATCTGCTGTAACCAGCTCCAGGCGAGATGCTTCCCCAGAAAAACCGCTATGAATCAACATCTGTTGGCTATCGGCGGTCCATTGCCAATAAAGTGGCCCGCCAATGGTGAGCAACCGGCTGTCAGCAGAGCCATCGGCCTGCACCAGATGCAGCCCCATGCCATCGGGATGGCTGGCCAAAAAGCTGACCTGGCTGCTATCTGGGGACCAGTAAAGATAAAATGGACCTTCATCCCGGTCGGCGTACAAGGGATCAGGGGCAACATCGGTAGGGCCATCAGCCAGCACAAACAGTCCAGCGCCCGTCCGATCCACACCAATGGCGGCGATGGAACGGCCGTCTGGCGACCAGGCCGGAAATTGAAAACGTTGCTGCGCATCGGTGAGTTGCCGCTCATCACTGCCATTTGAGGTCAGGGTCACAATTTGCCCCTCGTCATTCACGTAAACAATGCGATTGATAGCCGCACCATCCTCGGCTGGGGACAGCGTCAGGGTGGTGGCGGTTGGTTCAACGGCAGTGTTGGTTTCTTCCTCAGCCAAATCAGATTCGCTGGAAACGGCCGTTGCCTCAACAATAGGATCGGGCTGACTTGGCTGATCCGGTTGCGACTGCTGCTGGTAGAAAAAATACCAGATTGCTCCGCTGGCAGACATACCAATAAGAGACAGCACCACAACAATTGTCAGGATAATGCGACAACCGCTGGGACCGTTTTTTGGTTCCGGTATCGCTACAAAAGGATCATTACCAGGCTCAAATTCAGACATAAGCTTCTCTCACGTTTCTAATGGCCTAAAACCACCGCCGCGCACATCTTCTGCCGGAGTCAAAATGACAAACGCCTGGGGGTCTGCCTGATAAACCAGCCGCTTAAGCTGCGCTTTTTGTCGCGCTTCCAGGGCACACATCAACACCCCATGTTCTTTGCCAGTGTACATCCCCTTGGCATTAATCAACGTCACGCCCCGCCCCAACTCTTTTAACAGCAGCTTGCTTACTGCCTCAATTTGATCAGAAATGACATAAGCCAGCTGTTTGCGGGTATCAAAACGAACAAATCGGGGAATATCGGTTTCAAACGTCTCCCAGGTAATTCGGCGCAGTCGTTGCAGCAGGTTATTCCAACGAGAGCCGGTGTCTGACAAGACTTCGCCCTGCGTTTGTTGCAATCCAGTCGTAAACAGTCCCAACGCAATCAAGGCTCCATTGAAAACAAATCCGGTGGCTATGACCAACCAACCCGGCAGCGGCCCCATCGCCGCCCGCTCTATAAACTCAGGCAAACTATCAATTTCTGTGGGATGCATAAATACTTTGCCAATCCAACTGCCCGCCAAAATCAAAAAGATAGGGGCGTAGTTCCGCCGATAGCGACGCCCCAAGGCCTCCATCAGCCCAATGGGGAAGCGAGGGTTGTTGAGGCTGTCAGTAATCTTGTCGGCCCAATCGGCATGGGGCATAAAGGGAGGGGACAGCAAGCCAACAAAGAAGTTCTTTTCCATCACCCGCACCCGGTACGTCCACAGCTCGTAATAGCGGTACCGGCGTGCCTCAATAAATAGAAACAGCAAAACGAGAAATGAATCAATAAGCAAAATGGAGGCCGTGTTCTCTGGTTCGCTAAAAACAAACGTCAGCGCCGCGCCAGTGGTGAGCACTGCCCAATTGGTGGTAGCATCCAGCCGCTGCCGCCAGGAATTGGAGCGGGACATTTCGCCACGATAAAAATGAATCATGGCGTTGGTGAAGTTGCCGCTGTCTAAACGCTGTCCGGCAAACTCCCACACATGCTCCAAATCAGTATTCCCTGGTGGTGGTGGGTAGGCAAAATCATTGGGTTGTTTGTCAGGTTGTTGATCCATAGTCTCCTTCCTAATCATATCGCACAGCTTGCAAGGGCTTCTCTATTTTAATCGAATGCCAACATTGGGGGGAAATTTAGGCGATAGATACGGCCGTTCGTGCTAAAATTGGCGCTTATGAAACAACAAACAATCGAACCCAAAAATTCACCAGCACTTCCAGAGGATGTGCGCTCTCCTTTCATTCGACGGGCCGGTACCATTCTGGCCATCTCGTATCCCGTTTTGGCCATTTCTACCGGATTCCGTGCAGCGTACCAGCTGTTCCTAAAAGAAGGTGTGGTTAACTATACGGGTCCAACCCTAAGTGCCATTGCCGCTTTGTGTTACCTCACGGCCACAATTGGCTTTGCCTATCGTCGCCGCTGGGCCTGGTGGCTTTCTGTTCTGGTATTGGGCTTTGAGACGTTAATGACGCTGCTTATAGGCACGCTCAGTATCATCAGTCCTGAATTAATTGGCAGCACGGTGTGGCGGATGTTTGGCATTGATTATGCTTTCTTCCCGCTGGTCCAGCCGCTGCTGGGGTTGGCCTGGCTGTTTCACTGGGAAACGTTGGAGTCGTATGGCATACGGCCGTCTGATCCCCCTACAGATGCGTTCCATGCTCCGCATGAATGATGCGCCGCGTGCCCGTTTCTGAACGAATAAGCAAGGAATGGGTCGATGCGTAGCTGCCCCAAAACTGCATCGCTCGCAGCAGCGCACTGTCTGTGATACTGGTAGCAGCAAAAAAGATCTGATTGCTGTTGACCAATTCAGAGCAGGTCATAATCCGGTTTTCATCCAGGCCAGCCCGTTGAATATTTTCCCGCTCGACGGCGTTTTGCGGCCGTAAACGGGCCAGCATCGCCCCCGCAGAAGCCTTTACAGCACAGGCTGCCAGCACGCCCTGCGACACACCGCCAATGCCCATGAGCACATCCACATCTGTATCGGTTGTGGCGGCAATGAGCGCCCCCTCGGCATCCCCCTCATCACGCATTAACACACGAGCGCCGCTTTCCCGAATTTCATTAATCAAATCCTGATTGCGCACCCTGTCCAACACCACTACCGACAAATCGCGTACGGACTTTTTTTTGTGGCGAGCGATGAGCGCCAGCGTCCAGGCCGCAGGCGCATCCATACATTGGGGCACCAGGGCAGCGGCAGCTTTGCGATCGACCACAATTTTGTCCATATATTGGGCGGGCACAGGTGACCAAACCGAGCCACGGGGGGCAATGCCCACCACAGAAATGGCTCCCGGCTTGCCGTGAATCAGCAGGTTGGTGCCGTCAATGGGATCTACCAACACATCAACTTCTGGACCCTTCCCCGTGCCAACAGGTTGGCCACTACACAACGGCGAATCATCCCCCAACCGGCTTTCTTCACCAATGACGATACGGCCGTCCATTTCTAGCGTGTTTAAAGCATCGGCCATGGCCCGTGTCGCCGCCCGATGGGCACCAGCAAAATCACCAGACCCCACCCAAGACCCCGCCGCCAGAGCGGTCGTTTCTGTCACGCGTACTAAATCCAGCCCAATATTTCGCGACAACTGCTCATCAAAATTATTTGTCATGTTCCTAAAACTCCACTGCTTCCAGGAGTCCTGCTGAGCCCCAGGCCAACATACCACCTTGCAAGATTTGTACATTCATACAACCGATATGCTGCAAAGCAGACGCAGCGCGTCGGCTGCGGCGACCACTGCGGCAAACCAGCACAATTTGTTTGTCGGCTGGCAGCTTCACCTCCGCTGCCAGGATTTTTGGCAGCGGAACCAGCCTGGCCTCGGCAATATGTCCCTGGTTATATTCACGCGGTTCACGTACATCCACCACGTATGGTTGGTCACCATTGGTTGCTGTCCCAGGATGCAGCCATTGCCAAAGCTCCCTGGCTCCCACGGTCAAAATATGGTCCGCTTCTATGTCACCCATCAGCGGAATGTTTGCCAAATCTATGCGCTTAGGCAAATTCTGGCATTCCCGAAAAGCACGAATAGGACATTCATAAATACAGACGGCGGGGTCTAGCTCCTGGTGGAAAATCTTACCAATGGCTTCGTCTTCATTCAGGATATGGTCTGCCCCCAGAAACGAATCAAATTGTGAGGACAGCATCATCTGCTCAACACGATAGTTGGTGCCCACCATAAACACATCGCCTCCCTGTTCACGGTAGGATCGCACCAAACTTTCTAACATATGAATGCCGCTAAAATCACAGGTGTTCACATGATCAAGGCGAAGCAGTAAGTAACGCTGATCAGGATGAGCTTCTGCATAATTGGTAATGAACTCTTCTACGTAGTTCACCGCACCAAAATACAAATCACCATATACCTCAATGATGGAAAGCTGCGGACAAGGCTCCTTGTGAGGACGATAAATAAAATGGTTAAAGTTCTCATCCGGTAACACGGCCTGAATACGGGGTGTGCTGGTGCGCCAGATAAAAAGCGCCAGCGAAAAAATAATACCCAGCAAGACAGCGAACTCAATCGCCAAAAACATGGTACCCACCAAGGTAATCACCATGATAGCCGCATCCCCAGGATGGCTGCGCCAAATGCGCGAGATTTCGGCCCGGTCGATCATGCCATAAGCGGTGATAATCAAGACACCAGAGAGGGCGGAGATGGGCAGATAGGCGGCCAATGGGGCCAGGGTGAACATGGCAATGAGCATGAAGACGCCAGAGAAAATTGCGGCCATGGGGGTTTGGGCACCAGCTTTGAAGTTTACGGCCGTTCGCGAAAACGATCCTGCGCCAGCATAACCAGAAAAAAGCCCCATAAAAATGTTCGCCATGCCCTGGCCGACAAATTCCTGGTTGCTATCCAACCGTTGCCCAGTTTGGGCCGCTACCGAACGCGTGATTGCGGCCGTTTCCACCAATCCAATAGCCCCAACCGCCAGCGCACCAGCCGACAGCTTGCTGATCAGCTCTAAGTTGAACAGCGGCAAATCAGCCAATGGAGGCAATGTGGCGGGTAGCTGGCCAATCACCGCTACATTTTGCTCATCCAGACGCAGCAAATAGACAAGCAACGATGCCAAAATCATTACCAAAAGCGGGATCGGCAAGCGAGAGTTAATGCGGCGCAAAATGACAATGAGCAGCATGGTGCCCACGCCTAAAGCGGCCGTAGGCTCATGCAAGTTGGCAAATTCTGCTATGACGTTGGTAAGCGTGGCAATGGTGCCAGAACCAGCTGATTCTAGCCCCAGCAAAGGTTGCAGCTGCTTGAGAGCAATCAAAACACCCGCGCCACTGGCAAAACCCACAATAACCGAATGGGAAACAAAGTTCACCAACATGCCTAGCCGTACCAGGCCCATGCCTAGTTGAAAAATGCCCACCATCACCGCCATCATGCCAGCCGCAATGGCGTACAGCGGCGTTCCTGGAGCCACAACGGCCGTTAACGAGCTGGCAATGAGCAAAGAAATGGCATTGGCTGGCCCCGTATGCATCTGGTCAGACGACCCCCACAAGGCACCCATAACAGCCCCGATAATAGCCGCATACAGTCCCATCTGCGGCGGCAGCTCGGCGACCAACGTAAAGGCAATCGATTGGGGCAATAAAATGACGGCAACCGTTAAACCCGCAATGAGGTCAGGGCGAAGATTGGCGCGATCATAGGTGCGGAAAAGTTGAACAGGCCTTTGTAGATAGTGGATAGCCGGAGCAATGGAATGATGCACATTGATTCTGGCTCCCAGCTTGGCGAACATGAACGCAGCTCCTTCTAAGTTTTTTTGGTGAATGCTTGACTTATCTGGAGTGTACGTCGGCAGGAAACGGCCGTCAAGAAGAATAACGCCCAAACGCAAAGCCCCCAACGTTCAGCAGACCTCAAGAATTTGCTTGAGGTCTGGATGATTCGCTTATGGTAAAAACTGGATGGAAGCCATGATTTCTTCAATCAGCGGCAGATTTGGCTCAAAATCGGGCGCTGACGTTTCGGCCGTAAAAAACCAGACGATGCTGTTCTTATACACAACATATTGACGCCCCATCACAATCTCATCATTACCCAAGCCATCTTGCAGAACAAGCTCATATTCTTGCATATAGGCTCGAACGCCATCAATCTCACTGTATTCGGTATGGGTAATGGTCAGCCCTTCTGTTTGGCTGAAATTATCTGAAACAATGGGCACAATATCATTAAATGTCAGACCATAAACGCCGGTAACGGGGATTAGATTAACAACGATATAACCGCCGTCTTGAAATTCCTGAAAAACCAGAAAACTAAAATCGTCTTCTGGGGTTAGTAACGGCCGTTCCCATTCTGCTGGGTACGATATTTGGAAGCCCAAATTGTCGTCGGTATAGGTGGCCAAGCCATCAACAGCCACCAACAGCCCTTTATCAACGGCCAACCAATATTCTGCCTCACTAATCAGATCAACGATGGTAGCCGTGTCCAGAAATCGCTCAAAATCTGCCCTGTAATCGTCCTCTTGTTCCAGGTTCAAATAAGCAATGGCGCGACTATACAACAACCATTCTGCCAAGTCAGGCGTTTCCGCTTCGTCTAAACCAGTCGAGTAAGTGGTCGCCGCCGCCTCAAACCGACCCAGCGCCATTTCCATGTCGCCCTGGGTGTAAAATTCGTCAACGAAATCTGGCTTGACCGCCAGCCATAAATCATATTGCCTCTCGGCCTCCGCCAAATCTTCCAAACCATACGCGGCATAAAACAGCAGCCGATGTGCGTCGTACGCGTCCGGTTCGTACTCCAGGATTTGTACGGCCGTTTCCCTCACTTCTTCGTACTGCTCATCGGCCAGTAATGTTTCGGCACGAACAAAATGGGCAAAAACAAACTGGGGATTTATATCCAGTGCCCGGTCCACATCCGCCAGGGCGCGCCGATTATTCCCTTCAAATTGGTGAATAACAGCCCGGATGGCATAGGCACCGGCAGAGGATGGGTCTTCGGCCAAAACTTCATTAACCAGTTCCCAGGCAGTTTCCAGTTCATCATTTAGCAGCAAGTGCCAGGCCAAATCCAATCTTTCGGCCAAGCCATTGTTGCTGATGGCCACCGCTTGCTCTAAATACTCTCTTTCCAAGGCCACGTCATCATTGGCATCAGCAGCCGAAGCTAAACCAGAACGGGCCTCGCTGGATTCGTCATCGAGCATCAGGCTGGTTTCAAAATCAGCCTGGGCGTTTTCATATTCCCCCAGGTCTAAATAAAGATAGGCGCGTACCTGATAACTTTGCGAGTTTTCAGGCAGCAGCTCAACAGCCCTGGTATAGGCTGCCAATGCCTGCTCGTTATCTCTCACAACATATTGGTAATAGTAACCAGACAGCATGTGCGCTCGATACCAGTCTGGCCACTGCGCTAATACATGCTGGCTGATTGCCTCAATATCCGTGAACTCATATCGTTCCCCCCGAAAAGTAGCCTGGTAAGCAATGGCCGGAGCAAAATCGGGGTTGAGCGCCAAGCTTGCTTCTAAATCGGCCGCAACTTTCTCGCGGTCGCTGGCATAGGGGTAATAAATAGACCGATAATAGTAGAATTCGGGACGGCCGTTATCCAAAGCAATCGCCTGGTTCATGAGCGCCAGTACTAGAGCCGTGTCATAGTTGTCTGCTGCCGCCATTGCCTGTGCCCACAGCGCTGCCGGGGCTTCGGGTTGTGATGCAGCGGCCGTTTCGGCCAAGGCATCCGCTTCAGCATAAGCACTTACCTCGCGCAAGTTATAAACACGCAGCGCCATCGCCTCGATGTCTTTGGGATCGTGCGTCAGGGCCATTTCCAGCTCGGCCAGTGCCTCATGCACTTTGCCTTGCCAGGTCAACACACCGCCTTTCACGGTGTAAGCGAGCGCCGTCGCTTCGTCTTGGGCCAGGGCGGCATCCGCTTCGGCCAGCGCCGTTTCGTTGTCAAACGCGCGATATGCTTGCCAGGCCAACACGGCGTGGGGCCAGGCCAGCGTTTCATCAAGGTCCAAAGCGATTTTGGCTTCGGTGACGGCCGTCTCCAATTCCCCCTGCTCAAAATAAATGCTGGCGCGCAGCTGGTGCAGCGCTGCCAAGTCACTCTCTGTTAGATCATCCGTCAACGCCAACGCCTCGTCGCTCACGGCCAGGGCACCGGGCCAGCGCCCCACCTCAGCCAGCAGCGCCGCCTTCTCCGGCAGCAGGCGCGCCTGCTGCGCGGGCGTCAAGTCGGCTTCAACCGTTAGAGCGCGATCAATCGTGGCCAAGGCTTCCTCTGCTTCCAAATCAGCCAGCGCAAATTCGGCATTGAGGGTGTGCAGTTCGGCAACCGTTTCTTCTGGCAGGTAATTTTCTAAGATGAGGGCGGCGGCAACGGCCGTTTCCCGACCATCATCCGCCAACAACTCCGCAGGAAGCAGCGCCAGATTGGCATTTAGCTGCGCCTGCAAATGGTCGGGCAACAGGTCAGCCTGCGCCAACGCCGCCTCCGCGCCGGTTTTAGCTGTCTCGTACGCCTGCTGCTGGAAATAAGCATCTGCCTGATACGCTACAATGTCCACTTGATTGGGGTCTGCCAGCAGTGCGGCTTCAAAATCAGTTAGGGCGGCATCGAGCGCGCCGGTCTGGTAATGAGCCACACCGCGCAGCGCCGTGGCCTCCACCGTGTGCTGGCGGATAAAAGGGGGCCACAATTGTAATAAGCTGGTGAATTCGGATACGGCCGTATCCCATTCCCCCTCACCAATTGCCACCTGCCCAGCCTCCCAATGCCGCGTCTCTAGCTGGCGCACAGCAACACCGCCGCCTACAAGCGCCAACAACAGCACCACGACCACTACAGGCCACCGGCGACGACGCTTCTTCACAAATGGGTTCAAGTTCATCTCGGCTTCCGGCAACGTTTCCATTACTCCCCATCCCCCGTTTCTGAATTGATGGTCACATGCGGCACAATCGGCGCACCAATGGGTGAAACGACATATCCTTCCAGCCGATCACTCACCAGCACATCGGTTACGCCGTGCAGCAACGGAATGGCCGCCCCATCTCGCAGCAGTTGGCCTTCAATAAATTGGTACAGCAGAAGGCGCGCCGACACATCCAACTCCACCCTGGCTTGCTCCAGCAAATCATCTATGACCGGGTCGTTAAAACCAGCCACGTTAAAATCGCTTTCACTATGGTACAGAACATCTAAAAAGTTTTGCGGATCGGGATAATCGGCACACCAACCATAAGACACCATGTGCCCGCCGTTTTGCCGCAAGTTGGAAATCGAGTTTACAAACTCCACCGACACATCCGCCCCCAAAATCTCGCGCCAGTTTTGGATCATCGCGTTTAAATCATCCCGCTCACTGTTGCCCAGCCCCGTAGCCGTGATAATGATCGGCGGCAAGCCATCAGCGTAGCTAGAAGCGGTCAGCGCTTCTTGCGCCAGCGCCGCGTTGTTCTGGTTCGCTGCTTGCTCCTGGGCCAGTTCCAATGAAAAACCGGGCATCGCTGGCGGCAGGATGGTGTCAGCGCGCACGTTCAGGTCGTTGGCCAGCAGCGTGTTGAGGGCATCTTTGTCCACCGCCAGGGCAAAGGCGCGCCGCACCTGCACATCATCAAAGGGAGGCAGCGTGTTGTTCAGCTGCACCAGCGTGGTACAAAGTGAGGTACCGGATTGTAATTGGGCATTCAGGGGGTCAGACGGCCGTCTAATCTGTTCCGCGTCTGTGTTACCTAAAAAGAGTACGTCCACACCGCCAGACTTGAACACGGTTAACGGATCGCCCACGTTTGACAGCAAGTAAACGACATTTTTCACAGCTGGTGGTGCATGATACGCTTCATTTCGCTCAAAAATCACGGCCTCAAATTCGCGGTGTTCCTTCATGGTGTACGGGCCACTGGCATTCGGCGAATAGGCCCATGTTTCCAGATCATGGTTATCCACCGTTTCCTGATCCACTATGTAGGAGGTCGGATACGTAAGCTTGGCCAAAAAGTAAGGTTTCGGGCCATCTAACGTAACCACCAGCGTGCGCTCATCAACAACTTCCAGGCCAGAAATGTCGTTGGTTCGACCTGCCAGTTTGTCTGTGACACCTTCAATATCGTTCAGATAAGTAGCTGCGGTTCGGGAGCCAGTTTCGGGGTCGGTGGCTCGTTCCCAACTGTACTGCACGTCTTCGGCGGTTAACGGCCGTCCATCGGCAAACATCAAGCCTTCACGCAAGGTAAAGGTGTAAACTGTGCCGTCCTCACTCACATCCCAGCGCTCCGCCAGCTCAGGCACAATTTGCAAATCTGGCGTCAGCCGCACCAGGCCACTGTACAGCAGCCCCACGTACCCAGCCGCCGAGCCGGTGGTAATGGCCGGATCCAGGCTAGCCAAGGCCGGTTCGCCGCCAAACAGCACCAACGTCTCTTCATGGTCAAGCCCAAACAGCGTCCTGGCACCCAAGGAAACCTGATTCACCATTGTGTCCAGCGTATGCAGCCGGGCATTAAGATTATCGGGAACGCCAAAGGCAGCCAGCGTATAGAAGTGATCGTCAAGCAGCGCATAAGCCAGGTAAATGCCAATTGGCTGGTCATTGCCGTCGGTGCCGTTGAAAATGGCGCGTTGGGCAGTGCTGTCGGTGGCAAACCCAATTTCAACTTCGCTGACAGTTTGCACATCCGTCAGGCCCAGGGATTCACCATACTCCCCCAAAATATTGTCGCGCAGGCGTTCATAAGAAAAATCGGCTTCGGCATAATCGTAATCTACGGTGACAACCAAATCCAGGCTGGGATCGCGTAAAGCAATCACACTGCCCGATTCACCTTCAAAAATCCATTGCGATGGGTAGACAAAACCAAAGCCATCAAAATCTCGCGTGAAGGTTCCTTCGGGAACGGCCGTTGCCGCCCTGGTTGGTATCTCGATGTCGGTAACGGCCGTAGGCGTGGGTTCCAGCGTTGGCACCGGCAAACTTGTAGGTGTGGGGATGGGCGTGGGCGTGTCGGCAAATGTGTACGCGTTCTGGGCTTCTGGCTCCCAATTAGCCACTTGCCGAGGGTCGCCCGGTTCACTTTGGCAAGCGACCAGCAGCGTAAACAGTAAAATCAACCAGCCAACCTTTTTGAACCGCATCAGGTACCTCCCCTTTGGCGTACGCGGAAAAACAGAACGAGACCTGCCAGTAATACAACCCCGCCGCCAGCCCACCAAACCCAAACTGGCATTGTCGCCTCTGGCACCACGTTACTGTCCGGTTTGCTCTCTGGGGCAGAGGGTGTGCTTGCTTGGGCAACTTCGTTGGGAACGGCCGTATCCGTGGGCAAGGTTGTGGGCGTAGCCGAAGGGGGCCGCGTTTCGGTGGGCAGCGGCGTTTCGGTAGGAACGGCCGTTGGTGTGTCTAGCAGCGGCACGCCGCCCAGGGAAATTGTGGCCACCTGCGTTGGTGTGGCTTGCAGGGCTATGGCATCTGCTTCAGACGTAGGTGTCGGTTCGTAGCCTATGGCCGTGCGCCAGGCGGCATCCAGGCTGTTGGTGTCTAACCCATACACGGTCGTCAGGGCCATATCAATCGTCTGGCCAGATTGAATGGTTTGCAGCAGCGTATTCATCTGCGCCGCACCATGCGTGTCGATGAGGTATTGCACTACCTGGCCGCTTTGCGTGTAGGCTGATGAGGCGCTGTCAGTAAACGCTGAAAATCCATTGGCAAGAGAAAGGAGGGTGGGGAGACGGCCGTTTTGCAAAGCGAGTTCAACCTGAGCCACCTCCGCCTCATCCGCTTCCCCTTCGGCATAGCGCGCCAGCCCCTCACTCAACCAGGTGGGCAAACGAATGCCCCGACAATTAAAGGTCAACATGCCTTCAACCAGATGCGTGAGTTCATGGGGCACAATCCGGGCAGCCCAATCCAGCTCCCCTGGGGCTACCCCCAAAACCGTTACGTTATATTCGGGAAAAGCGACGCCACCTGTCCACTCTGGCACGTCAAAAATCACCTGGCGCACATCAGAAGCAGCGGGATAAAACCACAAAGCCACCGGCTCCACGGTGGGCAAGCCCAACTCATTGTCCAATCGGGCAAGGCTGCTGGTAGCCTCCCGCAAAAGCGACTGGCCAAAGCTGCTGTTTCCCACATACCAATGGACGGTTACATCGCCCGACCGCGCCGATTGCCAATCATGATTCTCATCTTCGATCAGCTTTTCTTGTCGTTCAGAGGTAAATTGATTGCCTAATGAATCCACCATTTCCCACTGCCACCACACGGTAACGCCCGGTGGCAGCGCCCCGCTTTGCGACAAATCCCATTCCCAAATGGCAAACACGGAACTGCTGGCAAAAACGTCAACTTCTTGCCGGGCACTGCCTTGCTGACAGCTACGGCCGTTTAACCCATACACCAGCGTCACAGATTCAATCTGCCGCTGATGCGTGGCAAACATCTCAAAACGAATTAAAAATGGATATTCAACACGAACTTCATTTCGAGAAATTTCTGGTGGATTTTGGGCAATTGCGGTTTGGGTGGCTCCCAAAATAAAGACAGTGACTACAAAAAGAAAAAGGCTCCGATAAATTTTCATCAGCACATAGTTTTGTTTCTCTAATGTGATTGTGGCTTCCTTCAACTGGCAACGATCACTATGTAACGCTTATATCAACAAGCTTAATTATTCACTATTTTCATCCAACTTCCAAATCCTAATTTTTAAATCAAACCTGATGATATGGTTTGTACTGCTGGTGGATTGTTGTAATCGATCAGGCGGTAGGGGTAGACGTTGATAATGGTCGTTTCTTCAAATTTGGTGACGGTTGGCGTGTCGCGGCGGTAGATGTGGATATGCCCATGCAGCATGTAGCGCGGCTTCACCCATTGCAGTAAATTGCGCATGATTTTGAAGCCAGTATGGGGAATGTCGGGCTTGTCGTGAATACCATAAGGTGGGGAATGGGTGACGAGGATGTCCAGGAAACGGCCGTAACGCAATTTGTTCCGTAGCAGCAGCGGCAGCAGTTGGGCCACCTGGTAACGCATCTCCGACTCGCTGTACATGTAAGGCGCATTCGGCCGGTAACGCATCGACCCTTCTAAGCCAGCCAGCAGCAAACCCTCGCGGTTGACTATCCGGCCATGAATATCGTCGCCTCCTGGCACCTGTTCTAAAATGCGTCCTTCAACCGTGTACTGTGGCCCCTTGTCATGATTGCCCCGTACATATACCAGCCGCCGGTCCAACGCCGAGACTAAAAAGTCTAGATAATAAAAGGGCAAATCACCACAACCAATGATCAGATCGATGTCCGGGTACTTCTGGCGCACATCACTGCAATACAGCTGTTCCATTACCCGGTCGCTGACCGCCAATATTTTCATGGGTCAGGCCATTCACGATGTTGATTCACAGCTAATTTTTGCAAAATTGCATCTTCTAGATCGATGCCAGTTATGCTGGCCAGTTGCAACAAGTAAAGCGCAACGTCAGCTAGCTCACCAGCCAATTCATCCGGCTGGGCCACATCACTGCGCCACTGGAAATGTTCCAGCACCTCCGCAGCTTCAATGGCCAGCGAGGCTGCTAAATTGCGCGGGGTTTGGGGTTTGGGAGAATCGGATTCGTACCAGCCCTTGCTGCTGACAAAGTCATGCATTCGGGCTTCAAGCTCTTTCAGTTCCATGAAGCGAGATTGGAGATTAGAGATTGGAGACTGAAATCTCCAGTCTCCAATCTCCCTATTGACTATTACAGTTTTTCAGCAACAAAAGCGGTCAGGTCTGCCAGACGCATGGAGTAGCCCCATTCGTTGTCGTACCAGGTAACCACTTTCACCATATTACCACCCATCATATCGGTGGAGAGTCCATCAATCGTGGAGGAGGCAGGATGGCCAACAATGTCGCTGGAAACGATGGGTTCTTCGGTGTAGTCCAACACTTTGCCCAACCAGCCATCGCTTTCGGAAGCGGCTTTGAAGGCAGCGTTCACTTCTTCAACCGTTACGTCGCGGGAGAGAACGGCCGTCACATCCGTCACCGAACCCGTTACTACCGGCACACGCATCGCCATGCCGTTAATCTTGCCAGCCAACTCTGGCAGCACCAAGCCAACCGCCTTGGCTGCACCAGTGGTGGTGGGGATGATGTTGGCAAATGCGGTACGGGCACGGCGCAAATCTTTGCTGGCCACATCCAAAATCGCCTGGCCATTGGTCACGGCGTGAATGGTGGTCATCAGCGCATGCTCAATACCGAAATTCTCTTGCAGCACTTTGGCGGCAGGGGCCAAACAGTTGGTGGTGCAGCTGGCGTTAGAGATAATGTGATGGTTGGCGGGATCATACGTTTCTTCATTAACGCCTAACACAAACGTGGCGTCCATTCCCTTGCCAGGAGCAGAGATGATTACCTTTTTGGCTCCAGCTTCCAGATGTTTGGCAGCGCTGTCGCGGTCGCGGAAGATACCGGTGCATTCCAGCACAATGTCTACGCCCAGTTCGCCCCAGGGCAGCTTGGCAGGGTCGCGCTCAGCAAATGTATTGAGCTTTTCGCCGTCTACGTAAATGCTGCCGTCTTTTGCTTCAACCTTGCCGGGGAAACGGCCGTAGGTCGAATCATATTTCAGCATGTGGGCATTGGTCTCTGCGGGCCACAAATCATTGATGCCCTCAACGTCTAAAACGCCCTGATAATTTTCGTAGATTGCTTTGTATACCTGTCGGCCAATCCGGCCAAACCCGTTAATACCAATTTTAATCGTCATGGATTTCTCCTTTAGTGAAATTCTTCAAACGAAAATGAAATATTGTTAAGAAAGCACCAGCCCCTCTGGCAAGAGGTGAATCCGATGCCTTTTATAGTTAGTAAACAACGATCTGCTTTGTGTTAATTTTACCGCCGTTTACTATACCGTGTACACCAAACGCCGGGCATGGTCAAATGTCATGCCTCAGGGCGTCAGGTATCACGATAGCAGACGCATGACCACTTGTGCCAGTTTTGCGCCGTCGTGCCGCCATGGTCGGGCCTCATCGACCAAATCGGCCGTAACCATTGGCAGCTCTTTTGGTGGGGTAAGCTGAACGTAAATTGTATTGCCGCCACCCCGATCCGGGGGAATGGATAGATTGTCGTTAGCAATAACCATATCCAGGCAGCCAGTGGGAATATGTTGAAAAAGTGTTGCCACATGATCCGCAACGGAGTAATTATCCGTCTCTCCGGGCTGTGTGGCAAGATTACATATATAAATCTTTTTGGCGCGGGTATGTCGCAATGCTTCTGACAGGTCCGGAACCAGCAAATTTGGCAAAATACTCGTGTATAAACTGCCCGGCCCCATCACGATCAAATCGGCTTGGAAGATAGCTTGTAGGGCAGCAGGATAAGCACGCACATTGCTGGGTTGCAGATAGACTTGTTGGATACGGCCGTTCACCTCCGGAATCTTGCTCTCCCCCACCACCCGCTGTAATGTGCCATCTGGGAGCAAAATATCCGCTTCTAGCACCACATCCGCTAGAGTGGAGGGTAGCACCCGACCGCGCAGCGCCAGTACCCGTTCGGCCGCCAGCAGCGCCTCGTCAAAGCTGCCGGTGATGCCTGTGAGCGCCGCCAGCAGTAAATTTCCAAACGCATGGCCTTGCAAGGGAGAATGACCGTTTTCCCCCACTGCCGCACCAAAACGATATTGCAACACCTGCGTCATCAATGCTTCATCTCTTGATAGAGCCGCAATGTTATTGCGAAAATCCCCTGGCGGCAGCAAACCAAACTCGCGCCGTAAACGGCCGCTGCTGCCCCCATCATCCGCCACCGTCACGATGGCCGTAATGTTGCGCGTGTACGTCGTCAGGCCACGCAGCAAGCCAGGCATCCCCGTGCCCCCGCCAATGGCCACAATGTTTGGTCCACGCCGCTGGCGGCTGTGTTCGTAAATACGCTCGGCCACGCTGTCTTCTGGCCCCTGGAACGGGGCCGTTAATGCCCGACCCAGGCGGAGCACGCCCCACACAACAAAGATGCCTCCCAGCAGCAGAGGCAGCACAATCTGCCACGGTGCAGGTAAAAATTGCAGTGTCAAAAGGTTGTAAACAGAGCGCGGCAGCCAGCTTTGCCATTCTAGAACAAAGAGTAAGTTCACAAGACCGAGGCTGGCAACGGCCGTTCCTAATCCCAGCAGCAACAGCCAACGCTTCAGCCCAATACCTGGAGAAAACCAGCGGCTGCTAGAAAAAAAGATAAATCGCTTAAACGGTGATGTTTTACGCACCAGGCGATTCTAGCAAGTCGTTAGAGGCGGGTCAAAAGAAGGCGTCCATCTAGCCAACTTTCTGATACGTCGTGAGAATAAAATCAACGGTTGTGGCTAGTTTGGGCAAGGCCATAATTCTTTCTCTTGTCGCCACAGATGCATTCCATGAGTATGGCGTCATGACAAAGAGATTCACGATCTCCTCGTTTTGCAATTGACGACTAAACTGCACTCGCTGGCTGCTATAAAAATCGAAACCTGGCAGTACTTTGTCTGGCAGCTCATGTTTTTGCGGATTTTCATAAAGTTGCTGCCGCAAGCTAAACAGGTGCTCGGGGCCAGGGGTCACGACCAAAACACGGCCGTTTCCCCGCAAAACCCGCGCAAACTCTTCCGTGCTAAATGGAGCCATCATATTAAGCACAAAATCCACAGACCCAGGCAAAATAGGCAAATCAAAACTGCTGGCAACCGCCCATTTGACAGATTTATCTCGCTTGGACGCAGCCTTGATGGCAAATTTGGAAATGTCGATACCGTAGAGGGAATACGGCCGTTTATCATCCCGCAAAAACGCATTGAGCCTGTATAAAAAATAGCCTTCACCGCAACCACTATCTAATAAATTGAATGAATATTCCACCTCATGGCTGGCCAAGGAAGCTTGGACAATTTTGTTAATCGCGTCGGAGAGCGGTTCGTACAGGCCAGAGGCAAAAAATTGGCGGCGATGGCTGATCATCTTTTTGTTGTCGCCCGGCTCTTGGGAGCGCTTTTGGTTGGCCAGCAGCAGATTGACATACCCTTCCTTGGCGATGTCGTAGCTGTGGTTATTGATACATTGGAAGGAACGGCCGTTTACCCTCAACTCTTCACGGCAAACAGGACAACTAAAGATGAAATGATCGTGATGCAGCACACAAGACTCCGATTTTGAAATGTTTTGAAACGCTGCCAAGTTTAACACAGCCATGAGAAACGGCCGTTCCTGGCCACATTTGTGCAAATCCTAACAATCTTGACCCCTTTTTAGCCAGCCGTTAAACTTTTTACACGCTCAATTCGATGTGTGTTCAATTCAATTTGATTTCATCTAACGCCTTGCAACCATGTAATGATCTGTTCTCCCCCTGTTTTGAACTTGGTGACAACTGTTTTGTGTCATCAATCAATTTTCCCCTGAGCCGGCAACGGCCGTATTCCCCACGGAGGTCTACATGAACCCATTTCCCACGAACCCCAAACGATCCAGAAGCAAGTTTCGCTGGCGCAGCGTTGTCTGGCTGCTACTGCTCTTCTTGCTGCTAGCTGTACCCGCCAGCGTGCTGGCCGTGCGCGACCCAGGAGCATTTGCCGTCACGGCCGTTTCCAGCGCCGCCGATCAAGTCACCGGCGGCGATGCCCGCCTGCACATTGAAGTACCCGATGGCTTTCCCCTGGATCGCATCAGCGTCACCGTGAACCGAATCGAGATGCGCGATAAGTTCAGCCAGGTCCCCGGCACAAACACCCTCAGTGGTGTGGTTGATGGTCTGCATTTGGGTGACAATGATGTACGGGTGCGGGCAGTTGGTTTTGGGCGACAACGGCCGTATCCGGCCAACCTCACCCTAACCAACTACCCCATCACCGGCCCCATTTTCTCCGGGCCGCACCAGCATCCCTTCGTCTGCACCGTGCAAGACAAAGGGTTAGGCCAACCCCTGGTAGACAACGACAGTACCGGCATTCCCGTCTATGCTACCGATACCGATGGCAATCTGACCGATGAAATCATTGGTTACAGCAAGGATTGCAGTGCCGAGACGCTGGTGGTTTACGTTTATCGCAGCACGAGTGGCAGTTGGTTGCCCTATGAACCGGGGCAGGAACGGCCGTCTGACATGGCCCAAACCACTACCATGGACGGCAAAACAGTCGATTACATCGTGCGCTGGGAGCGCGGCACCATCAACCGCTTCATCTACAGTGTGGCCATGCTCGCCCCAGACGACACCAGCCCCGATGATCACACCACCACCGCTTGGAACGGCAAGCTGATTTATTATTTCCAGGGCGGCGTGGGCATTGGCCACACCCAGGGCAGCCCCAGCGGCTCCCGGATGCTGTACGAATATGGACTCAGCCAAGGGTATGGCATCATTTATTCCACCGGCACCAAGACTGGCGAACACTATAACCTGGAACTAGGTGGCGAAACGGCCTTGATGGTTAAAGAGCGCTTCATTGAACTGTATGACACGCCTATTTACACTGTGGGCGTGGGTGGCTCCGGCGGGGCTATCCAGCAGTACGTTTACGGCCAAAACCACAAAGGGCTGATTGACGCCGCCATTCCCCAATATTCCTATCCAGACATGATCACCCAGGCTGTCCACGTCGGTGACTGCGAACTGCTGGAGTTCTTCATGGACGTGACCGACGGGGCCAATCCCCGCTGGCAAACCTGGTCAAATCGCACTCTCATCGAAGGCATGAACGCCAGCGACACATTGATCAATCCCTACACGCAGGCACCGGGACATTCTGAATGCGTCAACGGCTGGCGTGGCCTTTCCCCGCTGGCGTTTAATCCATATTATGGCGCAGCC
>JBNKLQ010000099.1:0-19672 GCA_050292445.1 Promineifilaceae bacterium (SeqCode) | reverse complement strand
TATTCTCAAAGAGTATATGGTGCGGAACACCTATATCTATCCTCCGGAGCCATCCGTCCGAATCATCGCCGACATCTTTGCCTTTACCTCCCAACACATGCCCAAATTCAACAGTATCAGTATCTCCGGCTACCACATGCAGGAGGCTGGCGCGCCGGCCGATTTGGAGCTGGGTTACACCCTGGCCGATGGCCTGGAATATGTGCGGACCGGGCTTAAAGCGGGGATGAACATCGACGACTTCGCCCCGCGCATCTCCTTTTTCTGGGCGATTGGCATGAATGTGTTCATGGAGATTGCCAAAATGCGCGCCGCGCGACTGCTGTGGGCCAAAATCGTCAAGCAGTTTAATCCGCAAAACGACAAGTCGATGGCTTTGCGCACCCATTGCCAAACCTCCGGCTGGAGCCTGACGGAGCAGGACCCGTACAACAACGTGGCCCGCACCTGCCTGGAAGCGATGGCGGCGGCCTTTGGCGGCACCCAATCGCTGCACACCAACGCCCTGGACGAAGCCATCGCCCTGCCCACCGACTTCTCGGCGCGCATCGCCCGCAACACGCAGCTTTATTTGCAGCACGAAACGGGCATCACCCGCACCGTCGATCCGTGGGCCGGGTCCTATTTGGTCGAAACGCTCACCCATGAGCTGGCCCAGCGTGCCTGGGGCCACATCCAGGAGGTGGAAGCGTTGGGCGGTATGGCCAAGGCATTGGAAACGGGCCTGCCCAAAATGCGCATCGAGGAAGCGGCCGCCCGCCGTCAGGCGCTCATCGATTCCGGCCAGGAAACGATTGTGGGCGTGAACAAATACCGGCTGGATACCGAAGATGCGCTTGATATTTTGGAGGTGGATAATACGGCCGTTCGCCACTCCCAAATTGCTCGTTTAGCAGAATTACGCGCCAATCGCGATACTGCCGCCGTTGAAAAAGCACTTCACGCCCTCACCACCGCCGCCGAATCCGGTGAAGGGAATTTGCTGGAACTGGCCGTCAACGCCGCCCGCGCCCGCGCCAGCCTGGGCGAGATTTCCGGCGCGCTGGAGCAGGTCTGGGGTCGGCACAAAGCCACCATCCGCTCGATTGGCGGCGTTTACAGCAGCGAATTTGGAGCAAAAATGGAGATTGAAACCGTGCGCCAAATGGCCGACGAATTTGAACAGCAAGAGGGTCGCCGCCCGCGCATTATGGTGGCCAAAATCGGCCAGGACGGGCATGACCGTGGTGCAAAAGTCGTGGCCACCGCCTTCGCCGACCTCGGCTTCGATGTGGACATCGGCCCCCTCTTCCAAACCCCGGCTGAGGTGGCCAAACAGGCCATCGAAAACGACGTGCATGTGGTGGGGATCAGCTCGCTAGCGGCGGGGCACAAGACGTTGCTGCCGCAGTTGGTGGAGGAATTGGGGAGATACGGCCGTTCCGACATCATGGTCGTCATCGGCGGCGTCATCCCGGCCCAAGATTACCAATTTTTGCATGACCATGGTGCGGCCGCCATCTTTGGCCCCGGCACCATCATTCCCGTCGCGGCCCAAAAAGTGCTAGAGGAACTGCAAAATCGTTTAGGGCATAAATAATTTGAGTCCTTATTTTGACCTTTGTCTCAAAAAAGATTAGAATGTCTTACATTATTGAAAAAAGTAAGAATTCTACGGAGTACAAACGATGTCTGTGAAATTATCCTCAAAAGGGCAGCTGATTATACCTAAACATATAAGACAAGAACTTCAGCTCAAATCTGGTGCAGAATTTGAAGTGGATATTGTCGATGGCAAGATCATTTTGCAACCCATCGTTAAACAAGAAGAATTACAACAAATCTTGACTAAACTACGGCAAATTGCCCATGGAACTGAATTGCTAGATGAATTAGAAGCAGAACATCAGCAAGAAATCAACAAGGATATTCAACGTGAACAATCGCTTCGTGCTGGATAGCTGGGCATTGATCGCCTTGTTAAACAAGGAACAGCCAGCCTCAGACCAGGTTGAGGTACTTTTGCAGCAAGCAGCCAACGGCGATGTTTTTCTAGCGCTCTCGATCATTAATTTAGGTGAGATCTACTACATTTTGGGGCGTAGCCGAGGAAGCGTGGCAGCCAACGAATTTTTTGCGCAACTCAAACGGCTACCAATTCAAATTTTGCAGGCAGACGAGCCACGTGTGGTAGCAGCTGCCCGACTAAAAATGGCTCATACCATTTCCTATGCCGATGCCTTTGCTGCCGCTGCTGCAGTTGAATTAAATGCCGCATTGCTCACTGGTGATCCAGAGCTTTTGCAGTTAGCAAACGAAGTTGAAATCCAGGCACTTACCCGTAAGAAAAACTAAATTCGGCCGTTCTGACATTATGGTTGTCATCGGCGGCGTCATCCCGGCACAGGATTACCAGTTCCTCCCCTCCTACGCTACCTCTTTTTCCTTCTCCAGTTGACCCAAAATTGGGTTATCCAACAATGAAAAGCAGTTTACTCCGAACCCATTCGCCTTTACTTAAAATGTTGGTCAAGGAAATCGATCGTTATCCTCGTTCATCCTTAGTGGAAAACATACGTTTATCAACATATTTAAGCATCGGAGGACAAGCATGAAAAAAAGAATCTTTAAAATCTCAGTTCCCCTCATCGCCGCAGGTATCCTCATCATTAGCATGTTGATTATTGGTGTTCAAGCCCAGGATGGTAACACCAAACCTTACCTTGAAGGTGAGGCAGGGCAGGCAGCACGCGCAGCTGAAAACCAAACATCGCAGACCTTAAAACCAGGCGAAGGTATAGCGGGCGCCAGCGGTTTTGGTCACATTAACGAAGCTGATGCAGATTTAGCGGTTGAAGGGTTAAGCACATTGTATCGCTTTAGTGGTGTATCGGATGATGGCGAGCAAGGCTCTACCAATCGCAAAGAAGCAACCTCTATTCACTGTACCAATATCGGCAGCACCGATACCCAGGTTGAAGTCCAGGTTTTTCAGTATAACGGTACAGATGTTTTTACCGGCACCGTTACCATGCCCCCCAACCGCACTTTTACCTTCAGCACCCAGAACACCACAATTTATTTTGAGGATGTGCTCCTGGGTGGTGTTCCAGGCACGGACGCCATCTTTCAGGGATCGGGACGTGTTTTGAGTAGTGACCCAGGCGTGATTTGCACGGCACAGGTCTTGGACCCAGTAAATTATCCACCCCTTTTTATGGAAGCATTACCGCTGCACAACGCAGATGGCAGTATGGTGGGGGATATTCGTAAACTGTATCTACCCATTATTCGCAGATAAGCACATCAAACAGATGTTGCTAAAAATCAACATACTTTCTGTACTCTGACGGAACGCTGCAATATCAGCGTTCCGTCTCGTTTGCCCACCCTGAACAAATATAAACAAAACTCTGCTATATTATGTCTACTTCATTGGCAGATAAATCTGGAAAGTCGTGCCTTCGTGCCAGACGCTCTCCACTCCAATCTTCCCGCCCAGGCCTTCAATAAAATCATTGGCCCAAAATAGGCCAAACCCCAAACCTGACTCTTTGGTGCTCCAGCGCATTTTGAAAACATTCTTGAGATTTTCTTCTTTGATACCAGAGCCATTGTCTTCTACTTTGACCAAAATTTGAGAGTCACCAACCAGGTCACTTGATATGGTCAATAATCCGTTCCCACTCTCTTTCTTCTGAATCGCCTCAAAGGCATTTTTTATCAGAATGCTAAACGCTTCCGTCAACATATCAGATGAGGTTTCGACCAATGGCAAATCCTCATTTAAGTGCAAGTGCACATCAATAGCGGAATTGTTGTCTGGAACGATCTTGAGGCAGGCATTTTGCAAACAGGTATTGATATTGGTCGGCTTTGGTTTTACCGGACGCCAAGGTTCATGTAACTGCTCCAGTCGATCACGAATATCATCCAGGCGTTCAATAACCTTTGGTGCTGAAGCGATAATTTCTTTTCTCTGCGCTTCTGGAAATTGTTCAAGATAAGGCAGCAATTGAAGCTGCCCGCGAACAAAACCAATATCATTTCTAAATTGGTGAATGGATTTAGAGGCACTAAACGCCATCTTACCAAACACTTGCGCCACCTCTCGCTGTTCATCAATCTCCCGGTAAAGCTGCGCATTTAAAATTCCCGCTGCGGCCTGTTGGCCAAACGCTTGCAGCAGCTCAATTTCTTCATTTTGAAATCCAGCAGGATGTCGGGTGGCCGCAAATAAATTACCAACAATCTGCGGATCGCCACCGTCAGGAGCGATAAGGAAAAACGGGATGGCAATAACCTGCGAGATTTTCAAGACCCTTTGAACGAGAGAAATCACTGGTTTTGTTAACGTATTTACGGGGATGATAGGCGTAAAAAGAGAGGCCAGATCATCGTTCACAATGGGCTTAACCTGCTTCACCGCCCGGACGCTCAAATTATCTTCATAGCCCGGTTTATTGATGTACACTTTTGCCACATCCGGATCAGAGATGCTGATCTTCTTGCCCAACAGCGTGGAGAGTCTATTTTCCCAGGTCTGTATTTGCTCAGGCATGGCCAACTGGGGATCGACGTAAAAAGCCTGAACAGGCAGCGAGTCATCATCCTGGTTGTAGGTCGCCACCATTGCCCCCACATAACCGAGCACGTTGACGACACCTTCGGCAATTTGCTGGAGCATATTTTCTTCTTTTCTTATTTTTGTCTGAATCTCGGTTGTAAGATATTTGGCGACCTGCAATACTTGCAATCGTCGCCGCTCAATTTCAATAGCCGCCGCAGCATGGCGACCAAAAGAGATCAATATTTGAATATCCTGCTGCGAAATTGGTGTTCTTTTGGCAGCAAACAAATTGCCAACAATCTGCGGTTCTTTGCCGTTTGACGAGTCCAAAAAGAAGGGAACAGCCACAACTTCTTTAATACCTAATGCTGGCTGAATAACGCCATTTACAATAGATCTTGTTAATTTATTTTGGGGGATGATCGGCGTAAAAAGTGAAAACAGATCATCTTTGACTAAAGGTTTCTTACTTTGAAAAGCCTGAACACTGAGATTGTCTTTGTATTGTTTATCATAAACATGAACGCGTGCCAGTTTAGGATCAGAAAGTGAGATAGGTCTTCTTAATACCTTGGAAATGCGATCTTCCCATTGATTTACCTGCTCCAATGTGGCCAGTTTGGGATCAACGTAAAATGCATAAACCGGCAAAGCACCGTCCTCTTCGAGCAGGGCAACCATGGCACCAACATAGCCAAGCGCGTCCACTATATCCCGCGCAATTCTATTAAATGTGATGCCTAATCTTGTCTTATCAATCTCAGAGGTCATAGATTTCTTCCGACCAGCAATAAATACAGGGTTGCCCCATGGTTTTACGATGTATTCACGATTAGACGCTTATTCTGACCGAATGCACTAAAGAGTATACTCAAAAATTGGTGCTGTTAAAGAAAAAAAGAGTAAATAAAGTAAGAATATTGGACCAAGCTCGCCACGTTTAGAACGAACAGACCCTAAATTTCCAACTTTCCAGAAAGTAACACAATTCCTTCATACTTTTCTTGTATCCTATGGGTAGCTTTATTGCCCGTATCTTTTGCACGTGTCATGCGTCTGTAATGGGTGAGGGTGACTGTGAAGAATTGTGACGAAAAGCTGCTACAACAGGCTCAGAACTTTGATCGGACGGCGTTAACGGCCGTTTACGATCAATACCACCCCCTGCTTTTCCGCTACATCGTCCGGCAGGTCAACGATGCCGAGACAGCGCGGGAACTAACGGCCGTTGTCTTTGAACGGTTCCTGGCAGCCCTGAAAAACGGCAATGGCCCCGAAACGCAGCTCAAGGCGTGGCTTTATCGCACCGCCCACAACCTGGTCATCGACTTCTACCGACGGCAGGCGCACCGCAACCACCTGCCCCTGGCTGACACATTGCCCAGCAACGGCACCACGCCCTGCCAGCTGGCCGAACAGCATTTGTTGGGCGAACAAGTCATCACCGCTCTGCAAACGCTCACGCCTGATCAGCAGCAGGTCATCACCCTCAAATTTTTAGAAGGCTTTTCTAACGCAGAAGTGGCTGCCCTCATGGAGAAACCCATTGGGGCGGTGAAATCCTTGCAGCATCGCGGCCTGGCCCGCTTGCAGCAAATGCTGACACCGCAGCCTATCGAGGAGCATGTGGCATGACCAAACAATTTGCAGACATTCTTGACGCCGCCTTAGAGGAAATAAAAACCAAACCGATAACGGCCGTTCTCTCCCGCTACCCGGAACATAAAGAAGCCCTGGTCCCGCTGCTGACCGCTGCGGAAAAAATGATGGTGTGGCAAACGGCCGTACAACCCACCCCCACCACTGATTGGCAAACGGCCGATCGTGCCTTTTTCCTCGACCAAATCGAGCAATTACCAACGGCACCCGTATCTCCCGGCCCGCTCCTGCGTCTGAAAGGATGGCTGACGCAAAAACGCGCAGCCTTTCGTAATCGACAGTTGCAAAAGGAGCAAAAACCTATGAACGTATTATTAGCCCGTGCTGTTGCCACCGCCCTCGTCCTGTTTGGCCTGGGAGGCGGCACCGTGGCCCTGGCCAACGACAGCTTGCCAGACACCCCACTCTACCCCGTCAAGCTGATGCTGGAAGAGACCAAAATGGCGATGGCCGACAATCCCGTTGAACAAGCAACCCTGCAAATGAACCTGGCCCAGGTTCGGCTGGAAGAGATGACCCAGCTCATGCAGGCCGGTGACCCGGTTGATGAACCACTTGTTGGCCGCCTGGAAACCCATCTGCAGCAGGCACTCCAGCTGGCCGCCCAAACTGGCGATCCTGAATTAGTCGGCTTGCTCACCCAAATGCAAACCATGCTGCAAAATGAGCAGCAAACGATGGCACAGCTGGGCGATCCGGCACAAGCCATGTTTGGCGAGGTCAACCAGCTCTTGAACCAATATCAGGAACAAGTGCAGGCTGGATTGGATGATCCACCCATGTTCCGCTGGCGTCACAGCCAGGATGAAGCGTGGGACCCCGCCTGCCCGCAAGGAGACTGTGATCCTCTGGGAAATAGCCATCAAAACGGACAAGATATTGACAATGGCCAAAATGGTCCCGGCGATGGCACCTGTGATGGTGATTGCGAACCGGTCGGTGATGAAAATAAGTTTGGCCAGGAGCAGGACAATGGCCAAAACGGCCCTGGCAGCCAGGATGGCCCCGGTGCCACCAATGGCAATGGAAGCGACGCAGTGTCACCCGGCAGCGACAATGGCCAAAATGGCCCCGGTGATGGGGATGGCATCTGCAATGGTGACTGCGACCCCGTTGGGGACGAAAACAAATATGGGCAAGATGACACCAATTCCGGGCAAAACGGCCCCGGTGATGGTGACGGTGTTTGCCTCAATGATTGCGACCCGGTTGGGGACGGCCCTCACCCCAGTCAGGGAAATGGAAACGGTGGTAGTAACGATAACAACAATGGCAACAGTAATGGTGGTTAGTCACCGTTTCTAGCAAACCTTAGGAGCCGGCATGGTTTAAGGAACCATGTCGGCTTTTTTTGTGGGAACTGAGAACATTGCCTACGACAAAAGTCACACCGACATGGACAAAAGATCAGGTGACGGCCGTAAAAATTGTGCTACACTTTTAGTTAGACAATCATCTAATAAAATCTATTGTCTCAGAGTGTGAACTATGTCTCAACCAAGCCCCGGTAGCTTTGCCGCCTACATCGAAAAAACCAAACAATTCAGCCCCAATGCCCGTCTGGTCCTCCTTTACAGCGCGTTTACCGGATTAGCCTTTGGTGTTTTTCGTTTTCTCTTTAACTTCTACGTTCTGAGCCTGGGCGATACCTACAATGAAGCCTTCGTCGGTTCTCTGCAAACCGCTTCCTCCTTTGCCTCGATCCTCATGGCCCTGCCCGCCGCCTACCTGGCCGAACGGTTTTCGCAAAAGAAAATCATGATCAGCACGGCACTTGTCAGCAGTTTGGCCATCATTGGGCTGGTGCTGTTTCCCTTTCGCGCCCTGCTCATCCTCTTCAACATGGTCGCAGGCGTCAGCATGAGCATGCGGCAAGTGGCCATGGCCCCCTTCCTCATGGCCAACACCTCAGAAAATGAACGCCAGTGGGTGTTTAGCTTCAACTTTGGTCTGATGACGGTTTCCGGCTTTTTTGGCAACCTGCTGGGCGGCTGGCTGCCCACCTGGCTGGGCGGTTGGTTCGATGCTGCGCCAACCGACACGCTCTCTTATCAACTGGCCTTAGGCAGCATGATGCTCGTTACCGTTCTGTCTGTTGGCCCGCTCACCCGCATCATCATGCCTCCCGTTGACCGCGAAAGGCGCGTGGAACTGCCTTGGGTCCAACTGCGTCGCTACGGCTGGAGTTTGAGCCAATTTTTGCTGCCACAGCTCATCATTGGTCTGGGTGCTGGACTCATGCAGCCCTTTATGAACATCTACTTCCGCAACGTCTACGAAAAGCCCGACCCGCCTATTTCTATGGTGTTTGCCATTGGCGGGTTGGCGATGGCCATTGCCCAATTCTTGGGCCCACTCCTGGCCGATAAATATGGGAAAATAAACACGGTCATCCTCACCCAAATTTTCTCCGTACCGTTTCTCATCATGCTGGGGTTGGGGGCCTGGCTGGTGCCCGGCGGAATGGTCACTGCCAGCTTCTGGTTCTTTGTGGCCGGCATCGCTTATATATTCCGCCTCGCCCTGATGAATTTGAGCAACCCCGTCTACCAAACGTTTGTTTTAGAGCACGTACCCAAAGAGGTTCAAGCCCTGACCATGAGCCTGAACTCGCTTTCGTTTCAATTTGGCTGGTTTATTATGCCGCAGGTAAGTGGCTGGCTTCAGGTGCGCTTTGGCGAATTTGGCTTTGTACCGATCTTCGGCATGGTTGCTATCTTTTATCTACTGGCAACAGCGCTCGAATGGTGGCTGTTTGGCGGGCGGTATCGACAACTCCCCACATTTGCCCCATCAGTTGGCGATTAAGACACAATGTCAGGCAACCACGCTACAATATCATAAGACTTGTAACAAATCACTGCGAAGTAACTCCCCTTATTTCGCAGTGATTTTCTTTAATAAAAGCAGTTTTCACGTTTGCTCTATTTTTGAAAACACTTTCTGCGTTTACAGTATTGGTAAGAAAAAGTTGTTGGAGCGTATTGTATGCCCTTTGCCTGGATGTTGAATATTGTCTGGATTGCCCTGGCTATTGTTGTTCTTGTTATCTTCCTTTCCCGGCTGCTTAAAGCGCGGCTTCCCTTTGGTCTTATTGGATCAATCACATTGACCCTGCTGGTAAGCCAGGGATTGCTTTTCTGGCTCAACAGCGACACATTGCCTGCATTAAACAATGCCCAACGCAACATCTGGCTGGCAGTTACCTTTTTGCTGGGTCTCAGTACCATTCTGCGGGCCATCAAATGGACGCTGCTAGAGTTGCTGGTGAACCGACGCAACGTAAAAATCCCACCGTTCCTGCTAGACATTTCTGAATGGTTCATCATGCTCTTCGTCATTTTGCTGACGATTCGGCTGGTGTTTGGCGTGGAATTAACGGGGTTGCTGGTTACCTCCACCGTCGCCTCGGCGATTATTGGTTTGGCATTACAAGATACATTGGGGAACCTTATTTCTGGCATCTCGTTGCAAATTGAAGCGCCATTTTCTGCGGATGATTGGGTTGAAATTGACGGCATTGAGGGAATTATTGTGCGGCAAAATTGGCGTACGCTGACTCTGCTAACCCGTGAAGACCATCGCGTGATGCTCACAAACAGCACCGTAGCAGAAAGCAAAATTATCAACTATTCACGTCCAACCAACCAGCAAATCCAAACCGTCTATCTAACGCTCAGCGAGTCGTATTCCCCAAACCTGGTAAAAAGCACGCTGGTAGAGGCTGTAGCAGGACTGGAAGAAGTCAGGCTCCATCCTCGTCTGAGGTCTCATGTAGTTTCCATGCAGGATGGCTGCGTGACGTACGGCCTGAGCTACTGGCTGGATGATTATAGCGACAAGGTTGTGATGCGCGACAAGGTGTTGACGCGGGCCTGGTTCAGCCTGCACCGCGCTGGCATCCATATTCCCGATCCAACTGGTGACTACAAGGTAAACCTAGTGCCGGAGAAAGCATCACAGTTAGCGCTAGAAGCCCGGCAAGAGCGTCTATTTGACATGATGAACTCGCTTCACTGGCTGGACGTATTGAGCGAGTCGCAGCTACGGCAGTTGGCCAGTCGCACGGCCGTTTCCACCTACACCACTGGGGAACAGCTTGTCAAACAAGGCGATCCAGGTGATTCGCTCTTCATCATTAACAAAGGAGCGGTTTCTGTGTATGTGCGCTCGGCAGACGGCCGTTCCGTTTACGCCAACCAACTCAATGCCGGAGACTTTTTTGGCGAGATGAGTTTACTTACAGGGGAAGCCCGTTCCGCTTCGATTCGGGCAAATGAAGAAACAGAGGTGATCATCATCGACAAGGAAGCGTTTGCCACTGTGCTGACCCAGGACCCCACCATTTTAGAACGCTTTGTGGCGGCATTGGAGCGGCGGCAAGAGGGCATTAGCCAGCGGCTGCAGGAAGATTCTGCCATGCGCCGCCAAGAGATGGAAAACGGCCGTGACGCCTTCATTCAACGTATCCGCCGCTATTTGCGTGTGCCTTAATTGACTATAGAAGCCACAAAGAATTCCGAAGTTCCCCTCTGTGACTCATTTTGATTAGCAGACATGACAAATCCTGCTAAAATCACAGGGTAATAAAAAAATACGGCCGTTCCCCTAACGATAATGTCGCCGACACTGTCGCTCACATTTCGGGGACGCGCCCTTGACCCTTCACAATTTCCCAAACCCAGCCCGTCACATTTCAAACCTTTTATAGGAGTGTTTCATGTCAGACGACTTCATCTTTCACGGTTCCCTTAGTGAAATAGACCCCGACCTTTCCCAATTACTGCAACGCGAAGACCAGCGGCAAGACAGCACCATTCTTCTTGTCGCCTCAGAAAGCGCCTCACCCGAGGCTGTGCGCGAAGCAATGAGCAGCAACTTCGGCAACATTTATGCAGAGGGCTACCCACGAGAAGCCAGCCGCCGCCAAACCGAAGCAGAAATCCTTGATATGGATATGGAACTAGCTTATTACCGCCGCTATTCCGACCCGCGCTACTACAAAGGGGTTGAATACGCCGACATGCTGGAAGCGCTTACCCGTCGCCGCGCAGCGGAGCTTTTTGCCACCAATGGCGTCAGCGCGGATAAGCTTTATGTCAATGTGCAGCCGCTCAGTGGTGCTCCGGCCAACAATGCCGTTTACACCGCCCTGCTAAAACCAGGCGACACCATTTTGGGACTCAATCTCAACGACGGCGGCCATCTTTCACACGGCACCCGCATCAACCGGTCTGGCAAACATTACAGCGGGGCTACTTACTTTGTTGACGACAAAACTGAGCTGCTCGATTATGATGACATTGAACGACGGGCCATTGAAGCCAAGCCGCAAATCATCGTGGCCGGTTATTCTGCCTACCCACGCATTATTGACTGGCAGCGCTTCCGCGCAATTGCCGACAAAGTTGACGCTTACCTGCTGGCTGATATTTCTCACATTTCTGGACTCGTAGCTGCAGGCGTGCATCCCAGCCCCATTGGCATTGCCGACGTGGTAATGACCACCACACACAAAAGCCTGTGCGGGCCGCGCGGCGCGATGCTGCTTACCCACCGCCGCGATTTATACCGCAAGATTGACCGGGCCGTTTTCCCTGGTGAGCAGGGTGGCCCGCATTTGAACACAATGGCGGCACTGGCTATTGCCATGAAATTGGCCAATACGGATCAGTTCCGCGCCTTGCAGCAGCGCATTGTGGATAACGCCAGACGGCTGGCCAAAAAGTTGGCCGAACATGGCCTACGTACCGTTAGCGGTGGCTCAGACAACCATTTGTTGCTGGTAGACACCAAAAACGTGACGCATAACGGCGTGCATCTGTCTGGCGATATGGCTGCCCGCGTCTTGGATGTGGTCGGCATTGTGGTTAATCGCAACACCATTCCTGGTGATATGGGCGCGCTCAACCCCACCGGCCTGCGCTTGGGCACGGTCTGGATTAGCCAGCTGGGCTTTGGTGATGCCGAAGTGGATTTACTAGCAGAAGCGATTGCCACAACGCTAAATGGCTGCAAACCATTTACCTACACAGCGCTGGGCGGCAAGAAGCTTCTGCGCACCAAGGTCGATTTTTCTGCTATGAGGCGCGCTCGTGAAATTGTGCAGCAGCTGCGACATGTGCCGGAGAGTACGGCCGTTTCCCACACCCTAGAAATTCGCGGAGAAATCGCCACCACTTTCCTCAACTATGCTTTCACCAGTGATGTACTGGCCTTGGCCGATGGCGACATTCAACCATCGAAGCTGGGCATTGCCCAGGCCATTGCCAACATCAAGCGAATCAGCGCGACACATTACCAGGTTCGTTTTGCCGATGCCGCCACAGCCCACCAGGCAGCTGAATGGCTGGCTGACTTGTCCGATGGCTATGTGGATTTTGGCGATTTGTATGCCAAGCTACCGGGGGCGGTGGTTGTGAAAGCAATCCAGCCACAGGTAGAACTGCCAGAGCCAGACAAAACGGATACGGTCGTTTCCCTCACAAAACCATACTTCATTGGCAACGACCAGTTCAGCAATGGCAATGCTTTGCCCGAATTTAGCTGGGAAGAGCCAGCCGATCCGCCCATGAAGCGCACCACCCTCTACGACGCCCATGTGGCGCTAGGTGGGCGCATCGTGCCCTTTGGCGGCTATGAGATGCCTGTCCGTTACGAAACTTCTGTGGTGGAAGAACATATGGCCGTGCGTGAAGCCGCCGGACTGTTCGATGCCACTCACATGGGCGTGTTCGACGCCAGCGGGCCGCACGTCGAGGAATTCCTCAACACCGTGCTAAGCAACGACGTCTCTGCCCTGAAAGTAGGTCAATCCCACTACACTTACCTGTTGTTGCCCAATGGCTCCGTTATTGATGATTTGTTGGTTTACCGGCTGGCCACCGATCGCTTCATGCTTGTGGTAAACGCTTCCAACAACGACAAAGATTGGGCCTGGCTGAATGCCGTCAACAACGGCGAAGTAATGATTGATGCAGAACGGCCGTATGCCAAAATTCAGCATCCGGTGCAGCTGCGCGACTTGCGTGACCCGCAGTACGGCAGCGAATGCCGCGTAGACATGCCCCTGCAAGGCCCTCGCGCCACCGACATTTTGCTGGCGCTGTGTGACGATCCTGAGTTGGCTAAAAAGATTAAGGGATTGCCTTGGGCTGGTCTCACTCAAGGTAGAGTGGGCAACTTCGACCTGATCATCTCCCGCACGGGCTACACGGGCGAACGTGTGGCCTACGAGCTGTTTGTCCATCCCGACAAAGCGCCCGATTTGTGGGCGGCACTGCTGGAAGTGGGTGAATCGATGGGCCTCAAGCCGTGTGGCTTGGCCGCCCGCGACAGTACGCGAACGGAAGCAGGTCTGCCGCTATACGGCCACGAACTGGCGGGCGAGATGAACCTGAACCCCGGCGATGCAGGCTTTGGCAGCTACGCCAAGCTGTGGAAACCGTTCTTTGTGGGTCGGGCCGCCTTTATTGCCCATGAGGAAAGCCGTGACCGGGTCGTGGTACGCTTCCGCATGAACGAAAAAGGTGTGCGCCGTCCCGATGGCGGCGATCCGGTTTTGGACAAGCGAGGCAAGGTAGTGGGCACGGTCACCAGCTGCGCCATCGACAGTGAGGGCTATTTGCTGGGCCAGGCGGTGGTGCCGGTAAGCATGAGTGAGCCGGATACGGCCGTATCCATCTACCAACTCGGTGGCGGCCAACGTGCCATCCGCGTGCCGGATAGTGTAGCAGTCGGTGCTCGGCTGCCCATGCCCGACGGAGCGACAATCTTATCCCGCTTCCCCTCGCGCAAAAAATGATGTCGAGTTTTTAGGACTGGCAGTCCTCCCAAGGTAGGCATGTTTGCCAAACCATTTTGATAAGGACTGCCAGTCCTGGTTTAAACCGAAAACGACCCGGGAACATCCGGGTCGTTTTCAGGCAATATTGCTAGGTTGTGGGTGAGACGAGTTGATAATTTTCTAAACTTTAGCCGGGTGCATCAGGGTTGCCTTTTGACTGCTTTCCGTCCAGGCAGCTGCACAACCACAGTCTATTTTTGCAATTGCTCAACCAATCTCTAAGATGAAGCTATTGTAGGGGAACGGCCGTTTACATGCCGCCCTACACACAACAGAACAAATGTAAAATTCATCACGTATGAGATGAAAATCTTATTTCAGTTGACATGCCGCTGGCTAACGTGTAGGATTGCGGGTCACGGGTAGAAACAGGCGCGGGAAGGCCTAAAATACCCGACCCAATATCGTTTAAGGAGTTCCAAATGCGTCGTGAGGTTCTTACGTGGTCCGACGTAGACAAGCTAATTGATTATCTGGTGCCTCAAATTCAGGGGCGCTATGATTCCATGCTCATTATTACGCGTGGGGGCATCGTACCGGGTGGTATGTTGGCCGAAGCGCTAAACATCACATACATTCTGACCGCATCTGTCCGGTTCCCGGCTGATTTTCCAGGCTTGCAAACACCAGGGCAGGAAAAGTTTGCTATTCCAGAATTCATTCAGTTTCCGGCCGACAGCTTGCTGGCCGGGCGGCGCATTCTGGTTGTGGACGATGTTTGGACCAAAGGGCGCAACACAGTGACGGTAGCCAACCGCATTGACGCGGCTGGTGGCACGCCCGATACCTGTGTGCTGCATTACAAGCCAGCTTCATCACTGTATCCGGGCTATACACCCACTTACTATGCGGCCGTAACGGATGCTTACATCATCTACCCGTGGGAATTGGATCGCGGACCAGAGGTCTTGGGCATCTGGAACTGATTCCGGTAATCGGTGAACCGTAATCAGTAATCGTTTATTTCTAACTGATTACCGATTACGGATAATTTGCCCTTCCCCAACAACTTTGTTACGATCCCGTTTGCAATGTTTAAAATTTTGTGTAGGCACATTTGTGTGCATGAGACCGGTGGACATTGGGTCCCTGGCGGCGAAAGCTGTCGAACCGCGTCAGGTCCGGAAGGAAGCAGCGCTAAGACAAACCTTTCGGGTGCCCAGGACTACCTGGTGACCACCGGTTCCATGAACATAAATGCGTACATGTCAGTAAAGAAACTGGAGATTGGAGATTGCCGCAACAGATAATCTCCAATCTCTTTTTCTTTTATAATCCCGGCTTGTCATTCCCGCGCAGGCGGGAATCTATTAGACTACTCGCCTCTGGATGCCTGCCTTCGCAGGCATGACAATGGTTACTTTAGAAGTTTGCCAGGGCTTTTTTTGCGAAGAATATTATTTATGGCTTTATTAAGCAGCGGTAAACGAATCATCGCAGGTATGATTTTTCTGCTGGCGCTTGGTGGTGTGGTCGCAGCAGGTTATGCTGTGGCACAGGAAAATTACACCATCTACATTGATGATGGGCCACCGCAAACAGTGACCGGCAACTTCAGCAGAGTAGCAGAGGTGCTGGCAGCGGCAGGTATTGAGACGCGGGCTGAGGATTTAGTCGTGCCTGGTCTGGCAGAAACGGCCGTTCCCCACACTGGTATCCAAATCATTCGTGCCAAAGGCATCACCATCCGCTCCGAAGCAGGCACCCAAACTTTCTGGACCCGCCAACCGACCATCGGCGCGTTTTTAGCACAGCGTGGTCTGCTGCCCCAAAGGACAGACCAAATATTGGCCGACGGTGTGCCCGTCTCCTTTGCCGCCCTGGACCAAACCCCCCTGCCCCAAACGTTGGAGATCGGCCGTTTTGTCACCATCACTATTTTGGCGGGTGGTGAGCAGCAAACGGTACGTACAGCCACCCAAACTGTTGGCGCGGCACTGACCGAAGCGGGGATTGAGGTGTATGGCAGCGACGGTGTCGAGCCACCATTGGGCACCTGGCTTCAGCCCAACATGACCATCCAGGTGCAGCGTTCCTTCCCGCTGACCATTGCGGTAGACGGCCGTATCATCCAAATTCGTAGCCACCACAGCAACGTGCTCGATGTACTGGCAGAAGCTGGCATTGGATTAGTAGGCTACGATTACACCATTCCAGGGCCGGATACGGCCGTTAAAGCCAACGACACCATCCAGGTCATCCGCGTAACTGAGGATTTTCGCCTGGTGGACGAACCGATTCCCTTCCAAACATTGTGGCAGGCCTCGCCCGATCTCGATCTGGACACGACCGCGCCAATTAGCGCTGGACAGCCGGGTATTAAGCGGCAACGCGTTCGCGTACGGTATGAAAATGGCGTCGAAGTGAGCCAGACGGTGGATGGTGAGTGGGTGGCCCAACAGCCGGTAAACCAGGTGATCGGGTACGGTACCCGTATCAACATTCGCACCATCGACACGCCGGAAGGCCCATTGGAATATTGGCGCGTGGTGCGCATGCGGGTAACGGCCTACACAGCCGCCAGCTCGGGCAAATCGCCCGATCATCCCAACTACGGCATCACGGCCAGCGGCGCGCCTGCCGGAACTGGCGTGGTGGCTATTGATCGCAATATCGTGCCGTTCCGCTCCTACGTGTACGTGCCAGGCTACGGCAAAGCGTTTGCTGGAGATACCGGTGGTGGCGTGCGCGGCCGTTGGATTGATTTGGGCTACGACGAAGATGAGTACGTCAGCTGGTCTGGCTATGTGGATGTTTATTATCTCACGCCCGTGCCCGCGCCGGAAGACATTAATTATTTGCTACCAACGGCGCTGCCATAAATCTATAATTGCGTAATTCGGTAATTGGGCAATTTACTGGTTTACAGCTACCCACTTACTCAGTTACGCAATTACTCAATTACTCACTATGCACCCAAAGCAACTCCTCACCCATTACCAAATCGAGCCAAAGAAGAGCCTGGGGCAAAATTTTCTGTTTGATGAAAATGTTTTGGCGCGGATTGTGGAGGCGGCGGAGCTACGGCCGTTGGAGCCAGTGCTGGAAATTGGGCCCGGTTTAGGCAGCCTGACGCGCTTGTTGGCTCAAACTGCCGCTTCTGTAACGGCCGTTGAGCTAGACAATCGCTTTCTCCCCATTTTGCAAACAGAGCTGGCCTATTTTGACAACGTCCAGTTGATTCATGGCGACATCCTGGAACAAGACCTGGACGCGCTGTTTGACCAACCCTACAAAGTGGTGGCCAACGTGCCCTACTACATCACCGGAGCGATTTTGCGCCATCTGCTGTCGGCCCAACAAAAGCCCACCAGCCTGGTGATGACGGTACAAAAAGAGGTGGCAGAGCGGATTACGGCCGTTCCTCCCCAAATGAGTTTGCTGGCCGTCAGTACCCAACTGTATGGTCACGCCGAAACCATCAGCACTATCAAAGCCGGTGCTTTCTGGCCCCGCCCCGATGTAGATTCAGCCGTCATCCGCTTGACGCTTTTTCCTGAACCATTGCTCCCTTTTGCCGAAGAAAAGCGGTTCTTCACCCTGGTAAAAACGGGTTTTAGCCAAAAACGCAAACAATTAAAAAACAATTTGCGTCAATTGGGATATAATTCGACAGAAATCTCAGGCATTTTAGAGGCGGCAAACATAGACGGCCGTCGCCGAGCCGAAACATTAACCCTTTCCGAATGGATACAAATATACCGTAATTTATGACTGAACTATCTGAACACGTCGCTGATTTTATTCAAAACATGCCCAAGGCAGAGATTCACATCCATTTGGAAGGCGCGATTCAACCAGGGACTGTTTTAAAACTCGCCAAACGCCACAAGAAATTAGACAGTTTACCCAGCCGCAAAGCAGACGGGCTGCGTCGCTGGTTTAAGTTTGTCGATTTTCCACACTTCATCCAGGTATATCTGACCATTCAGGACTTAATTCGCACGGCTGATGATTTTGCGCTGCTAGTTTATGAGAACGGGGTCGATATGGCCACCCAAAATATCCGCTATCGGGAAATCACCATCACACCTTACACGCACACAGATTATCAGGATAAAGGCATTACCTTTGATGATCTGATGCGCGGGCTGGAAAAAGGTCGCACACAAGCGAAAAAGGATTTCGGGGTGGAGATGCGATGGGTATTTGATGTGCCGCGCAATTTTTGTTTTGGTAAAAACGGCCGTTACACTCCCCAAATTGCCAATAAAACCCTGGCCTACGCTTTGGAAGGCAAATATTCTGGCGTTGTGGGCTTTGGATTGGGCGGCAATGAAGTGGGCTGCCCCCCCGAACCCTTTGCCCACGCCTTTGAAAAAGCCAAAGCCAATGGTCTGCTAAGTGTACCGCACGCAGGCGAAACCGTCGGACCAGACAGCATTTGGGGCAGCCTGAAGGCGCTGCAAGCCGACCGTATTGGGCATGGCGTGCGCGCCATCGAAGACCCTGGCTTGCTGGCCACCCTAAAAGTGCGCCAAATCCCTCTGGAAATCAATCCTACCAGTAATATTTGCCTGAACGTTTTTCCTTCGCTAGAGGCCCATCCTTTCCGCCAGCTTGATGAGCGTGGCCTGTTGGTCACCGTCAACAGCGATGATCCGCCGCTGTTCAACACCTCTCTCATACAAGAGTATGCAGTCCTGGCCCGTAATTTTGGTTATGCTCCGTCCGGCCTAACCCGCATCGCCCGGAACGCCTTCGTCGCCGCAGGGGTGGAAGATGAGGTAAAAACCCAGCTCCTGCACGAATTTGATGTGTGGGTGCAAAAAAATCGACAGATCGGTAAACAGTAAGACTGTAATATGTATTCAGTGAAAAGTAACAATACAGACCCTAAGAGTTCGCCTTAAGTCAACTGAGATTTATTGACGCCAAGCCCTTTGGGTCTCTTCTTTACTGGTGCAGAATGCGGTTAAAACGGCGGCCAAGCAAGTAAATCCAAATGAGCTGATTGACAACGCCAACCAACACCATTAGCCAAATTCCCGACACACCTTCGCTAATCATCCAGTATAGTTTAGGTGCCCAGTAGGTTGGGAACAGCCCAAACACCCATTGCCAACGATCATCTAAAAAGTAAGCCGCAAAGGGCAGGATAAATAGGATGCCGCCTCCTTTCATGAGGGCAAAACCCTGGATTTTGTTGCTGGCAAAAGCAGCTAAAAAGAGGGCCAGCATGGGAGCCAATGGCGCTGCGACCAGCGCCAGCAGCAGCAGTTCACCAAAAGTGAAATTGCTAATCCCGGCCAGCGGCAGCGAGACAAGCAGCAAGATCACGGTTAAAATGACTGGCAGTCCCAACCGGTATACCAGGTAATTAGTAAGCGAGAGCGGCGTCACCTGTAACGCAATCAAACTGCCTTCATCTCGTTCATCCAGCAGCAAAAAGCCAATCACTACCCCAAAAACAACAGGGGCACCAATCACCAGATAACTCATGATCATGACTCGGTACGGTTCCAGATCAAATTGAAAGTTGGCTTGTAGCTGCGTCACCAGAAGCGGCCAGCCGTAGCGAACCACGAGTGCAATTAGCAAAGGGATAAACACCATCCAGCGCAACATTTCATCCCGTGCCACGTTGCGTAAATCGACTGGGCCTAAGGCTTTGAATA